>CAMFJT010000086.1 GCA_945957125.1 uncultured Rhodospirillales bacterium | reverse complement strand
CGATCCAGATGCCGGCCGCCACCATGTCGAAATAGAACAGCTCCTTGGCGTCCTGGTTGGACGCGGCGATATCGGCCGCCGTGCGGATCGGCCGGGTCGTGGCATGCGCCGTCATCATCGAGCCGATGCCGGAGAACTGGAACGCCACCCCGGCCTTGCGGCAGATCGCGTTCAGCCGGTCGCGGATATTCTCGCCGCGGGCGTTGAGGGCGTTTGCCGCCTCGGGCGTATAGACCTCGCCGTAGCCCGCCGCCCCTGCCGCCATGGTCAGCACGTTGTTGTTGAAAGTACCGGCGTGGGGCAACGAATCGGGCTTCGTGGGATCGAACAGCTCCATGATCTCGCGCTTGCCGCCGAAGGCGCCGAACGACATGCCGCCGCCGATATACTTGCCCAGCGTCGTCATGTCGGGAATCACGCCGAGCTTGCCCTGCAGCCCGCCGGGCGAGAGACGCGAGGTCATCACCTCGTCGAAGATCAGCGTGATGTCGTGGCTCCACGTCTCCTTGCGCAGCATGTGGAGGAAGTCGGGATCGCCCGGCAGGCAGCCGTGGCTGCCCTGCATCGGTTCGACCAGCACGGCGAAGATTTCCGGGGCATGCTTGCGCAGCAGCTCGCGCGTGCCTTCGATGTCGTTGTAGGGCGCGACGACGTATTCATAGGGCATGTTCACCGGCGAGCCGCCCGAGACGAAATAGAGCACGCCGCCATGATAGCCGCCGTGGAACACCATCACCTTGGTCGCGGCCTTGCGGCCCTTGCGCTGGGCGAAGACGCGCGCGCCGGCCAGCGCCATCACGTTGCCCTCGGTGCCCGAGTTGGTAAAGCGTACCAGGTCGATCGACGGCATGCGGTCGACGATAAGCCTGGCCAGCTTGCCCTCGTTCTCGTTGCGGCCGGCGAAGTTCCAGCCATGGTCGAGCGCCTTGTCGATCGCGGCACGGATCACGGGATGCGAGTGGCCATAGATGCCGGCGGTGTATTCGCCCAGCACGTCGATGTATTCGTGGCCGTCGGCGTCCCACAGCCGGCAACCGGCGCCCTTCACCACGGTGAGCGGGAACGGCGCGTTGTGCAGAGTGGTGCGCGTGTTGCCGCCGGGCATCGCCTCCAGCGCCTCCTGCTGCCGGGCGAAGGACTTGGGATTGCGGTCGATATAGGCCTGCCGCACCTCGGCGAGGGCGGACTGCAGATCCGAATTGACGAGCGGCTGATCGGGCACGGCTGAACTCCTTGGAGACGCTCGAGCCTATCACACCACGTTGATCTCTCGCACAGGCCGGCCGGCGGATATCCTCTCATAGCCGAACGGCGACAAATCTAATGTCCGATAGCTGCCGTGCACGATCAGCTCGGCCACGGCGCGGCCGACCGCCGGCGACTGCTGGATGCCGTGGCCCGAGAAGCCGGTGGCGAAGACGATGCCGTCGCTCTCCGGATGCCGGCCGACGATGCCGTTCTGGTCGAACGTGTTGTATTCGTAGTAGCCGGCCCACGCATTGACCACCTTGGCCGCCTCGAAGGCCGGAACGCGATGAGCCAACGCCGGCCAGACCATCTCGTCCCATTCCTGGTGCTGCACCTCGAGCGGCGCACCCGGCAGGTCGTTGCCCGGCGCCGGCGTGGTGCCGGCCAGCCAGAGCCGGCCCTCGGGCCGGAACCATACGCCCGACGGATCGATGGTCAGCGGCAGCAGCGGCAGGGCCTCGCGGCAGTCGAAGACGAAGACCGAGCGTCGTCGCGGCTCGACCGGCAGGGCGATGCCGGCCATCGCCGAGACCTCGCCCGACCACGGTCCGGCCGCGATGACGATCGTGCGCGCGGCGAGCGTGCGGCCGGTACGCAGCGTCACCGCATGCGGCGCGAGGCCGACGACCTCGTCGTCGAGATACGTCACGCCACGCTCGCGCGCCTTGCGCCGGAACGCCTGCATCAGTGCCGGCCCGTCGAACCAGCCCTCGTTGGCCGTGCCGTGCGAGGCCAGCGCCACGCCGTCACTCGAGATCGCCGGGAACCTGCCGACCAGCGCGGCCGGCTCGAGCAGCTCGACCGCGCAGCCTTCGCCCCCCTGGATCGCGTGATTGGCCCGCAGGACCGCCTCGCCCGCCGGGCTGGCGAGGAACAGATAGCCCGGCTCCCGCACCCCCAGCTCGACATCGAGGCGCTGCTTCGCCTGGCGCAGGAAGCCGATGCCGTAGCGCGACAGATGGATGTTGAGCGGCGTCGAGAACTGCTGCCGGATCGAGCTCGCCGACAGCGCCGACGATGCCCGTGCATAGGTCGGATCGCGCTCGACGACCGTGACGCTGCCGTCGAAGTTCGGGTCATGCGCAAGGTGCCATGCAATCGAAGACCCCATGGCGCCACCGCCGATGATCACGACACCGCTTCTTGCAGACGACATTCTCGCGTGCCTCCAAGCCGATCATCTGCGCGGAGGAGAGCCACGAAAGCAACCCTCGCTTTTGGCGGACGGCCCGGTCAGCCCGGCGATTGGCAAGGTCTCGCGGTCAAGGCACGCGCGCGACGAGGCGGATGCCGCCGAGGCTGCCGGTCCCGTAAAGGCGCGCGATGACGGTGTAGAAGAGTTCCTGGGCCTCGTATGCGCCCTCCCCGTGCACGCGGGCATAGGCCACATGGTTCTGCCGCCACGCAGCAAGGCGCTCGGCGGCAAATGGCGCCCAATCCGGCGTGAGGTCGGTGACGGTGACATCGCGGAAGCCCGCAGCCGCCAGGTCCTGCGCGTAGCTTGCCGGGCTGGTGAGGGAATTCGCACAGACGATCCGGCTGGCGTCTTCGCGATCGCGCGGCGCGAACGGGGCGCGTTCGCACAGGTCTTCGACGTAGCAACCACCGCCGGGACGCAGGGCGCGGCTCAGACGCTCGAAGAGACGGCGCCGGTCTGGAATATGGACGATGGCGAGGAAGCTCACCGCCGCGTCGAAGCCTGCGTCGGGCAACGGCTCACGAAGCGCATCGCCACAAAGATGGGTCACCCGGCTCGCAAGGCCCGCCCGCCGCGTGAGGTCGGCGCCGATCGCATGCAACTCGGGCTGCAGCTCGAGCGCGGTGACGTGGCATCCGGTCGTATGCGCGAGATATCGCGCCGGGCCGCCGATGCCCGCGCCGATGTCGAGCACACGGCTATGCGGCCCGAGGTCCAGCGCACGCGCTGCCGCCGCGATGGCCTCGGTGCCGTGATAGTGCCATTGGTCGAGCGCGAAGAGCTGCTCGGGCCGAATCGGATCGTCCGGCCCGATACCCTGCGCCGCCAGTCCGCGCGCGATGCGATCGAGGTTGGTGTAGAGCGGCATCGCCTCGATCCGCGGCGGACCCTCGTCCATGCGCACGACCTATCGCACCGCTGCCGGCAAGCCTTCCAGGAACGCGGCCAACGGCTTGGTATAGAACCGCGCATTGCCCGTCGTGCCGTGGCCGCGCGTGTCGGCGCTGGCGGGGATCAGGTAGAGGCTGCCGTTCTTCACCTGCTTCATCGCCGCCTCGGTCAAGCCGGTCTCCGGCGGGTTGCGCTCGTCATCCGCCGAATTGATCAGGAGCAGTTTCGCGGTGATCTTCGGCAGAAGCGGCGTCGGATCGTAGTCGCCGGACGCCGCCCACTGATACAAGAAGTCATTGGCATCTGCGGTAAAGGGCGCCGCCAGCCGCTCGTCGAGCATCTTGTCCGCAGCCTCGCGCGTGGGTGCGAGCTTCGCATAGGCCAGCGTGCCGCCCGACGTCGCGATGCCGAAGAACACCGACGCCGCTTTCACCGCCTTGGGCTGCGTCGTGTAGTTGCCGCCATTCCAGTCGGGATCGTTCCTCACCGCGTCGATGATCATGCGGCGCATCATCCAGTTGCGCGCCGACATCGGCGTCGGCTGCGAAGCCATCGGCACCAGCGCATCCATGAAGTCGGGATGCATCCCGCCCCACAGCCAGGCATGCATGCCGCCCATCGAATTACCCATCACCAGCCGCAGGTGCTTGACGCCCATGCCTTCGGTCAGCAGGCGATACTGCGCCTCGACCATGTCGCCATAGTCGTAGGCGGGAAACTTCGCCTTGAGGCCGTCCGACGGCTTGCCCGACTGGCCGTGGCCGAGCCCGTCGGGGAGGATGATGTAGTACTTCGTGGCATCGAGCGGCTGTCCTGCGCCGAACAGCTCGCCCGCGAAGCCCGGCGTGAGGAGCGACGCACTGGAGCCGCCCGAGCCGTGCAGCATCAGCACCGCCGGGTTCTTCGGATCGCCGATCGTGCGGTAATGCAGCTTCAGGGCCGGCAGCACTTCACCGGTGTGAATCCGGAAGTCCTTCGCGGTCCAGTCGCCTTCCTGCGGCTTGGGATAGTCGGCAGCCATGGCGGAACCGGCCATCGTGAACGCAACGGCCAGCACGGCAAACAATCTGCGGCGCATGATTTCCTCCCTTTTGTTCGTCGCGACGCAGCTTACCACTATCGCCGGAATTCAGGGCGCTCAGCGCCGACGCCAGGCCTGCAAGTGGCCAAGGACGAAGCGGTCGGCGAGCAGATGCAGCGCCTTGACCGCTGCTGAGGTCACGACGATCACCACGCAGAGCGCCGTCGCCGCCGCGGTCGTGCCTGCCTCCTCGATGTTCACCGCCGCCACAGAGGCGAGCTTGGTGTCGGGCGAATAAAGGAAGATCACCGAGGACACCGTCGTCATGGCATTGACGAACAGATAGACCGCCACGTCGAGGATCGAAGGCAGGCAGATCGGTGCCGTCACGCGCGCGAAGGTCCGCCAGATCGGCACCTTCAGCGAGGCCGACACCGCCTCGAACTCCGGGTCGATCTGCTTCAGCGCCGTCGTCGCCGTCAGGTGGCCGACCGTATAGAAATGGGCCACCGTGTTGATCACCAGGATCGCCATGGTGGCGTAGAGGAAGTTGAGCGGGTTGGCCGGCGCGTTGAAGAAGAAGATGTAGCCCAGACCGAGGACCAGCCCGGGAACGGCCATGGGCAGGAACGCAAGCAACCGGACGAGGTCGCGCACCAGGTGGAAGCCTCGCGTCTTCTCGGTCAGCCAGGCGCCGGTGAAGGTGAGCGCGGTTCCTACGATCGCCGCCCCCGCCGCCATCACCAGGGAGTTGGTGTAGGAATCCCAGCCGTTGGCGTCGAATGCCTCGAATTTGTAGTTCGCCCAGGTGAGCGAGAGATTGTACGGCCAGTATTTGATGAACGAGCTCCACACGGCCATGCCGAGGATCGCGAGGATCCCCGCCGCCACCAGCGTGCAGAACAGCGTGTAGAAGATGTCCCGCCCCGCCTTCCGGCGCGGCACCAGCGGCACCGCACGCGCGGTGAGCAGCGCGACCTGCTTGCGTTGCACGAACCGGTCGACGGCGAAGGCGAGTGCCGCCGGCGCCAGCAGCACCATGCCGACCACCGCGCCCATCGAGAAGTTCTGCTGGCCGATCACCTGCTTGTAGACGTCGGTCGCCAGCACGTTGAAATTGCCGCCGATCACCTTGGCGACGCCGAAATCGGTGATTACCAGCGTGAACACCACCAGCGCGGCGCTGATCACGCCGTACTTGGCACCGGGCAGCGTCACCGTGAAGAACACGCGGAGCTTCGAGGCGCCCAGCACGTCGGCCGCCTCGTAGAGCCGGGCGTCGGCGGTCGCGAGCGCCGTCACCAGGATCATCATGGCGTGCGGCAGGCAATAGAAGACCTGGGCGATGACGATGCCTTCAAAGCCGTAGATCTGGCCGCCGCCCAGCCAAGACTTGAAGAAGCCCTGCGTGCCGAACAGGTAGATCAGCGCCAGGCCGGGCAGCAGCGAGGGCGCGAAGATCGGGATCAACGCCACGCCCTGGAACAGCCAGCGCAGCGGCAGCACAGCGCGCGTCAGGGCATAGGCATACAGGAAGGCGATCGGCACCACGATCAGCGTGCACACTGCCGCGACGTGCAGGCTATTCAGCGCCGAATTGAACAGCGCCGGCGTCGAGAAGTAGGAGACATAGTTGGCCAGCCCGACAAAGTTTCCGTCGCGGTCCTGAAACCCCTTCACCAGGAGCGACCACAGCGGCAACCCGACCATCAGCAGCAGCACGACCGCCAACAGCGCAACGCCCGCACGCATCAGCAGGTCGTCGCGCGAAGCGCGCACGCGCGTAAGCGGTGTCGAGAGGCTCACGCGGTGAAGACCCGCAGCCGATCGGGCGGCAACGCCACGTCGAGCGTCTTACCGCGCGCCACGCCGAGGTCCCGCATCAGGTTGCTGGAGAAGTCGGCGACCAGCGCGATCTCCGCCGCCCGCAGCGACGCGCGGCAGAACGCGCCGACGAAATCGAGCTCGCCGACCGTGACCGTCAGCCGGTTGGGAATGCCGGCCGGCAGGTCGCGCACGCGCACGTCCTCGGGACGGATGCAGAGGCGGACCTTGCTGCCGGTCGCCAGCCCGTCCTGCGGCAGGCACGCGAACGAGGCGGCGCCGACGCTTACCCGGTCGGGCGCGGTGAAAGTCCCGTCGAGGAAGTTCATTGCCCCCACGAAGTCGGCGACGAACGCCGTCGACGGGGCGCGGTAGACGTCCTGCGGCCCGCCGACCTGCTCGATCGCGCCCTGGTTCATCACCACGATGCGGTCGGCCATGGTGAGCGCCTCCTCCTGGTCGTGCGTCACCATGATGGTGGTGACGCCGAGTGTGCGCTGCAGCGCCTTGATCTCGTGGCGCAGGCGCAGCCGCACCCGGGCATCGAGCGCGGACAGCGGCTCGTCGAGCAACAGAAGCCCCGGCGAGGTCGCGAGCGCGCGCGCCAGCGCCACCCGCTGCTGCTGGCCGCCCGAGAGCTGCGCGGGATATTTCGGCCCGGCATCGGGCAGCCCGACCATCGCCAGCAGCTCGCCGACCCGGCGCGCGATCTCGGCCCGCTTCTGGCGACGGCTGACAAGCCCGTAGCCGACATTGTCGGCCACGCTGAGGTTGGGGAACAACGCGTAGGACTGGAAGACGATGCCGAAGTCGCGCTGCGCCGGCGGCAGGGCCGACACGTCGCGGCCCTTCTGCCGGATCGTCCCCGACGTCTGCGGATCGAGCCCGGCAATGGCGCGCAGCAGGGTGGTCTTCCCACAGCCCGACGGTCCGAGGAAGCAGACGAACTCGCCCTCGCCGATATCGAGCGAAATGTCGCCGAGCGCGGTGAAGTCGCCGAACCGCTTGTGGAGATTTCGAACTTCGAGATACGGCAAGCGAATCTTTCCCCACTCCCCCGCTAGGGGGAGAGGTTGGGTGAGAGGGTTGCGCACATCCTCCGAAGCCCCCCTCACCTTGCCTCTCCCCCTGGCGGGGGAGAGGAACAGGAGGAGGGCGCTGCCATTACTTCTTCGGTGCCGACTTGCCGTCGTACCGCTTGGTCCATTCGGCAAGGATGCGGTCGCGGTTCTTGGCCATCCATTCGACGTCGTTCTTGACCATCGCCTTCTCGATGTCGGCCGGGTAGTTCGGCGGGGTGTTGGTCACGCCCGGCAGCGCCACGATCGGGTAGGTCTTGGCGTAGAGCTCGTTCGCCTTCTTCGTCGTGGCCCAGTCGGCGAGCTTCTTGGCGGCCTCGAGGTTCTTGGTGCCCTTGACGATGGCGGTGACCTCCATCTCCGAGCCCAGCCCTTCCTTGGGCAGGATCAGCTCGATCGGCGCGCCCTTGGTCTTCTCCGAGGCGCCGCGGGTGTCGAGCCCGATACCGATCAGCCGCTCACCCTTGGCCGCCTGCACACAGGGCGCGGAGCCGGAATGGATATACTGCGCGATGTTCTGGTGCAGGGCGTCCATGAACTTCCAGCCCGCCTCCTCGCCCATCGTCTGCAGCCAGGCCGCGACGGTGAGATAGCCGGTGCCCGACGAGGCCGGGTTCGGCATCACGATCGAGTCCTTGTACTCGGGCTTGGTCAGGTCCGCCCAGCTCACAGGCTTGGGCTTCTTGCCCTTCTCGGCCTCGGCGGTGTTGAAGCAAAGCACCGAGAGATAGGCGTCCATGCCGATCCAGGTGTCCGGCGTCTTGCCGCTCTTGAAGGCGGGCTTCAGCGCCGCCGCGCCGGCCGGCGTGTAGGGCTCGAGCATGCCCATCGCCGCCATGGCGCCGACGTTCGAGGCCGCCAGTCCCCAGATGATATCGGCCCGGGGATTGTCCTTCTCGGCGATCAGCTTGGCCGCCACCACGCCGGTCGAATCGCGCACCCAGGCGATCTCGATCGTCGGATTGTCGGCTTCGAACGCCTTCTTGAAGGGATCGAGCTGGTCGTTCTCCAGCGCGGTGTAGACCGTGAGCTTCGTCTTCTGAGCGAAGGCCGGCGTCGCCGCCAACGCAGCCGCCGCAACGCCCGCCAGGGCAGCGCGGCGGATCAGTGTCCCAATCGTCATTCTTTCCCCCGTTCAACTCCGAAAACTCTAGCGGCGTCAGCGGCCGTCCGCCAGTTTCTCCGCCACCGCGCTCAGCCAGCGTCGCACCACCTGCTCCTCGTCCCGGCCCAGCAGCGCGGCCAGCTCGGCCTCGACCTCGCCCACCCGGCTCCGGCAGCGCTTCAGGAGGGCCTGCCCCCGCGCCGTCGCATGCAGGCGCAGGATCCGGCCGTGCGTGGCATGCGCCGTCTTCGCGACCGCGCCATCACGCTCGAGGTTGCGCACGATGACGTTGATCGTCTGCGGCGTCAGGAACGCCAGCCGTGCAAGGTCCGCGCCAGAGATGCCCGGATAGGCCACGATCATCGTAAGCACGGCAAATTGCGGAGTCGTTACACCGAGCTCGGCCAGGGCGGCGTCCGTCACTCCGCGCAGCGTCACGCTCGCCTGCCGCAGCAGGTAGCCGAGATGCCCCTCCGGTCCGCGCTTGGCCTCGCCGGGCCGCGGGATGGCGGGCGAGCCGTCACCGTCCTTCATGTCAGCGCTCTTATATGTCGGGCGGGCCATGCTCGCCACCGCCCGGCAAGCGCATCACCGCTTGAAGGCCGCCTTCAGCTCCCCGCTCGGCATCGTGTCGTTCATCCAGGTGAAGCCGCCCTTCTCCTTCATCTCGCGCGCGCCTTTCATGAAGGCGGCGAGCGCCAGCCGCGAGAGCGCGCCGCCGACGCTGAGCCGCCGGACGCCGACCGCCTCCATCTGCGCCGCGGTGAGCGCGGGGTCGGCGGCGCTCATCACCACATTGATCGGCTTGCCGACCGAGGAAGCGACCAGCTTCATGGTTGCCAGGTCGCGCAGTCCCGGCGCGTAGAGAACGTCGGCGCCGGCCTTTTCGAAGGCCTGCAGCCGGCGGATCGTGTCGTCGAGGTCGGGCCTGCCCCGGATCAGGTTCTCGGCGCGCGCGACGAAGGTGAAAGGCACCGGCAGCGAGCGCGCCATCTCGGCGCCGGCGGCGACGCGCTCGACGGCGTGGTTGAAATCGTAGATCCGTTCGCCGCTCCAATCCTCGATCGAGCCGCCGACGATGCCGACCTCGGCTGCATCGCGCAGGATGGTGGCCGCCTCCTTCGGGTCGTCGGCATAGCCGTTCTCGAGGTCGGCATTGACCGGCAGGTCGGTCGCCTCGGCGATGACGCGGCAGTTCTCCAGCAGCTCGGCCCGGCTCACCGCGCCCTCGCCGTCGGCGCGGCCGAGCGCGTTCGACATGCCCAGGCTCGTCGTCGCCAGCGCCTCGAAGCCCAGCGACTGCAGCAGCCGGGCCGTGCCTGCGTCCCACGGGTTGGGCAGGACGAGGATGCCCGGTCCGGCGTGTCGCTCCTTGAACAGTCGGCCCTTCTCGGCTTGCGTCGGCATCGTCCCGGCCTCCCTCGACCCGTCTCAGTCCGCCTTCAACCCCGCCGCCTTGATCAGCGGCCCCCACTTGGCACGCTCCTGCTTCTCGTAAGCGGCGAGTTGCTCCGGCGTGCTGCTGGTCGGCTCGAAGCCGAGCTGCAGCAGGCGTTGACGAATGTCGGGCATCGCGAGGATTTTGGCCACCTCCACGTTCAGCCGGTCCACGACCTCCTTCGGCGTGCCGCGCGGTGCGTACAGCGCATTCCACGCCGTGACCTCGAAACCGTCGACGCCCTGCTCGGCGACCGACTTCACGCCGGGCAACAGCTCGCTCGACTTCTGCGTCGTGATTGCCAGCGGCTTCAGCTTGCCCGCCTGGACGTGGCCGCGGGTCGCCGTCGCGGTGTCGATGATCAGCGGCACCTGCCCGCCCATCGTCTCGGTCATTGCCGTCGCGGAGGCCTTGTAGGGCACGCCGAACAATGGCGCGCCGGTGCGCGCCTTGAGCAGCTCGAGCACGATGCGCGCCGTCGTGCTCGGCAGCGCGATGTTGATCCTGTCGGGTTGCGCCCTGGCGGCGGCGATCAGCTCGGGAATGGTCTTCGCCGGAAAATCGGGATTGGCCGAGATCACCATCGGCAGCATGCCGACCAGGATGATCGGCGCGAAGTCCTTCTCCGAATCGTAGCCGGTCGAGGGATAGAGGAACTCGTTCATGGTCTGGGTCGCGACTGTGCCCATGAGCAGCGTATAGCCGTCCGCCGGCGCATGGGCCGCCGCCTCGGTGCCGATATTGCCGCCGGCGCCGGGCCTGTTGTCGACGAAGACCTGCTGGCCCAGCGCCTTGCCGAGAGGCTCGGCGATCAGGCGGGCTGCAACGTCGGTGCCCTGCCCCGCCTGGTACGGCACGACCAGGCGGATCGGCTTGCTGGGATAGGCTTGTGCCCTCGCGGGCAGCGCCGCCAGCGCCGCGGCCGAGACCATCAGCATCCTACGCTTCATCGTTTCCCTCCCTTGATTTCCGCCATTGGAGCTCGGCCAGGATTTGCTCGGCGTGTTGATTGACTTTCGGCGGCGGCAGGCCCGGGCTGCCCGGCGTCTCGCTGAGCTTCACCGGAATGCCGGGTGCGCGATGGCCGTCCTGCTCGATCAGCATCTGCCGATGGGCGACGTGCGGCTGGGCGAAGGCCTGCGGCACCGTGTTGACCGGACCGGCGGGCACGCCGTTCCTCATCAGCGCCGCGCAAATCTCCGCGACCTCGAGCGGCGCCAGGGTGCGCTCGATCTCGGCGCGCAGCGCGGCGCGATGCTGCACGCGCGCCGGATTGGTCGCGAAGCGCTCATCGGTCGCCAGCTCGGCACGGCCAACCTCGGCGCAGAAGCGGCGGAACTGGCCGTCGTTGACGATGCCGAGGAACAGCTCGCCGTCGCCGGCGGGGAACTTGTCGTAGGGAGCGATGTTGGGATGCGCGCTGCCGAGCCGTCCCGGCGTCCGCCCGGAGCACAGCCAGTTCGCGGCATGCGGCACCAACAGGCTGAGCGCGGTATCGAACAGGGCGACCTCGACATGCTGGCCCCAGCCGCTCAGATGCCGTGCCTGCAAGGCGAGCAGGATGCCGGCGAGCGCATTGTATCCCGTCACATAGTCGACGATCGGGATGCCGACGCGGGTCGCTCCCGACCCCGGCGTGCCGTTGATGCTCATCACGCCGCACATCGCCTGGAGCACCGCGTCATAGCCCGGCAGGCCGCCGAGCGGCCCATCTGTCCCGAAACCGGAGATCGAGCAATAGATCAGGCTGGGATGACGCTGGTGCAGCGTCTCGTATCCGAGGTCCCACCGGTCGAGCGTGCCGGGCAGGAAGTTCTCGACCAGGATGTCGGCTTGCTCGACCAGTGCTTCGAGCGTCGCGCGCGCGGCGGGCTGCGCGAGATCGAGCGTGATCGCCCGCTTGCCGCGATTGACCGCGCCGAAATAGGCCGCCACGCCGTCGTCGTCGAACGGCGGGCCGAGATGGCGCGTCTCGTCGCCCGCCGGCGGCTCGACCTTGATCACCTCGGCGCCATGGTCGGCCAGCATCTGCGTGCAGAGCGGGCCGGCCAGCACGCGCGAGAGATCGACGACCTTCAGGCCGGAGAGAGCGCCGGGCATCAGCCGCGGCTGGGCAGCTCGACGATGCCGGTGCCGAGGATCGACAGCTCGTCGTCCTGCTGGCGCGCTTCCTGCTCGATGGCGACCAGGTGGCGGCCGTCCTCGACATATTTGCGCGTCACCTTGCCCTTGATGAACAGGATGTCGCCCGCCGGATTGTGGCGGCGGATCTTGCAGGTGGCGTTGCGCAGCATGCCGTCATCGCCCATCCAGTTGGTCATGTGATGGGTCAGCCACGAGGCGCGCTCGGGGCCGTAGTCGTAGGCACCCGGCGCGCCGACTTCATGCGCGAACTCTTCCTCCCAATGGACGCGCTCGGGACAGTCGGGAATGCCGAAGCGGTTCTTGATGCCGAGGCCGGGATGGGCGTCCTGCAGCTTCCAGGCGAGCTTGTTGGCGCGGATGTAGAGACCGCCCCAGCCCTGCGCGTAGGCGATGAAGCCGGTCACCGTCATCGGCCCCTTCACCATGGTCGGCAGCGCCTCGCCCTCCTTCACGTCCTCCCAGTAGCGCTTCTCGGCGCCGCGGATCTTCTCCTCGGCGTACAGCTTGCCAGCGTCGGACAGCTCCGCGTCGCTGTAGCGGCGCACCGGCTTCTGTCGCAGCTCCTTGTACTTGGTGCCCTTCTCGCGGGCGTGGTCGCGCTCGGTGCGGAAGCACCAGCTATCGGCATCGGCCACGAGGTCGCCCTGCTGGTTGAAGAAGTCGACATGATAGATCTGCTGCACGGCGCGGCCGGCGAACTTCGTCTCGTGCACGATCAGGTCCTTGAGCCAGGCCTCGGTCGTGATCTCGTCGTTGCGATTGACGGTCTTGTGCCAGTTCCAGTCCGAACCCGACCACATCGCATGGATGCCCGGCAGGCCGCCGACATAGCCCGAGACGATGCGGCTGGTCGCGAACAGGAAGCTCGGCAGCGCGATCACGTCGCCGAACCTCGTCTTCTTCGCATACTCGGGCACGCACCACAGCGGATTGTCGTCGCCGATGCCGTGGGCGTAGTGGCGGATATTGTCGCGCGTGGCCTCGTGGCACCACGGCTCGGCCGTCTGGCCGATCTTGACGCCGATGCGCTGGCGCAGCGCGTCGAGGCCCTCCTCGGTGATCTTGGGGAAGCTGCGCTCGATCGTGTCAGTCGACATGGGCCTGTTCCTTTGTTCGAAGTATCTTCCGGTTCACCTTGCCGGCCGGCGTCTTGGGCAGCTCGGCCACAAACGCGACGAGGCGGGGATATTCGTGCTGGCTGAGGCGCACGCGCACGAGATCCTGGATCTCCTTCGCGAAGGCCTCGTCGCCCGGTCGGTCGGCCACGACGAAGGCTTTCACGACCTGGCCGCGCAACGCATCGGGCACGCCGATCGCGCCGACCTCGCGCACGTCGGGGTGCTTCAGCACCGCATCCTCGATCTCGATGGCGCTCATCGTCCAGCCGGCCGAGATGATGACGTCGTCGGCACGGCCGCCGTGGAAGAAATAGCCGTCCTCGTCGGTGCGGCCGAGATCCTTGGTGGCGATCCAGCGGTCGCGCCGCCACACCTTCATCTCGCCCATCGTGCCCGGCGGGCACGGCTTGCCCTCGGGATCGTGCACCTCGACCCGCCCGCCCGGGATCGGCTTGCCGAGCGAGCCGGGCTTGACGACGAAGTCCTCGGCGCCGGGATAGCTCACCAGGATCACGCCGATCTCGGTAGTGCCGTACATGCTGCACATCGGCCGACCGAACGTCGCCTCGCAGAAGGAAGCCGTCTCGCTGTCGATCGGCTCGCCGGTGAAGGAGGTCTTGTCGAGGAAATAGCGATGCCTAGACGCCGCGCCCGAGACGCGCATCATGCGGTAGTGCGTGGCCGCGGCGGAGATGTTGGTGAAGCGATGGTCTTCCAGCGCCTGCAAGAGCCGCGTGGCGTCGAACTTGCCGGCATAGGCGCCGATGATGAGGCCAAGCGCCAGCGGCGCCAGCGTGCCGTGCCACAGGCCGTGGCCCCACGCTGGAGACGACGGGCAGATGAAGCGGTCGCCCGGCCGCAGCCCGGTACCATAGAGTGCCGCGACCATCAGCGTGACGACGGCGCGGTGCGTGTGCTTCACCGCTTCCGGTAACTCGCGGGTGGTGCCCGAGGTGTATTGGAAGATGGCGAGCTGGTCGGCACGCGTGTCCGGCGTGAAGGTCGCGGGGAAGGCTTCCAGCCCCGCGAGGAAGTCGTCGGTCTCGATCAAGAGCTTGGGCTTGCAGTCCTCGACGCGCAGCTTCACCCCGTCGGGACCGAACAATGTGAACAGCGGCACGGCGATAGCGCCGGCCTTCATCGCGCCGAACACCGCGGCATAGAAGGCGCGCGACGGCTCGAGCTTTATGGCGATCCGGTCACCCGGCTCCACGCCCTGCGCGAGCAGCCAGTGCGCGAAGCGGGCCGAGTCCTCGCTGATCCGGCGATAGCTCAGGATCTCTTCGCCACCCGCGGCCTTGATCACGATGACGGCGGTCTTCTCGCCCTCGACATGCCGGTCGATGCATTCGTGCGCGATGTTCAGCCGCTCGCGGTCGCCGTCGAACAGCTCCCACAGCCTGGCGCCGGAGAAATGCGCCTGGGCATCGGCGTAGCGCGTGAAGTCGGTGAGCTTCATGGCGCCCGAAGGTCTGCCGATGCACGTCAGTTGTACAGAAAAATCGATAATTGTATATGGACAACCATGATCCCTCGTGCCGTTCCCGCCGTCACCCGCGCCGTCGCCATCCTGCGCCTGCTCGGGCGGGCCAAGGCGCCGATGGGCATGAAGGCGATCGCGCAGCAGCTGGGGCTGGTGCCGAGCACGGCGCTGCACATCCTGCGGGCGCTGGTCGCCGAGGAACTCGTGGCGGTCGATGACGGCAAGCGATACCGGCTCGGCCTGGGCACCGTTGCCCTGGCTCGCAATGCGCTCGAACGGGCCGATTTCCCGAGCGCCGTTCAGCCGCACATCGACGCGCTGTCGCGGCGCTATCCGGTCACCGCCATCGGCGTCGACGTGCCGAACCTGCGCCACATGATCGTCGTCGCACTGTCGCAGACCCAGGCGCCGGTCCGCTTGCATGTCGACATCGGCAGCCGCTTCCCGACGACGATCTCGGCGACAGGCCGCTGCGTCGCGGCCTTCAGCCGCCATCCACCGGAAGAGATAGAGCGCCGCTTCCGCGCACTACGCTGGAACAACGCGCCATCCTACGCGACCTGGCGCCGGGAGGTCGAAGCGACCCGCCGCCAGGGCTTCAGCATCGACCGTGGCAACTACATCGCAGGCGTGACCATCGTTGCCGTACCGGTGCTCGATGCCGCAGGCACGATCAGGCACACGCTGGCCTCCGTCGGGATATCGAGCCAGCTCGACCGCGCAACGGCGCTGGCGCTGGCGGTCGACATGCAGAATGCCGCGCGTCTGGTCGGCGGGCCGCGCGGTTCGTAGACCGTCGCGCAATGGAGCGGCTCTCTGGCCAACGGCCATCGGGCGTGATCAGATCGGCGAATGAGACGACGCGACTTCGGAGGAGCACTCGGCGCAGCGGTCGCCATGCTCCCATGGCATGCAGTGGCCCAGAAGGAGCTGCCGCTCGTCGCGGTGCTCGTTCCTGGGAATGCGAAGCTCGCGAATGAAAGGCTCGTCGCAATTCGCCAGGGAATGCGCGAGATGGGCATGGTGGAAAGCACCCACTATACATTCGCCCTGCGCTACGCCGATGGCGCGTTCGACCGCCTGCCGGGGCTCGCGCAGGAACTGGCGGCCCTGAAGCCGCGCCTCGTCGTCGCCTCGGCCGCGGCGGCCGTCGCCGTGCACAACACGGTTCCCGATTTGCCGCTGGTCTTCACGTCCTATGCCGCCGATCCGATCAAGGCCGGTTTCGCGCGAAGCTATGTGCGACCGGGCGGCAACACGACCGGCAACGTGATGAACGCCGCCGGTGGCGAGGAGACGGTCACGCAGAAGCGCATCGGCCTGTTCATGCAGCTCGTGCCCGATCTGAAGCGGTTGGGCTTCATCGGCACCGCGACATCGATCCTGGCCGTGGCAGAGCGGAGCGCCCTGCGCAACGTGGCCGGCCATTTTGGCTTCGAAGTCGTGCACCGTCCCATCGAGAGGCTCGTCGAGAGCGCCGTCGCTGCAAGCCAAAAGGACGGGATCGACGCCCTGTACGTCTCGGGCGAGCCGCTGCTGTACAATAACATGGCGCGCGTGCTGCCGCTCGTCCTGGCACCGGGAAAGCCGACGGTCGGCACCTATCCCGACTGGGCGCGCGCGGGGCTGCTGATGTCCTACTCGGCCGACCTGCTCGACGACTTCCGCCGCGCCGGCATCTACGCTGCGAAGATACTCGGCGGTGAAAACCCGGGCGACCTGCCGATCGAGCAGGCGAGCAAGTTTGTCCTGGTCGTCAACGCCCGGACGGCGCAGCAGCTCGGCATCGCCGTGCCGCCGACCCTGCTGGCCGACGAGTTGATCGAGTAGCCCTCACTCGACCGAGATGGCGCGCTGGTAGGCAGGGCGCGCGCGCAGGCGGTCGCGGTAGGCGGCGGAGCGCGGGCCGAGGAGATGGTCCAGGCCGAACAGGCCGACCAGGTGCAGCGGGTAGCCGGCGGAAATGTCGGCCAGGGTCAGGCGCCCGGCCACCAGGAAGTCGCGGCCTTCGAGCCGCCGTTCGAGCGCGGTGAGCCGCACGCCGGCATTCCCGCGCGCGTCGTCGAGCACGGCGTCGATGTCGGCACCCTTGCGGCCGAGCCGGGAGACGGTCGCGATGCGCGACAGCGGCGTCATCAGCGTCGACTCGCCGTACCACAGCCATTGCACGAAGTCGGTCCGCGCCGGATCGTCCGCGCCGACGAGCAGGGACGGGCCGTGCCTGGCCGCGAGATAGTCGCAGATCGCCATCGACTCGGTGAGCACCGTCGGACCGTCGACCATCGCCGGCACCGTGCCGGTCGGATTGACCGTGAGGTAGTCGGGCTGCCGCTTGCTCGGCGGAAAGGCGAGGCTCCTGATCTCGGCCTTCACGCCCAGCTCTTCGAGGACCCAGAGCACGCGCATCGAGCGCGTGTTCTTCGCATGATAGACGGTGATCGTCATTCGAGCGTCTCCAGCAGGCGGGTGCAGAGGTAGGTCCGCGGCACCAGCGACGAGTAATAGATCTGCTCGTACGCGGCATGCGCGCCCTTGCCGTCGGCGCCGAGGCCGTCGAGCGTGGGGATGCCGAGCGCGGCGGTGAAATTGCCGTCGCTACCGCCGCCGGTCAGCGGGACGTCGAGCAGCTCCTTTCCGATCTCGCGATAGATCGCCTGCGCCTTCTCGAACAGCGACGTGATGCCGGCGTCCTTCTGGTAGGGCGGGCGGTTCATCTCGCCCGTCACCGTGAGCTCGACATCCTTGCCGATCGGCTCGAGGTTCAGGAACCAGTGCGTCATCTCATCGGCGAGCTGCTGGCTCGGCACGCGCAGGTCGACCTCGGCGGTGCATTCGGCCGGCACGACATTGACGCCCGTGCCGCCGCTCACCAGCCCGACATTGCAGGTGATGCCGCGCGCATAATCGGTCTTGGCCTCGATGCGCACGATCTGGCGGGCCATCTCGGCGATGGCGCTGCGGCCGTCCTGATGGCGCACGCCGGCATGGCTCGCCGCGCCCTTGACCTTCAGCGTGAAGCGGCCGACGCCCTTGCGCGAGGTGACGACGCGGTCGCCGTCGCGGCCCGGCTCCATCACCAGCGCGTATTTGTGGCCGCGCGCGGCCTCCTCGATGCGCGCGCGCGAGGTCGGGCTGCCGACCTCCTCCTCGGGGATGAAGAGGAACGTCACCGGCAGCTTGGTCTTCCTGCCTTGCCGCACGAGATGACGCAGCGCGTAGTAGGCGATGTAGCCGCCCGCCTTCATGTCGTAGATGCCCGGCCCGAAGATGCTGTCGCCCTCGCGGCGGATCTTGAGGTCGCGCTCGATCATGCCGATCGGATGGACCGTGTCGAGATGGGCGAGCACCAGGATGCCCTTGCCCTCGCCGGTGCTCCAGTCCGCCGGCGTCTTGCACTCCAGGATGTCGCCGAATCCGTCGACGCCCGGCGTGCGGTCGAGCTTCAGCCCGAGGTCGCGGAACTGGCCCTCGACATGGTCGACGACCTTGTTGACCGACTTGCCGTCATGGCTCGGACTCTCGATCGACACCCATTCGACGATGCCGGCGAGGACCTCGTCGGCATCGATCTTTGGCTCGTTCTTGCGGATGTCGGCCATGGTCAAGCTTTCCTTCGTGTTGCCTTCCCCCACCCCGGCCCTCCCCCTGCGGGGGAGGGAGAAGTTCAGGTCCCCTCCCCCGCAGGGGGAGGGCCAGGGAGGGGGACTTAAGCAGGAGATCTCAGATCGGATCCCAGGTGAAATACTCGGGCGAGCGCTTGAGGTCGGTGAAGTAGTTCTTCATCGACGGGATGGCGACCTCGGCGATCGACTCCAGCGTCCAGCCGTCCGACATGTGCACCGAGCGCACCGGGCGGTTGGCGTTGAACAGCATGATCTCGTTCATGCGCACGCCGAAGATCTGCGAGGTGATGCCCTGCTCCTGGGCCGAGTCCGACAGGAGGTACACCGCCATCGGCGCGATCTTGGCCGGGGTCATCTTCTTGGAGCGCTCCAGGCGCGCCTTCTGGGCCTCGGTATCGGCGGGGATCGTGCCAATCATGCGCGTCCACGCGAACGGCGAGATGCAGTTGGAGCGGACGTTGAAGGCCGCCATGTCGAGCGCGATCGAGCGCGACAGGCCGATGATGCCCATCTTGGCCGCCGAGTAGTTGGCCTGGCCGAAGTTGCCGACGAGACCGGACGTCGAGGTGAAGTGCACGAAGGCGCCGGACTTCTGTTCCTTGAAGTAGTTGGCGGCGGCGCGGCTGGTGTTGAACGAGCCGTTCAGATGCACGTCGATCACCATCTTCCAGTCCATGTGGCTCATGCGATGGAAGATGCGGTCGCGCAGGATGCCCGCATTGTTGATCACGCCGTCGATCCTGCCGAAATTCTCGACCGCGGCCTTGATCATCCTCTCCGCGCCCGCCGGATCGGCCACGCTGTCGCCGTTGGGGACGGCCTTGCCGCCGGCCGCCGCGATTTCATCGCAGACCTTCTGCGCCGGGCTTGTGGAACCGCCACCCTCGCCGTCGACCGCGCCGCCCAGGTCGTTGACCACGACCTTCGCGCCCTCGGCCGCCGCCAGCAGCGCCATCTCGCGGCCGATGCCGCCGCCCGCGCCGGTCACCAGCACGACCTTGTCCTTCAGCATGTTCGCCATTTTCCGTTCCCTCTCCTCGTATTCCTGCGCAGGATGTAGCGCAGGTCATCGGGTGGAGGAAAGCATGAGCCTCGAGCAAAGCGTCTCGCAGCACTACACGCATGGCGGGCTGGAGGCCGCCCTGCTCGAAGCCCTGAAGCGGGGCGGCAAGGATATCGACGCCCTGACCTACGCCGACCTCGCGCTGGTCGACGAGTTCCATATCGGCGGCCGTCCCGCCACCCGCGCGCTGGGCGAGCAGATCGACCTGCCGGCCGGGGCGACGGTGCTCGATGTCGGGTGCGGCATCGGCGGGCCGGCCCGCTTCTTCGCGGCGGAGCGCGGCTGGCGGGTCGAGGGCATAGACCTCACCGCGGAATATGTCGCGGTCGCGGAGGCACTGTCGCGACGGGTCGGCATGGCGGACAAGGCGTCATTCCGGCAGGCAAGCGCGACCAACCTTCCCTTCCCCGACGCAAGCTTCGACAGCGCCTACATGCTGCATGTCGGCATGAACATCGCCGACAAGAAGGCAGTCTTCACCGAGGTGCGACGCGTTCTGAGGCCCGGCGGCATCTTCGGCATCTACGACGCGATGCGCCAGGGCGACGGAGCGTTCGCCTATCCCGTGCCGTGGTCGTCGGAGCCGGCGACCAACCATATCGACACGCCCGACGCCTACCGGTCGGCGCTCGCGGCGGCGGGCTTCACGGTCATAAAGGAGCGCGACCGCCGCGACTTCGCGCTTCAGTCGATGCAGCAGCGTGTCGCGCAGGCTGGCCCGCCGATCGGCCTGCCGGTCGTGATGGGCGCCACCGCCGCGCAGAAGCTCGCCAACATGCGCTCGATGATCGAAGCCGGCGTCTTCGCCCCGCGCGAGATCATCGCACGAGCGGCGACACCTTGAGCAGGCGCGCGGCGAGCACCGTCGCGATGGCGAACGGCAGCAGCCCGACCACGAGCGGCATGGCGATGTAGCGGCTGCCCATGGAGGTGAGCACGGCGACAACGACCGTGCCGACCGCGCCCGTGCCCATCTGGGCCAATCCTACCCAGGATGACGCGGTGCCCGCGAGGCGGGGATACAGCCCGACCGCGCCGGCGCTGGCGTTCGGCCCGATCATGCCCGATCCGAAGCTGAGCACGGTATGGGGCAGCACGATCGCCCACCAGGTCGCCACCCCGGCGAGCGACAGCGCGCCCATCGTCGTCAGCGCGGCGATGTGGAACCAGCCGGCGAGCCGCAGGATCGACACCGGCGGCACGCGGCCGACCAGCCGGTTGTTGGCGAAGTTGCCGGAGGCGAAGCCCGCGACCGAGACCAGCACGATCAGCCCGAACTCGCGCGGCGAGAAGCCGAGCTTGTCCTGCAGGATGAAGGGCGTGCCCGCCAGCATGCCGAAATTGATCGCGAAGGCGAAGCCCAGGGTCAGGATGTAGCCGAGGAAGCGCCGGTCGCGCAGCATCTCGCCCGAGCCGCGCGTCAGGCTGCCGAGATCGATCCGCTCGCTGCGGTAGCGGTTGGTCTCGCCGAGGAACAGCGCCAGGCAGGCGAGCAGCACGAGGCCGAAGGCGCCGACGAACCAGAAGGTGGCGCGCCAGCCATAGTGCTCGCCGAGGAAGCCGCCGAGCGACGGCGCGAGGGCCGGCGACACGTTCATGGCGAGCGCGATCCAGCTCATGACGATCGGCATTTCCTTGTAGTCGTACGCGTCGCGCGTCAGTGCCCGACCGAGCACCGCCCCCGATGCCGCGCCAAGCCCCTGCAGGATACGCAGACCGATCAGCCCGGCAATCGACGGTGCGAAGGCGCAGCCAACCGACGTGAGGGTGAAGAAGGCGACGCCGAACAGCACCACCGGCCGGCGGCCGAAGCGGTCGCTCAGCGGACCATAGAAGAGCTGGCCGACCGCGAAGCCCAGCATGTAGGTGGTGAGCGTGAACTTGACGGCATCGGCGCCGGCCGAAAGGTCGCTGCCGATCAGCGGCATGACCGGCGTGTAGATGCTCATCGTCAGCGGCCCGAAGCTCGACAGGCCGAGCAGCATCGCGACGTAGGCGGCGGACCGCGGCGCGGCCTTCACTTCTTCGCTGCTTCCGCCGCGCCCTCGGCGCCGAAGTCCCCGCCCATCGAGCCGCCGGCCGGCATGGCCTCCTGCTCGCGCGTCATGCGCGGATAGTAGTGGCGGAACGCGTCGCGGATCTCCTCGAACGGGATGTCGGCGAACACGCCGCGATAGCCGAGATATTCCATGTGACGCCGGCCGCTCAGATCGAACGGGTGGTAGATCGAATCGCCCACCGCGTCCCAGTCGAGCGGCTTCAGCCCGAACTTCTCGGTCAGCTCGCGATTGAATGCCGGCGTCGCCTTGACCCACCGGCCGTCGAGCCAGACATCGGTGTAGCCGTGGTAGTAGAAAGTGTCGCTGCCGCCCATCAGGTCGCTGAGTCGTTTGGTCGTCATGTGGTTGCGCACGTCGGCATATCCGACCCGCGCGGGGATGCCGGCGGCGCGGCAGACCGCGGCCATCACCCCCGCCTTGTTGACGCAATAACCGTGCCCCGCCGACAGCGTCGTGCTGGCGCGATAGGCCTCGCGCCGCATCGGCGTGTTGTAGGGGTCGTAACGCAGCCCGTCGCGCACGGCATAGTAGAGCCGCCGCGCCTTCTCGCGGTCGCTGCCCTCGCCCGCCACCCGCCGTGCGAAGGACAGGATTTGCGGGTGATTTGAATCGATCAGGTCGCCCGGTGCACGATAGGCATCGAACGGCGCGGCATCGCGCACGATGTCGTCGCGATCGCGGCGGAGGGAGTCGAAATCCATGGCCGGCGTTGTCTACAGCAAGAGGCGGGAAAGTCCATGAGCCACGACGCGCAATTCACCCATGCGCATATGGTCCTGTTCGAGCGGCCGATCGCGGCCGCGCCGGACGCGGTGTGGGCGGTGCTGACCGAAGTCGGCCGGCTGCCGGGCTGGTACGGCGAGGGGATCATCGAGCCCGGGGTCGGCGGCAAGGTCGAGCTGATGGACGGTCACATCCGCGGAACCGTCACCCGATGGCAGCCCTCCCGCATGCTTGCCTACAGCTGGAACATCTTCTCGCCGGGAGAGCAGGAGTCGGCGTTTCCGGAGTCCTACCTCAGCCTCGCGCTGGTACCGATGAACGGAGGCACGCTGCTCGGCCTCACCCACCTGCCGGTGCTCGAAGCCTTCGTGAAGCTGAACGCGATGGGCTGGCACACCTTCCTCGACATGGTCGATGCCGCCGCCTGCGGCCACCGGGTCGAGCCGCGCGAGACCTACATGATGCGCAACGCCGAAAGGTATGACCTGACCCTTCCGTCTTGAGAACATGCAGTCTTTCAAAGCGATGGCGGTTCGTCGTCGGACTGGACGAGGAAATGCGCCGAAGCCGACGCCACGGGCTTGGAGC
>CAMFJT010000085.1 GCA_945957125.1 uncultured Rhodospirillales bacterium | reverse complement strand
GGAACTTCTTCATGCACTCGGGATATGCGTCAGATTAATCGCTCGATGCTCTAGGGCGAGAGCCGGTGCAGCAGCTCGCGGATCGCCTCGGCACTACCGTGGAAATACTCGAAGATCAGTACGCGGCCGACAATGACGGCTGCGACGCCGAGCGCGGCGGCGAGCAGCATCGTGGCGACGGCGCCGGCCCGGCGTGCGGCGTGCATCTAGGCCGCCATCGCGAGCGCCGTGTGCGGAGCCAGCATCACGCGTTGCGATACATGGTCGAACGACACCACGTCGAGGCCGGCGCGCTCGGCGTATCGCGGCAGCTCGCGGCAGAAGCGGCAGGCGGCGCCTTCGAGCACGATCAGGGGGGCGCGGCGATGCGCGGCGCGGAGCGCATCGTCGAGCTCGCGTTCGCTTTCGACATCGAGGATCCAGGCCAGGTCGGCCCTTTCGCAATCCGGCGCCGCCGCATCGGGCCGCAACGAGCGAACGCTCGCGCAGCCGTGCCGCAGCAAGGCAAGAACGGCCGGCAGGGCATCGCGGCCGATGACCACGACATGGGGCTCGGCACCGGCGTGGCTCATGGCGAGGACGTGCTCGATGGACCGAAACGGGTGGCAACTCGGGGGTTCTGTCAGGCGCATGCCAATCTCCTTGTCGGAGGATCAGGTAGGCGTTGCGCCCGTAGGAATTCGAGAGGGCGGGCCGCTTGCCGGCATAGGCACGCCATAGGGAAGCGGCTAGGCTCCGCCGTCCAAGACGGAGGAAACGATGGCCGAGAGCGAGAACTACAAGAAGGGCACCGAGGTCCGCAGCAAGCTGATGGGCGAGAAGTACGCCGCGAAGATGAACGCGACGGTCTATGACGACCCGATCATGAAGAAGTTCGGCGACTATGCGCGCGAGGCGGTGTTCGGCATGCTGTGGACGCGGCCCGGCCTCGACCTCAAGACGCGGGCGCTGATCTGCGTCATCTCCGATACCGCGCAGGCGCGCTGGCCGGAGCTGGCGATCCACCTGCGCATGGCGCGCAACCAGGGCTGGACGGAGGACGAATTGTCCGAGGCGCTGCTCCATCTCGGCGGCTATATCGGCCTGCCCTCGGTGCGTGAGGCGCTGCTGACGGCGAAGGAAGTGTTCCACGAGATGAACGGCGAGAAGTAGGTTCGTCATCCCGAGCGTAGCGATGGATCTGGCCGAGCGATCACCGAGTGCGCGGCCGGCGCGAGGTCGTTCGCTTCGCTCAGGACGGCTGAAAGGAAGCGAGTGATGCTGATGACGGTCAGCGACCTGCCCTTGCGGCGGATCGCGCGGGGCAAGGTGCGGGACGTCTACGAGGTCGACGGCGATCGGCTGCTGCTGGTCGCCACCGATCGCGTGAGCGCCTACGACGTGGTGATGGCCGAGCCGATCCCGATGAAGGGCGCGGTGCTGACCCAGGTCAGCGCCTGGTGGTTCCGCCAGCTCGGCGGGCTGGTGGCGCACCACATGATCTCGGCCGACGCCGACGAGATCGTCGCCGCGGTGCCCGCGCTGGCGGGCCATCGCGCCGCGCTCGTCGGGCGCGCCATGCTGTGCCGCCGCGGCACGGTGTTCCCGATCGAATGCGTGATCCGCGGCTATCTCTCGGGCTCGGCATGGCGCGAATATGCCGCCAGCCGGACGCTGGCGGGCGAGCCGATGCCGGAAGGGCTGAGCGAGAGCGTGCGTCTCGCCACGCCGATCTTCAGCCCGGCGACCAAGGCCGAGAGCGGCCACGACGAGAACATCACCGTCGGCCGCATGCGCGAGATCCTGGGCGCCGGGGTGACGGCCGAGCTCGAACGGCTGACCCGGCTGGTCTACGGCCGGGGCCGCGACGTCGCCGCCGCGCAGGGCATCATCATCGCCGACACCAAGTTCGAGTTCGGGCGCGATCGCGACGGCGGCATCATGCTGATCGACGAGGTGATGACCCCCGACAGCTCGCGCTTCTGGCCGGCCGACGGCTATGCGCCCGGCCGGCCGCAGCCCAGCTTCGACAAGCAGCCGCTGCGCGACTGGCTCGATGTCGAGCGCCATGCCGGCCGCTGGAACGGCGACGCCCCGCCGCCGCCGCTGCCGCCCGAGGTCGTCGATGCCACCAGCAAGCGCTACCTCGAAGCCTATCGCCGCCTGACGGGCGAGCCGCTCAGCGTGGCGGCAGGGTGATGCGCGAATCGCGCAGGCGCTTCTCCAGATAGGGAATGGCCTTGTCGTAGCGGCCCTTGCTGCAGTCGGTGATCGCGCCCAGCACGTTGAGGTCGGGCGCCTGCCGGCCGTCGCCGCCGGCGCTGCCGATATAGCGCGAGGCGAGCGCGCCCAGCGCCGCGCAGTAGGCCTTGTCGTCGCTCTGTGCCGCTGCGGCGGCGGGAAGCGCCGCGAGCAGCGCGAGGATCGTCGGTCGCTTCATCGTCGTCCTATCGCGGTGGCAGCGTGAAGCCGGCGTCCCGCAGCTTGCGCTCCAGCACCGGAATGCCCGCCGCCGTGTCGCCATGGTCGCAGCGGTCGATCGCTACCAGAGATTCGGAGTCGGGCCGGTTCTGGCCGTTGATCTGCTTGCCGACATACCGGATCACGAGCTCGGCGAGGCGCGCGCAGTAGGCCTCGTCGGAAGTTTGCGCCATACCCGGACCGGCGAGGAAGGCCGGGAGCGCGGCGAGCGGAAGGAGGCACCTTCGCATGGCGATCCTGTAGCATCGACGGCATGACAATTGCACCGTTCCCGATGCTAGAATTGCCGGCAATCAAGATGTTTTGAAGGGGGACTCATGCGGGGAATTGCGATCCGGTTGTCGGCTTTTGCGGTCGTTTCGCTGGCGGCGTTCGGCGCGCTCGGCCAGCCGATGACGGCGGTCACCCAGCTCGGCTGGCTGCGCAACGGCGAGTACGCGCCGATCATGATGGCCGAGGCCAAGGGCTTCTTCAAAGAGGAGGGCATCGACCACAAGATCGTCGACGGCGGCCCGGGCAAGAACCCGATCCCGATCGTCGCCGTCGGCCAGGCGCAGTTCGGCCTGGCGACCAACGGCATGACGGTGGTGACGGCGCGGCTGGCCAAGGATCCGGTCGACGTGGTGGCGATCGGCACGCTGTTCCAGCAGGCGCCGTCGGCCTATCTCACGATCACCGCGCCTGACGCGCCGCCGGCCACGCCGAAGGACATGGAGGGCAAGACCGTCGGCACGCAGGTCGGCACGGAGTTCCTGTTCAACGCCTTCGCGAAGAAGGCCGGCATCGACGCCTCGAAGGTGAAGGTGGTGCCGGCGCAGGCGACGGTCGAGCCGCTGATGGCCGGCAAGATGGATTTCTTCCTGGGCTGGATCGTCAACCAGACCTACGCCATCGAGCAGGAAGCGGCCAAGCCGGATGCGCCGCCGACCGTGAAGGGCAAGGCGTGGCGCGCCGTGCGGCTCAGCGACAACGGCGTGCGCCTCTACACCGACGTGATCTTCACTTCCGGCGACACGCTGAAGAAGAACCCCGAGCTGGTGAAGCGCTACCTGCGCGCCGTCCAGAAGGGCATGCAGTACGTCATCGACCATCCCGACGAATCGGTCGAGATCCTCGCGAAGTTCCCCGGGCAGGTCGAGGACGCCAAGAAGCTCGCCTGGCGCTTCAAGCTGCAGAACCCGCTGTTCCAGAGCGAGTATTCGAAGAAGTACGGTCCGCTCACGATGGATCCCGAGGTGTGGTCCGACATGATCGCCTTCCTGAAGGAAGGCGACCAGATCCCGAAGACGATTCCGGTCGCCGAGGTCATGACCAACGAGCATTTCGACAAGAAGTAGGAGAGATGGCCTCACCCATCTCCATTCGCGGCGTCTCGCGGCGCTTCGGCGAGACCTGGGCGCTGCAGCAGGTCGATCTCGAGATCGCGGCCGGGGAGTTCATCGCGCTGGTCGGGCCGTCGGGCTGCGGAAAGACGACGCTGCTGCGCATCGTCGCCGACCTCGTCGCGCCGTCGAGCGGCGAGGTGCGGATCGGCGACGACAGCGCCGCCGAGGCGCGGCGCAAGCGGCTGCTCGGGCTGGTGTCGCAGCGGCCGGCGGTGCTGCCGTGGAAGCGGGCGATCGACGACGTGCGCTTCACCCAGAAGATCGCCGGCAAGGTCGGCTTCGATCCGGCCAAGGTGCTGCGCGAGTTCGGGCTGGAGGGCCACGAGGGCAAGCGCGCCCGCCAGCTCTCGGGCGGCATGCTGCAGCGGGTCAATATCGCCTCGGCGATGGCGCACGATCCCTCGGTGCTGCTGATGGACGAGCCGTTCGCCGCGCTCGACGAGATGAAGCGCGAGGAGATCGGCGAGTGGTTCGACCGCGAGCTGGCGCTGCGGCCCAAGACCGTGCTGTTCGTCACCCATCATATCGACGAGGCGGTGATGCTGGCCGACCGGCTGCTGGTCTTCTCGCCCTCGCCCGGCCGGGTGATGGAGGTCGTCTCCGTGCCGGTGCCGCGTCCGCGCGAGCCCGCCTTCCGGCAGGATCCGCGCTTCGTCGCCATCGCCGGCCACGTGCGTGGGCTGCTGATGCAGCGGAGCGTGCAGGCGGCATGACCTCGACCCTGAGCTGGATCGCGCGCGTGGCGACGCCCATCCTGTCGGTGCTGTTGCTTTGGTACCTCGCGATCTGGTTCTCGGGCCTGCCGGCCTTCGTCATCCCGCGACCCGAGCGGGTGATCGAGGTGCTGTGGGTCGATCGCGCCTTCATCTTCGAGCACCTGCTGGCGACCCTGCAAGTCGCCGCGATCGGCTTTTTATGGGCCAACGTCGCGGGCATCGGCCTGGCGGTGCTGTTCGACCTGCTGCCGCCGACCCGCCACATGCTGATGCCGGCGGCGATCACCCTGCGCAACGTCCCCTACATCGCCCTGATCTCCGTCCTGATGCTGGCATTCGGCGATTCGCTGCTGAGCAAGACCACGATCGTGGCCCTGGCCGGCTTCTTCCCTGTGCTCGTCAACACCATGCAGGGCCTGCGCGCGGCCGACGAGGTCCAGCTCGACCGCATGCGCATCCTGAATGCGAGCTGGTGGCAGACCTTCAGCCAGGTCCGGCTGCCCTATGCCATCCCCGCGATCGTGTCGGCGCAGGAGATCACCGGCTCGGGCTCGATCATCGTGGCGATCGCCGCCGAATGGATGATCTCCTCGACCGGGCTGGGCTACGTGATCAACAATGCGATGCAGAACTACCGCGGCGACAAGGTCTACGCCGTAGCCCTGCTCGCGACGGCCCTGTCTTTCCTGATATACAGTTTCGTTCATTGGCTGGGGCGGCGGCTCGACTGGCGGGCCGGCGACCCGAGACGGTAACCCGATCGGAGGCAACCATGGCAGCAGGACTCTCGGCCCAGGCCCAGGCGATGCCGGCCAGCATCCCGTTGGTCGATATCGGCGCCCTCTACGGCAACGATCCGGCCGCGAAGATGGCCGTCGCCGCGAAGATCGGCGCGGCCTGCGACGATATCGGCTTCTTCTACGCGGTGAACCATAACGTCTCGACCGAGGTGATCGACCGGGCGCTCGGCGCGGTCGACCGCTTCTTCTCCCTGCCGGACGAGGAGAAGCTCAGGGTCGAGTGCGACCGCAACAACCGCGGCTACCGCAAGGTCGGCGACACGGTCCATGCCAACGGCAAGGCGAGCGCGCGCGACAGCTTCGACCTCGGCTTCCCGGTGACCGCGGACGATCCCGAGGTCAAGGCCGGCACGCCGCTCTACGCGCCGAACAACTGGCCCGACACGCCGGGCTTCCGCGAGGCAGTCGAGACCTATTACGGCGAGACCTACAAGCTCGGCATGAAGATCCTGGAGGGCTTCGCGCTCTATCTCGGCAAGCCGGAGGATTTCTTCACCCGCCATTTCACCAAGCCGGTCGCCGACATGGTGATCAACCACTATCTCGGCGCGAAGGGCCTGCACATCTCCGACCAGGCGTCGGGACCGCATACCGACCACGGCATCGTCACCATCCTGTGGCAGGACATGCTGGGCGGCCTCGAGGTGATGGGCAAGGATGGCGAATGGATGAGCGTGACGCCGCTGCGCGGCAGCTACGTCATCAATATCGGCGAGCTGATGAAGCGCTGGACCAACGGCCGCTTCAAGGCGACCGTCCATAGGGTCGTGCATCTGCAGGACAAGTCGCGCTATTCCATGCCGCTGTTCTGCAATCCCAACTTCCGCACCATGGTCGATCCGCGCGACCTCGGCGTCAGCGACGCCGACGCGAAATATCCGCCGGTGATGTCCGGCGACTTCCTGATGTCGCGGTTCAAGGCCACGCGCAAACTGTGGGGTGCCGAGGACAAGGCGATCGTCTCCAACGACGACAAGCTGATCGAGAAGGCGGTCGACTAGATCGACGTTCGCCCGGGCGAATCGGCGATGAAGCGGGCGCGCGGGGCGGCGGCACCGTCGGACGAGCTGTCCGCCAGCGCGCTTTCGACTTCACGACGGGCGAAGTCGTAGGCGTCATGTGGCGGCATTGCAGCGCCCCGCGCCTGGGCCGCCTCCGCGTCGCCGGCGCCTAAAGCTCGGCGAGCCTGGAGGATCGCGCTTTCGAGCTGCTCAAACGATCCACCGCGTTCGATGACCTTGGGCAACGCGCCATGCACGACCAACGCCGCCTCATGCCGACCGAGGCGGACGAACAGCCGGACCAGCGCGCCGAGACCATTGGAGACGAACAATGCGTCACGCACGCCGTCCGAGAGCGTGAGCAGATCATGGAAACTCTGCAGCGCCTGCAGCGGTTCGCCGGAGGTCGCCTGCAGGTTCGCCATCTCGATGGCGATCAGCTTCTCCCATAGGCGGTTGCCCGACCGCCGGGCGATCTCCAGCCCCTGCTGCAGGGTCTGAACTGCGGCCGCCATATCGGTCGGCGCGAGCGCCAGGCCGGTTCCCAGGCAGGCGAGCGCGATCGAGCTCGGCACACCTGCCGTGCGGGCCTTGGCAAGGCATTCGGCAGCGCACGTCCGCGCTTCTTCGGCCTGTCCGGCGAGCACCAGCGCCCACGGCAGGTGGGCCGTGCAAAAGCGGTCGCGCGCATCGACCGGATGGGCGGCACCGTCGCGCGCATAGGCTGCTGCCGAGGCACCATCGCCCTCGAAGATCGCCACCATGGCGAGGTCATCGTAGGTCTGAACGAACGGATCGAAGGCCGGGTCGCCGAGCAGCTCGATCGCTTCGTGCGCGAAGCGCTTCGCTGCCTCAAAGCGTTGGAAGCCCCAGGCGCTGCTCGCTGCCCAGGTGAGCAGCACGATCAGCCGCGGATGGCGTGTCGCGCGCGCGGCATCGACCATTTCCCCCGCCCAGTCGGCGGGCTCCTCGCGCAGGATGAAGCGGGCCATGTCACCGATATTGGAGGCGATGCGTACCGCGGGATCGACGCGGCCACGTTCGACGGACCATCGGAAGGCCGCGCGGAGATTGTCCATCTCGCTTTCGAGCCATGGATAGCAGGCCGCCTGATCGGGACTGAGCCATTGGCCGAAGCGCCGGTCCGATTCGCCCGCGAACCACAGAGCATGCTTTTCGCGGATCGCTTCGATCGCGCCCGCTCCCCTGTCCCATGCAAACTGCCGGATCGTCTCCAACATGCCGTAGCGTACCGCATGCCCACCGGAGTCGGCGGTCAAGAGCGACTTGCGCACGAGCGAATCGACCAGATCGAGCACGTCGTGGCTTTCGATTCCGTCGCCGGCGCACAAGGCTTCGGCACTCTCCAGCTCGAACCCGCCCGCGAAAACCGCCAGGCGATGGAGCGCGATGCGCTCGGCCTCGCTCAGCAGGTCGTACGACCATTGCACTGCCGCCGCCAAGGTCTGGTGGCGACCAAGGGCGCGTCCGCCGCCCAGCAGGCGAAATCGTTCGTTCAGGCGATCGCGAATCTGACGCGGCGTAAGCGCACGCACCCGCGCGGCCGCCAGTTCGATTGCCAAGGGTATGCCGTCGAGGCGTCGGCAGATCTCGGCCACCGCCTCCGGGGCGCTCGCTCCGTCGAAGCTGGGCGCCACCGCACGGGCCCGCTCGACGAACAGGCTGACCGCCGGAGAATCCTCGCCCACCGCCAGCGGGGTGACGGGGAACAGCCGCTCGCCGCCGACCGCCAGCCCTTCGCGGCTGGTTGCCAGCACCTTCAGCCGGGCACAACGCGGCAACGCCTGGTTCAGGAGGCCGGCAACGGCGTCGAGGAGATGCTCGCAATTGTCCAGCACCAGCAGCAGTTGCCGCCCGGCCAACGACTCGATGAGGCTTTCGGCCAGCGTCCGGCCCGCTTGCTGGCTCACCCCGAGCATCGCGGCAACGGCGTGCGGTAAGGCATCCGGCTCGCCGATCGCGGCCAGTTCGCAGCACCACACCCCATCCGGAAATCGCGCTCCCATTCGCGAAGCGATCTCGAGGGCCAGCCGTGTCTTGCCGACACCGCCGACGCCGGTGAGTGTCAGCAGCCGGGTGTCCGCCAGCAAAGCCTGGACCGCGTCGAGCTCGGCACCGCGTCCCAGGATCGCGTTGGCGGGGGTGGGCAGGTTGCCGGCGCCGACCGTCGCTGCATTGAGCGGCGGGAACTTCACCCTCAGTCCTGTGCCATTTGCCTGGAACAGACGTTGCGGCGTGCTCAGCCCTCGAAGGCGGTGCTCTCCGAGGTCGAGCAGGTCCGCCATGTCCAGCAGCGCCGCCGTCGAGCCCGTCATCACGATCTGTCCGCCATGCGCTGCCGCCATGGCCCGCGCTGCGCGATTGAGCGGCGGCCCGAAGTAGTCGCCTTCGCGTAGCTCCGCCTCGCCGGTGCAGAGCCCCATGCGCACCGGCAGCTTCAGCCCACGTTGGGCCGCCACGGCCGCCGAGACGGCCGAATGGGCTGTCGCGAAAGCCGCCAGCAGGCCATCGCCGGTATGCTTGAAGACGACGCCGCCCGCATCGCTTACCGCTTGGCGCAAGGTGGCGTCATGTGCCGCGAGCGCGGAGCGCATGGCTTGCGGCTCTCGCTCCCACAGCGCGGTCGAGCCCTCTATATCGGTCGTAAGGAAGGTGACGAGACCGGTCGGGAACGAGGGATCAGACAAGGGCCAGGGCAGTCGCTTTGATGAAATGAACGTTAGCAAGGATGCCACCGAAGGCAAGCGGCGGCATACCGTCAGATCACGTAGATTCGGTCCGGCAGCTCGTCACGCTTCGTTGCGGCAAGCGGGAAATGCGTCGCCAGCACGTCGCCGCAACGCCCGATCGCGGCGATGAATCCGTCCGCGATCCGGCCGTCGCGCATGTGCGCGACGAGGGCATCGACGGCGCCCTGCCATTCCTTCTGCGACACGTGAGCGGCGATACCCTCGTCGGCGACGATGCGGGCATAGCGCTCCGCGAGCGACACGAAGATCAGGATTCCGGCGCGGTCCTTCTTGCGCGCGATGCCCCGCGCCACGAACTGGTCCATCGCCGCGTGGTACGCGGCGGCGCGCCGCGCCGCGCGCGGCATCAGCGCGACCCGCACCTTCGGCAGGCAGAGGACCAGGGCGAGCCCGACGAATGCCGCCACCTGCAACAGCAGGATCTCGCGCACGGCCAGCGCGGTGAACGCCACTAGGCCCCAGGGCAGCGCGAGAGACAGCACGGCGGCGATGAAGACCGGCAGCGCCGTCGCGTCCGAGGAGCTGCGCGCCAGCACGCAGACGATCTCGCCCGATGTCCGCGACTCCACCGTTCGGATCGCCTCGGAGATGCGCGCGCGATCGCGGTCCGAAAAGGTCATCACCAGCTCCCCGATGCGCCGCCGCCACCGGAGGAACCGCCGCCGCCGGAGAATCCCCCGCCGGACGACCCGCCTCCCGAGGACCAGCCGCCCCCGCCGGACGACCGTCCGCTGCCGGAACTCATCAGGATACCGAGCAGGAATCCGCGGAACCCGGGCGAGACGATCGCCAGGACGATCACGGCGAGCAGGCCGACGAGGATGACCCAGTCCGGAACCTGCGGCGAGCTCGGTTCGTCCAGCCGCAGCGAGGGGCGCTGCTGCCATTCGGAGGAATCGGTCGTCAGCACGGTGATGATGTCGTCGACGCCGCGCCGGATGCCGTCGCCGAAATCGCCGGCCTTGAAGCGCGGCGTGATGGCGTTGGTGATGATCACCTTCGACAGGGCATCGGTCAGCGTGCCTTCCAGCCCGTAGCCGACCTCGATGCGGACTCGCCGCTCGTTCGGCGCGACGAGCAGCAGCACGCCGTTGTTCTTCGTCTTCTCGCCCAGCTTCCAGGCGCGGAAGAGCTGGTTGGCGTAGGGCTCGATCTCCTGCCCCTCGAGCGACTTCACGGTGGCGACGACGAGCTGGATGCCGGACTTGGCCTCGAGATCGGCCAGCTTCGGTTCCAGCGCCGCGCGCGTCTCGGCGGGGATGATGTTCGCCTGGTCGACGATCCGCCCGGTGAGCGCCGGGAAATCGATGGCGAGGGCGGCGACCGCCAGGCAGAGGAGGGCGAGGAAGGCCGCGGCGGGCAGGCGCAGGCCCGCCCCGGCAAGGCGCGGCATCAGAATTTCACTTGCGGCGCCGTCTGCGCGTTGTCGTTGGCCGCGAACTCCGCCATCGGCTTGTTCGAGCGGAAGAAGGTCGATGCCCACAGCACGCCGGGGAAGGTCTTGAGCTCGGTGTTGTAGGCGCGCACCGCCTCGATGTAATCGCGCCGCGCGACGGTGATGCGGTTCTCGGTGCCTTCGAGCTGGGACTGCAAGGCGAGGAAGTTCTGGTTCGACTTGAGGTCGGGGTAGTTCTCGCTCACCACCAGCAGGCGGCCGAGCGCACCGGTGAGCTGGTTCTGCGCATCCTGAAACTGCTTGAGCTTCTCGGGGTCGGAGAGCTGCGACGCGTCGATCCTGACCTGGGTCGCCTTGGCGCGCGCCTCGATCACGGCGGTCAGCACGTCCTTCTCCTGCTTGGCGTAGCCCTGCACGGTGGCGACGAGGTTGGGGATGAGGTCGGCGCGGCGCTGGTAGTTGTTCTGCACGTCCGCCCACTTCGCCTTGGCCTGCTCCTCCAGGGTGGGGATGTTGTTGTAGCCGCAGGAGGAGAGGGCAAGGACGAGGACGAGGGCGGTGACGAACCGTCCGATGCGCGATGGATGCCTGGTCAAGAACGCCTCCCCTGAGAGCGGATGAACGTGGTTGGAACCGACAGGTTGCTCATTCCTATTTCTTTTGCTGGGACCGCGCCACTCCGTGGCGCTCATGAGGCGCCACGGAGTGGCGCGGTCCCAGCCCTGAGCCTGAGCGGCGTCAATCACCGAGCGATGTCAGGAAATGGTGGACCGGTGCGTTCAGCCAGACGCGCTTGTCATTCATCGGCCGGCATTTCGAATGCCACGGCTCGCGCTTCCACTTGGTCTGGGCCACCGCGACGGGCCGCGGGATGACGTAGAGCGCTGGCTCCTTCGCGTCGTTCTTCGTCGGGCAGGCGACCCAGGCGGCGAGGCTCATGCGCAGGTCGTTCATGCGGAATTCCAGCGTGTTGTCGTGCGTGAAACTCGGCATCATCGAGCCCTTGCGGCGGAGCTTCTGGATGTTGAGCAGCAGCGCCACCCGGAAATCGAGCTGGGCGTAGGCGGCGTCGTTCTCGATGCTGTCGCGGTCGCTCTCGGACAGGAACGGCCGCTTGGGCCACGGCTCGCGGGCCGTCCACGGATGGCTGTGGAAGTCGCCGAGGAACTTGAGGTTCGGCCAATAGGCCGGCAGCGCCTTGTTGACCGTCTCCAGCCCCTTGGAGGGGATCACCGAGCTGCGTCCGCGCTCGGCGTTGGTGTCGACGTGCGCGACCTCGACGTTGAAGCAGCGCGCCTTGCTCGCCGTCACCGTCTCGTAACCCCATAGCAGGCCGAAGGTCTCGCGCTGGCGAGTCAGGCGGCGCGCCTTGCCGGCGCGGCCGGGCACGAGGAAGCTCTCGATGGTGGCGATCACCATGCTCTGGAAAGCGGCCTCGGAGACGTTGACCAGGAAATCGAACTTGCCGGCGGACATGCCTCGATTTTACGACACGGGTCGGGTCAGCCGCATGAAGCTCAGAGCCGCAGCCGCCTCAGCCGTAACGCATTCGTGATGACACTGACCGAGCTCAGGGCCATCGCCGCCGCCGCCACCATCGGGCTAAGCATCAGTCCCAAAAGGGAAAACAGCGCGCCGCCGGCGATCGGCACGCCGGCTGCATTATAAACGAAGGCGAAGAACAAATTCTGACGGATGTTTTTCATCGTCGCGTGCGACAAGGTCCGTGCGCGGACGATGCCCGTCAGGTCACCCTTGACCAGCGTGATCCCCGCGCTCTCGATCGCCACGTCGGTGCCCGTGCCCATCGCGATGCCGACATCGGCGGCGGCCAACGCCGGCGCGTCGTTGATACCGTCGCCCGCCATGGCGACGATCCTTCCTTCGCCCTTGAGCCGCGCGACCACCTTCGCCTTGTCTTCCGGCAGGACCTCGGCCTCGAACTCGGTGAGGCCCAGCTCACGGGCGACCGCTTCCGCCGTGCGCCGGTTGTCGCCGGTGAGCATGATGACGCGCAGCCCGTCCTTGCGCAGCGCGTCGAGGGCGGCGGGCGCGGTCTCCTTGATCGGATCCTCGAAACGGATCGTGCCGGCGAGCTTGCCGTCGACGGCGAGCATGACCGGCCGCTGGAAGCTGCCGAGATCGACGCCGTTCTCCTTCAGGAACCGCGCGTTGCCCAGCAGGAGGCGCTTGCCCTCGACGGTACCCGACACGCCGCGGCCGGCGTGGTTGCGGAAGTCGCTCACCGCCGCCGGTGCGAGGCGCCGTTCCAGCGTGAAGGCGGTGATCGCCCGCGCGATCGGATGCTCGCTGCCGCGTTCGAGGCTGGCGGCCAGGCGCAGCGTCTCCATCCCGCCGGTCACCTCGACGATCTCGGGCTGCCCGACCGTCAGCGTCCCGGTCTTGTCGATCACCAGCGTGTCGACCTTCTCCAGCCGCTCCAGCGCCTCGGCATTGCGCACTAGCACGCCGGCCGCCGCGCCGCGGCCGACCGCGACCATGATCGACATCGGCGTCGCCAGGCCGAGCGCGCAGGGGCAGGCGATGATCAGCACCGACACCGCCGCCACCAGCGCATGCTCCAGCGTCGGCGGCGGTCCCCAGATCAGCCAGGCCGCGGCCGAGATCACGGCCGCCAGCAGCACGGCCGGCACGAACCAGCCGGCCACGGAGTCCGCCAGGCGCTGGATCGGCGCGCGGCTGCGCTGCGCCTCGGACACCAGCTTGACGATGCGCGCCAGCATCGTGTCGGCGCCGACCTTCTCGGCGGTCATCACGAAGCTGCCGCTGCGGTTCACGGTGCCGCCGATCACGCGCGCACCGGCTTCCTTGTCGACCGGCATCGGCTCGCCGGTAACGCTCGATTCGTCGACCGAGCCGTTGCCGTCGGTGAGGACGCCGTCGACCGGCACTTTCTCACCCGGCCGGACACGCAGCGAATCGCCGACGGCAATGGCCTCGATCGCGACCTCCTCGTCACTGCCGTTGCGCGCGATCCGGAGCGCGGTGCGCGGGGCGAGGCCGAGCAGGCCACGGATCGCGCCGGAGGTCGCCTCGCGGGCGCGCAGCTCGAGCACCTGGCCGAGCAGGGTCAGCACGATGATGACGGAAGCCGATTCGAAATAGACCGGCCGGCCGATCACGGTCGCCGCGACGCTGTACAGCCAGGCCGTGCCGGTGCCGAGCGCGATCAGCGTGAACATGTTGAGCGCGCGCCGCGCGATCGACTGCACGCCGCGCACGAAGAACGGCCAGCCCGCCCACAGCACCACCGGCGTGGCAAACAGGAGCTGGATCCACGAGGATGTGCCGTGCGGCAGGTCGAGGACATGCCCGCCCATGTCGAGCGCGACGACGGGAACGGCGAGCGCGCCGCCGATCCACAGCCGGCGCGTCATGTCGACCAGCTCCTCGTTCGGTCCCTGGTCGAGCGAGACTTCCTCGGGCTCCAGCGCCATGCCGCAGATCGGGCAGCTTCCCGGCCCGACCTGGCGCACCTCCGGATGCATCGGGCAGGTGAACATCGTGCCCGCGGCGACGGGCTTCGGCGCAGGAGCGGCTTCGGCCGGCGCCAGGTAGCGCGCCGGCTCGGCGGTGAACTTCGTCAGGCACTTCGGATTGCAGAAATAGTAGGTATGGCCGTCATGGACCGTCGTGTTCTTCGCGCCGGCGATCTTCACCGTCATGCCGCAGACGGGATCGATCGCCGTCTCGGGCGGAGCGTGGTGGTGGCTGCAGCAGTCGTGCTTCATGGTGCTTGTCAGATATACCCTACAGGGGTATGGTTCAAGCATGGATGATCGGCTCAAGAAATCGCAGCTCGCCCGCCTCGGCCGGATCGAGGGCCAGGTGCGCGGCGTGTCGCGCATGATCGAGGAAGACCGCTACTGTATCGACGTGATCAACCAGGTGCGCGCGGTTCGCGCCGCTCTGGACAAGGTCGAGCAGGAGGTCCTGCACGATCATCTGCAACATTGCGTGGCGCATGCCTTCCACGCCGGCAACGAGCGCGATCGCCAGATCAAGATCGACGAGCTGATGGAAGTGCTCGACAGCCGGAGACGCTGACATGCGCTTCATCGGTTGGCAGTCGGGTTGGAAATTCCCCTCCCCCGTCTTCGGGGGAGGTGGCGCGGTAATCCGCGACGGAGGGGGTCATGGTTGCAGCGTTGCATGATTCTGACCCCCTCCGTCCGCGTAAGACGCGGCCACCTCCCCCGAAGACGGGGGAGGGAAAATCGATATGTCCGCCGTCTCCTTGGTTGGCTGATGGCGATCGTGGTCGCGGCGTGGGTTACGCCGGCCTTCGCCGGCACCTACGATCTGGTGATCGACCGGACCGCGGTACGCATCGACGGGCAGGAACGCCGCGTTTTCTCGATCAACGGCCGGATCGCGGCGCCGACGCTGCGCTGGACCGAAGGCGAGGAGGTCACGATCAACGTCACCAACCGCCTCGCCGAGGAGACCTCGATCCATTGGCACGGCATCCTCCTGCCGTCGGCCATGGACGGCGTGCCGATGGTGAGCTTCGCCGGCATCAAGCCGGGTGAGACCTTCACCTATCGCTTCAAGGTCCGGCAGTCCGGTACCTACTGGTATCACAGCCATTCCGCGGGCCAGGAGCAGGAGGGTCTGTACGCGCCGATCGTGATCGCGCCGTCGGGCGGCGAGCGGATCAGGGCGGATCGCGACTATGTGGTGATGCTGAGCGATAGCCATCCGCTGTCGGCGAGCACCATCCTGCGCAAGCTGAAGCAGGAGCCGGGCTACTTCAACGACCGGCGGCGCACGCTGCCGGACCTGACGCGCGCGCTGGCGAGCGCGAAGTCCTCGGAGGAGCGGCAGGCGATCATCCGCGACCGGCTCGACTGGGCGGAGATGCGGATGGACCCGACCGATCTCGCCGACGTCACCGGCTACACGTTCCTGGTCAACGGACGCGGCCCGGCGGACAACTGGACCGGGCTGTTCCGGCCGGGCGAGAAGGTGCGGCTGCGTTTCGTCAACGGTGCGGCGATGACCATGTTCGACGTGCGTGTGCCCGGGCTCAAGCTGCGGGTCGTGCAGGCCGACGGGCAGGACGTGCAGCCCGTCGAGGTCGACACGTTCCGCTTCGGCCCCGGAGAGACATACGACGTGCTCGTCGAGCCGCGCGAGGATCGCGCCTACGCCATTCATGCCGCGTCGATCGATCGCCGGGGCGCCGCGCGCGCCACCCTCGCGCCGCGCGAGGGGATGTCGGCGCCGGCTCCGGCGCTCGGGCCCGCGCCGCTGCTCGGCATGGCGGACATGGGGCACGGGATGGCCCATGACATGACGGGCATGGACCATTCGAAGATGGACCATGCCGCCATGGGCCACGACACGTCGGGCCTCGTCCATGTCCCGCCGGTCGATGCGATTCAGGGCGAGAAGGTGCTGGGCTATCGCGATCTCAAGCGGCTCGACAGGACGTACAAGCTGCCCGAACCGACGCGCACGATCGACCTGCGCCTGACCGGCAACATGGAGAAGTTCATCTGGTCGTTCGACGACAGGAAGTATTCGGAAGCCTCGCCGGTCGCGTTCAGCCAGGGCGAGACGGTGCGGCTGGTGTTGCGCAACGAGACGATGATGAACCATCCGATCCATCTGCACGGCCTCTGGATGGACCTCGACAACGGCGCAGGCGAGGCGCGGCCGCGCAAGCATACGGTGATCGTGCCGCCGGGCCGAACGGTCAGCGTCACGGTGACGATGAGCGAGCCGGGCAACTGGCCGTTCCACTGCCATTTCCTGTTCCACATGACGACCGGCATGTTCCGCGAGTTCGTCGTCTCGGCCGCCGGCGCGATGCCGGCAACGCCTCCGGCAGCAGGCGGCCATGCGCATCATCACTAGAGGCGCTGTATCATCATTGGACCGCGCGCAGGATGCGCGCGGTCCAATGAGCATGATCTTGCTCGCGGCGGGTGTTCTTTTGCTGGCAGCGCCCGCGGCAGCGATGGACGACCAGGCGACCTTCTGGCGGGTCGACGGGTTGTTCACGCGCCGCATCAGCGAGGTGCCGGACACGCAATGGAACGTCGCCGCCTGGGTCGGCGGCGATCGCGACAAGCTCAGGCTGCAGAGCTCCGGGATCCTCACCGACAGCGGGCAGATCGAGGGCGAAGGCGGCACCCAGGGCATCGACAACCGGCTGTTCTACAGCCGGCTGATTGCGCCGTTCTGGGACGCGAAGGCCGGTGTGCAGCTCAGCCTGTTCGCGGAGCGCCAGACGCGTGTGGCCTTCCTGGCCGGCGTGGAGGGGCTGGCACCGTACGGCATCCATCTCGACGTCGTGGCGGGGATCAGCGAGACCGGCATCGCCTCGCTGCGGTTGGACGCGGACTACGACATCCTTCTGTCGCAGAAGCTGATTGCCCAGCCCTACCTCGAGGCCATGCTGGCGTCGGGCAACGATGTTGCCATCGGTCTCGGCGCCGGCCTGCCGCGCGTCGAGGTCGGCCTGCGCCTGCGTTACGAGATCGCAAAGGAATTCGCGCCGTTCGTCGGCGTGAGCTTCGAGCAGTTCACCGGCAACACCGCGGCCTACGCGGCGGCCAACGGCGAGCCCAGTTCACGATGGCGGGCGCTGGCCGGGCTGAAGGTCTGGTTCTGACGCGCTCTGCCGATCGGTCGGCTCGGTGACGCCGTTCTCGTTGTCCTCGGCCCATTTCACGATCTCGATGAAGATCGGCCGCAGCCGCCGGGCGTTCGGCGTGATCTCGTATTCCACGCGCGGCGGGACTTCCGCGAAGATCGTGCGCTTGATCAACCCGTCCTTTTCCAGCGCGCGAAGCTGGGCGGTCAGCATGTGCTGGGTGATGCCCGGCAGGCCGCGCTTGAGCTCGCCGAAGCGATGGACCCCATGGCTCAGCAGCCAGAGGATCTCGAGCTTCCAGCGACCCGAGATCATGCCCACGGCACGGCGGAATTCGGCCTGGACCACCTTGGCCAGCGCGGGATCGGTGCGGACCTGATTGATGTCGATCATTAGTTCTAGATATCATACTAGGTCGGAAAATCAATCCTACTTGAGGAAACAATACAGGAGGCTAAATCGTTCGTAACCCGAAGGAGTTATGTTGTGGACGGTTCGCAGTCATCCCCGCTGAAGTTCGAGCAAGCCGATTTCCAGTCGCGCTTCGAACCGCCCAGGACGAAGCGGACCACGGACAACCGCCGCCGCCGTCGCCGCCTGCTGACGATGCTGGCGGCCTTCGTGTTCGTGGCGGGCGGAGGCTACGGCACCTACTGGTGGCTGGTCGGCCGGCACTACGAGACGACCAACGACGCCTATCTCGGCGCGGACAGCGTGACGATCGCGCCCAAGGTGGCCGGTTACGTCGCCGATCTGAAGGTGCAGGACAACCAGCGCGTCCATCAGGGCGACGTGCTGGCCCGCATCGACCCGCGCGACTACCAGACCGCCCTCGACAGCGCGACGGCCGACCTGCAGAGCGCGCAGGCGACCGCGGCCAACATCGATGCGCAGATCCGGGAGCAGCAGTCGGCCATCGCCCAGGCCCAGGCCGCAGTCGAGGCCGACCAGGCCTCGGTGGCGTTCGCCGAGCAGGAGTTCAAGCGCTACGGCGATCTTGCCAAGACCGGGGTCGGCACCGCCCAGCGCCAGCAGCAGTCCGAGTCCGATCTCGCGCAGCGCCGCGCGGCACTGCAACGCGATCGCGCCGGACTGAGCGCGGCACAGGCCCATACCGAGGTGCTGCGGACGCAGCGTCGCCAGGCCGACGCCACGATCGCGGCGAAGACGGCGGCGCTGGCGCAGGCCCGGATCAATCTCGACCAGACGACGATCGTCGCGCCGACCGACGGCGTGGTCGGCGACCGCACCGTGCGGGAGGGCCAGCTCGTGCAGGCCGGCACGCGGCTGATGAGCATCGTGCCGACCGAGAAGATCTATCTCGTCGCCAACTTCAAGGAGACCCAGACCGGACGCATGGCGCCCGGCCAGAAGGTCGAGATCGACATCGATTCCTATCCCGGCCAGCCGATCGCCGGCACGATCGACAGCCTGGCGCCCGGCACCGGCGCGCAGTTCGCGCTGCTGCCGCCGGAAAACGCCACCGGCAACTTCACCAAGATCGTGCAGCGCGTGCCGGTGAAGATCGCGCTCGATCCGGGAAACCCGCTGACCGCGCGCCTGCGGCCGGGCCTCTCGGTCACCGCGACCGTCGATACCCGCAGCGTCGCCCATCCGCAGCAGCCGGCGGTCAACCAGGCCGCGCGATGAAACCCGTCGACGCCACGCCGACGCTGCGCGACTGGCTCGCGGTGGGCGGCGGCATCCTGGGCGCCTTCATGGCGATCCTGGACATCCAGATCACCAACGCCTCGCTGGCCGAGATCGGCGGCGCGATCGGCGCCACGCCGGCCGAAGGAAGCTGGATCTCGACCGGCTACCTGATGGCCGAGATCATCGTCATCCCGCTGACCGGATGGCTGGCGCGCACCTTCGGGCTGCGCCGCTTCCTGTCGGTCAGCTCGGCGCTGTTCATCGGCTTCTCGATCCTGTGCGCGCTCAGCAACAGCCTGGGCGAGATGATCCTGTGGCGCGCGGGCCAGGGCATCACCGGCGGCGTGCTGATCCCGACGGCGATCACCATCGTGCGCATGCGCCTGCCGCCCGGCAAGCAGCCGGTCGGCGTGGCGCTGTTCGGCATGGTCGCGACCTTCGCGCCGGCGATCGGTCCCACGGTCGGCGGCTGGCTGACCGAGAACTGGAGCTGGCACTACATCTTCTACCTCAACGTCGTGCCCGGCATCGCCGCGATCGCCATCCAGCTCTACGCGCTCGACCGGGAGAAGCCGCAGCTCGAGGAATTCTTCAAGGCCGACTGGCTCGGCATCGTGGCGATGGCGATCGGGCTGAGCTCGCTGATCTTCGTGCTCGAGGAGGGCCAGCGCGAGGAATGGTTCGATTCGAGCCTGATCGTGGCCGCCAGCATCGCCTCGTTCATCGGCATCGCGGTGTTCCTGATCGCCGAGCTGACGACCGACCGGCCGTTCATCAATCTCCGGCTGTTCGCCAATCCCTCGGTCGGCGGCTCGGGCATCCTGATGGCGGTGTTCGGCGCGACCGCGTTCGGCTCGGTCTACCTGATCCCGTCCTATCTCGCGCAGGTGCAGGGCTACAACGCCCAGCAGATCGGCGAGGTGGTGATGTGGAGCGGCATCCCGCAGCTCTTCCTCCTGCCGCTGATGCCGTTCCTGATGCGCCGGGTCGACCTGCGCCTGCTGGTCGCGATGGGCCTGATCCTGTTCGCCGTGAGCTGCTTCATCAATGTCGACATGTCGGCCGACACCGCGATGGACCAGCTCATCCTGCCCCAGCTCCTGCGCGCGGCGGGGCAGCCGCTGGCCACCATCCCGCTGACCCAGCTCTCGGTGGTCGGGCTGACCCGGCGCGATACCGCCGACTCGGCCGCGATCACGAGCGTGATGCGCAATCTCGGGGCCTCGATCGGCATCGCCACGCTGTCGACCGCCGTGCAGGTGCGCGAGCAGGTGCATTTCTCGGTGATCGCCGAGGCGATGAGCCAGAACAGCCTGCGCCTGCAGGAGCGCCTGCAGGCCCTCGCCGCGATGTTCGCCGGCCGCGGCGCCGATCTCGAGACCGCGCGGCAGCAGGGCATCGGCATGCTCGCCCAGCAGGTCCGCCAGTCCGCCTCGGTGATGGCCTACGCCGACAGCTTCTGGATCCTCGGCGCCTGCATCGTCGCCAGCCTCCTCACCCTCCTCATCCTGCGCAAGCCGCCCGCCGGCGCCGCGATGGCGGCGGACGCGCATTGAGGATCATTCTTGCCGGACCGCGGGCGTCCCGCCCGCTCGGATCCTGAGGCGGGCGAGACGCCCGCGGTCCGGCAAGATCACTGCGGCTCGATCTTCGCGATCCTGACGTACTCGGCCCATTTGGCGCGCTCCTCGCGGTCCTGCGCGGCGCTTTGCGCGAGGTCGAGCTTGCGCGGGGTGAGGGCGAACTCGTCGGTCAGGCGCTTGTTGATGCCGTCGGAGAAGATCGCCTCGTTGATCAGCGTGTTGAGCTTCTGCTTGATCTCCTCGGGTACCGCCTTCGGCACGGCGATCGCGAGGAAGCCGGTGCTGACGAAACCGGGATAGGTTTCCGCCAGCGCCGGCACGTCGGGATAGAGCGGGCTGCGCTCGGGCAGCGAGATCGCCAGCGGGCGCGCCTTCTTCGCCACGACCTGGCCGCGCGCGGCGGTGAGGTCGACGAACATGAACTGGATCGCGCCGGAATAGAGATCGCTCCAGGCATTGCCGATCGCCTTGTAGGCGATGCCCTGCCAGTCGACGCCGGCCTTCTCGCCCAGCACCGCCGCCGGCACCTGCGAGCTGGCGTTGAAATAGCCGTAGTTGAGCTTGCCGGGATTGGCCTTGGCGTAGGCGACCAGGTCGGCCATCGACTTGTAGGGGCTGTCGGCCGGCACGACGAGGAAGGTACCGCTCGTGCCGATCACGCCCACGACCTGGAAGTCCTTCTCCGGGTCGTAGCCCGGGCTCTTGTACATGTGGATGTTGGCCGCGTTGGTCGAGGTCGTGGCCAGCATCAGCGTGTAGCCGTCGGGCGGCGCGGACTTCACCGACAGAACGCCGACGATGCCGTTGGCGCCGGCCTTGTTCTCGACCACGAACGGCTGGCCGGTCTTGTCCTCCATGTACTTGCCGACGAGCCGCGCGGTGATGTCGCCCGAGCCGCCCGGCGCGAACGGCACGACGATGTGGACGGCCTTGGCGGGCCACGTGTCGGCGCGCGCCGGCAGCGCGGCAAGGGCGGGAACGGCGAGGATCGCGCGGCGAGAAAGCGGTCTGCGAAATGGGAGCATGCGCGGCACTGTAGGGAAACGCCCCGCACATGGACAGCGCACCGGCTGCAGCCCTACCTTGCGCCCATGTCGCAATCAGGCCGTCCCCCGCTCACGGGTGTTCGCATCGTGGATTTCACCCGCGTCATCGCGGGTCCTCTGTGCACGCAGATGCTCTCGGACATGGGCGCCGAGGTCATCAAGATCGAGAATCCCGACGGTGGCGACGACACGCGCAAGGGCGCGGGGCCGCGCGTCGGCGGGGAGACGGGCGAGAGCCATTTCTTCATGACCTACAATCGCGGCAAGAAGAGCGTCGCGCTCGATTTCACCAAGCCCGACGGCCAGAAGATCGTGCACCGGCTGCTCGGGAAGGCCGACGTGATGATCCAGAACTTCCGGCCGGGCGTGCTGAAGAAGTACGGGCTCGACTGGGACAGCGTGAAGGACAAGTACCCGAAGCTGATCTACCTCTCGATCTCGGCCTACGGCCAGAGCGGACCATTGTCGGACCGGCCGGGCTACGATCCGGTGCTGCAGGCCGAGTCGGGCATGATGAGCGTGAACGGCGAGGCCGACGGCGAGGGGCTGCGCCACGCCATCGCCATCGTCGACACGATGACGGCGATCCATTCGGCGGCGGCGATCAACGCGGCGCTCTATGCGCGCACCTCGACCGGCAAGGGCCAGCATATCGATCTCGCGCTGTACGACACCGCGCTGGCCAGCCTGGGCAACATGGGCTCGTACTACCTGATCGGCGGCGACCAGCCGCGCCGCGCCGGCAACGGCCATTTCGCCTCGGCGCCCAACAGCTCGTTCGAGACGAGCAACGGCAAGATCTACATGGCGGTCGCCAACCAGAAGCTGTTCGCCGATACCTGCAAGGCGATGGGCCATCCGGAATGGCTGACCGACCCGCGCTTCGCCACCATCGCCGCGCGCGTCGCCAACAAGCCCGAGCTGACGCGGTTGATGGAGGAGGTCCTCAAGACCGACACCAAGGAGAACTGGACGCAGAAGTTCCGCCACCTGCCGGCCGGTCCGATCCGCACGATGAAGGAAGCGCTCGACGAGCCCGAGGTCAAGCGCCGCGGCATGCTCAAGACGTACCGGCACACGCGGGTCGGCGACGTGCCGCTGATCGGCTCCAACTATCACTTCTCCGACACGCCGGTGGACGACACCCGGCCGCCGCCCTCGCTCGGCGAGCATACCGAGTCGGTGTTGAAGGACATCGCCGGCCTCGGCGTCGAGGAGATCGCGGCCCTGCGCGAGAAGAAGGTCGTCGGGTAGGCAACGTGCCGGACTGCGCCACTCCGAGGTTGTGAATTTATTGCCGGACATTGGATCATAGCGGTCCCGC
>CAMFJT010000084.1 GCA_945957125.1 uncultured Rhodospirillales bacterium | reverse complement strand
GGGGGCGCGGCTCTCATCGGTGGCAACATTGCCTTTTCTCCTGCCCCTCCCCCGTATGACGGGGGAGGAGGAAGAGCGGCGAGATCAGCGCCTATGGGCGCGCCACTGGAGTGGCGCGCCCGCAGCGGAACTCGCCGACGAAAGTCTACAGGCTCTGACCGGGCCGCAGGTCGTAGAGCACCAGGGGGCGCCGTCCTTCGAGGCTTTCGGAGCGCCATTCGGCCTCGTCGACGGGCTTGCCGTTGGCGCGCACCCAGCGGGTGAAATCGGTGGCCCGGACGCGGGCGGGTAGCAGCACGTAGCGGACCTCACCGCGCCGCACCATCGCGTCGAAGGCGTCGAGCGTGAGGATCGGCTCGTTGCCGAAGAAGCCGCCGACCGCCATGGCCGGCAGGCCGCTGCGCACGATCAGCGGGGCGAGGAGCTGGGTGGTCGGCGCGGCGACGGCGAAGCGCGCCGTGCCGCGGTGATCGGCGAGGAAGGCGTGCAGCTTGGGATCTGCGCTCAGCGACGGATAGCTGCGCGACAGCAGGGGGCCGCGGCCGTCGTCGAGGCCGAGCCAGCGCGGCAGGCTGGCCGAGGGTAGCGTCAGGTTGCCCGGCGAGAAGATCGCGCTCAGCGCCCAAGCCAGCGGCAGGAGCAGCAGGGCGGCGCCGCCGATCGCCGCAGGCGGACGCTTGTCGCGCCAGAGCGCCGCGGCGGCGGCGGCGAGCGCGACGATCGGAAAGCCGAGCCATACCGACGTCCAGCCCAGCGCGGCGCCGGCGATGTAGATCTGCCAGGCCGCCCCCAGGATAAGGCCGGCCGCAAGCCAGCGTGGCCCGCGACGCCACAGCTTCACCGCGCCGATGCCGGCCAGGGCCGCGACCGGCGGTGCCAGGGCCGACAGGTAGTAGACATGAAAGATGCCGCCGGCCGCGCTGAAGACGATGCCGTAGGCGAGGAGCCAGACACCCCACAGGACGAGCGAGGGGGCCAGCCCGTCGCGCCTCCGCAGCACGAACAGGCCGATCGCGGCCAGCGGTAGCAGCCAGGCGAACTGCGCGGCCAGCCGCGGCATGGCCAGCCGCCACGGCCCTGCCGGAACAGCGTCGTACGCCTGGTAGCCCTGCTGTGGTGCCTGGGTCAGTGGTGGTGCCTGGGCCGTGCGCGGGCGCACGAACCGGTCCAGCCCGTTGTGGACGATCACCAGCTCGAGCATCGAGTTGCCCTGGGTGCTGCCGGCATAGGGGCGCTTGTCCTTCGGCGTCAGGTCGAAGGCGACGGGCCAGGAAAGCGAGACGACCACGAGGGTGACGCCTGCCGCCGTCATCCAGGCCAGCCGCTGCCGCAGGTCCAGCGTCCCGGCCAGCCACCATCCGGCCAGCAAGGCGGGGCCGCAGACCAGCGCTGCGAGCATCTTGACGTTGAAGGCTACGCCCAGCAGGGCCATCGCCAGGACGAGCGACAGGCCGCGTCCGCGCAGGGCGGCCTGCGCGGCGAGCAGCAGGAACAGGACGAGCCAGCTGTCGGTGTTGTTCGATCGGTCGATCGCAATGGCGACCGGCGTGATGGCCAGCAGCAGGGCGGCGATCGTTCCCGCCGCGCGCCCGAACGGACGACGCACCAGCCGATACAGCAGCGCCACCGAAGCGACGCCGGCCAGCGCCTGCGGCAGGTGGATCGACCAGCCGCTGAACCCGAGCAGCGCGGCGGAGGCGGCCTGGATCCAGAAGGCGACCGGCGGCTTGTCGAGCGAGATGAAGCCCGCCGGATCGAACGAATTGTAGAACATCAAGGCGCCGCCCTGCAGGGCGCTGCGGATGCCGGCGGCATAGTATTCGGTGCCGAAGCCGTTGGCCTCCAGCCGCCACAGGCGCAGCGCCGCCGCGAGCACCAGCACCGCGCCCAGGCAGGCGGCTTCGAGCCGCTTCGGTGTGAGTCCTGCCGTCATCCGCTCCCCGAGCTTACGCAGAGAGCGGGCCGTTCATCCCGCCTTTTCAGGTCGGCAGCGGACCTTTGAACACGAAGAACGCGCCGCCGAAGATCAGCGCGAAGCCGACGGCGTGGTTCAACGTCAGCCGCTCGCCGAGATAGAACACCGAGAAGGCGGCGAACACGAGCAGGGTGATGACCTCCTGCATCGTCTTGAGCTCGGCGGCATTGTAGACCTCGTGCCCCCAGCGGTTGGCCGGCACGGCGAAGCAGTATTCGATGAACGCGATGCCCCAGCTCGCGAGGATCACCAGCCAGAGCGGCCGGTCGGTGAACTTCAGGTGTCCGTACCAGGCGAACGTCATGAAGACGTTGGAGCAGAGCAGCAGGACGATCGGCGCGATCGTCGGGGGAAGCCATGTCATCGAACGAGCTACTCCGGTTTGATGCCGAGCTTCTTGATCAGCGGCACGGCGGTGCGGTCCTCTACGTCCAGCATGGCGCGGAGTTCCTCGGGCGTGCTGGGTTTTGCCTCGGCGGTGAGGTCGGCGAATTTCTTGACCGTCACGGGATCGGTCAAGACCTTCATCATGGCCTCGTTGAGCTTCTTGAGCACCTCCGGCGGCATCTTCGCCGGCCCGAACAGGCCGGTGAAGGTCGAGTAGGTGAAGTCCTTCAGCTCGGCGATGCCGGATTCCTTGAATGTCGGCACGTCCGGCAGCTCGGCCATCCGCTTGTCGGCGGTGACGGCAATGGCGCGCAGCTTGCCCGCCTTGATGTGGCCGATGGCGCTGTTCACCTGGTCGACCTGGGCCGGCACCTGGCCCGCGATGACGTCGATGGCGGCCTGGCCGCTGCCCTTGTAGTGCACGATCGTGTACTTCGACTGCGTGGCGTCGCTCATCAGCTCGATGACGATGTGATTGGTGGTGCCGACGCCGGAATCGGCAATCGCCAGCTTTCCGGGGGTCTCGCGGCCGGCCTTGATGAAGTCGGCCAGCGTCCTGATCGGCGAGGAAGGGTGGACGGCCAGCATCGCCGGTACCGCCTGGATATGGCTGATCGGCTGGAACGCCGTCTTCCAGTCGTAGGGCGCGTTGCCGTAGATCGCCGGCACGTCGACCATGGAATTGGCCGAGACCAGCAGGTTGTAGCCGTCGGGCGGCGAGCGCGCGATGATGTCGGCGCCGATCATGCCCGAGGCGCCGGCCTTGTTCTCGACCAGCACCGTCACGCCCAGCACGTCCTTCAGCTTGTCGGCGACGATGCGCGCGGTCACGTCGATGTTCCCGCCCGGTGCGTAGGGGGCCATGATGCGAATCGGCTTGTCGGGAAACTCCGCCATCGCCGGCCCCGCGGTGGCCGTTGCGGCCAGCAGGCCGAGCAGCGCTGATCTCCGGCGCATCCTTGTCACTCCCAGTGTCTTGGTCCCGCGCCGAGCTTAACCCATTCGGCCGCGAAGCCGAGCGGCGATCGGCCGTTCGCGGTGCTGCCACAATTGCCGTCCAGTGCGTTGCGACCGATGCGTAGTCTCCTCTCCTGTCTTTTCCTACTGGCTGCCGCGCCGCTGGCGCACGCCCAGACGCCCGCCGACAAGGCCTATGTAGCCGCACGGGAGCAGGCGGTCGCCGACCTCGAGGCCCGCTACAAGGCGCTGTCGCCGCCGGTCGACGAATCGGCCTGGGCAAAGGAGGCGCAGGCCGTGGAGGGCAAGCTCGCGGCCCGCCTGCGGGACGTCATGGCGCCGTTCCCCCTGCCGAAGGGCTTTTCCGTCATCGGCTTCCATCCCGATCCGGTGTGCTGCAGTGCGGCGGCGGGCACGCTCGACAGCCTCCTGCTGTCGAACGGCCGCGTCCGTGCGGTGGCGACGACGGAGGGCATCCTGAAGCTCTGGCTCGGTGGGCGGGACCCGCGGGCCGCCCTCGAGAACGACGCCATCGACTATTCCCGCGCGCTCAATGCCGATGCGCCGCTCAGGATCTTCGCGCCGTTGCCCGTCGTCGCGCCGCCCGGCGCCGATCTCGCGATCGGGCGCCTCGTGGTCAAGGGGCGCGGTTCCGCCCGGCTGCCCCTCCACATCGTCGTCGCCGTCGTCCGCAACGGCATCGTCTCCCTCTCGCTGTTCCCCGCCTCGCTGGAACCGGAGGACGCCACCACGCCGTGCGACATCCTGTGGGGAAAGGCCAGCGAGCGCTACCGCTCGGCCGACGATTTCGACGCACGGCGCGACATCAACGCCACCGCCGGCGAGCAGCTCGAGCAATGCATGAAGGCCCACACGGGCGCGCCGCTGTTTCCGGGCCTCGGCCGCCGCGCGCAGCGCGGCGTCAACGTCCTCGTCGCCGACTGACCTGCCTGGGCGACAGCGATTGGCTGCTTCTTCCTCGATCAGGCCGCGAGATTGAGGCGCACTGCTGCGTCGCGAAGTCGTTTGTCGCGCGTCATCAGCGCGGTTCCGGGCAGAAGCTGCGCCGATGCAAGCAGATGTACGTCGATGTAGCCCAAGCCTGTTCCGGCGAAGCCGCTTCGTTCGATGAAGTGGAGGACTTCGTCGTCTCGGGCGACGACGGCTTGTGGCAACCTGGCCAGATCGCTCCGCACCATTTGGCGCCGATTCAAGTGGCCCAAGGCAATTTCCCCGATGACGAACGGATGGGCGAGCACCTGTCCGGCCTGCAGGAGCGCGAAGAGCCGGCTATCGCTCGCACGCAGATGGTCGACCCAGACGGAGGTGTCGACCAAAATCACGTGCGGTCGGTGCGCCGGCGTGGCGGCGCCTTCAATTTCGGTTCCGTGCCACCCAATCGAGCCAGCCGACGTGCGCTCTCCCGCTCGATGAGCGCCTTCAAGGCTTCGCGTACCAGCGAAGATTTTTCGCTGAGGCCGGTGAATGCCTGCGCCTGAGCCACGAGATCGTCATCCAGCGCGATGGTAGTCCGCATGCCAATTCTCCTAGGCACAAAATTAGCATCGAATGATGCCTTGTCCAGTGCTTCAGCGATCGGCCAGCCTCAAGCTGAGGAGGGCGTGCGCGAGGGTGCCGCCGGCGCGCACGGCTGCGGCGACGAAGGCCGTCTCGGCGATCTCCTCCTTCGTTGCACCGTGCTCGCGCGCCTGCCGCGTGTGGACGTCGATGCAGTAGGCGCATTGTGTGGTGAAAGCGACTCCAAGCGCGATCAGCTCGCGGTACTTGCGGGGGATCGCGCCATCGGAGCGTTCGACACTGTGGTTGAAGGCGAGGAAGGCCTTGCCCTCCGCCGGCGCCAGCGCAAGCAGCTCGGGCACGCGGCCCAGGTCGGACGGGATCTGGTAATCGCTCATGACGACCAGTACCCCGCGTCCAGCAGGCGCTCGCGCAGCATCTCGCGCGCCCGCCGCAGCCGCGACTTCACCGCCTCGACCGAGAGATCGAGCTGCGCCGCCGCCTCCGGCGCCGACAGCTCCTCGATGTCGCGCAGGACCAGCACCGTGCGATAGGCCTCGGGGAGTGCCGCGATCATCGCGCCGAGATCGCGGCGCAGGCCGGACGGGATCGGCTCGACCGCGAGTGCCGCCTCCGGCACCGCGTCGATCGGCAGCGCGCTGCGCTGCAGGCCGAGCAGTCGGCGGCATTCGCGCTCGACGATGCGGAACAGCCAGCTCGTGAAGGCCGCGATCACGCGTAGCGTGCCGATCCGGCGATGGAGCTGCCACAGTGCGGTCTGCACCGCATCCTCGGCGTCCTCGGCATTGGTGCAGGTGCGCCGGGCGAAGCGCATCAGATCGGGCTGGCTGGCCGACAGCAGGCGGTCGAGCGCCGCGGCATCGCCGCCGCGCGCCGCCTCGATCAGGCCGTTGTCGATACGGGCGAGGGCGCTCATGGTTTCCGCCCGATCATCGCGCAAGCGGGGCAGAAGCCCGCGAACGCCGTGACGACGAGCGTGGCGCCGGCCGCGAGCGCGGCCCAGAGCGGCCATCCCGCCAGCGGCACGAAGGCCGCCGCGGCGATCAGGCCGATGCCGAGCAGCGCCCTTGCGGCGCGCTCCCAGCCTGGAACGTTTCGTGTGAAACCCATGAGCGGAACCTCCTCTGTCGTGGTCCTGCTCATGAGAGGGGCGGCGGTGCGGAAAAGGGTCAGGCCGCGCGGAATTTTTCCGGCCGGTGCTGCGCCCAGGGTCGCACCCGCTCGAGCAGCGCGCCCAGCCGCAGCACGTCGGTCTCCGCCTGATACTTGCCGACGATCTGGACCGAGGTCGGCAGCCCGTCGTCGCCGAAGCCCGACGGCACCGCCATCGCGGGATGGCCGGTGAGGTTGAAGGGATACTGGTAGGAGGTCCAGCCCTGCCGGGTGATGCCGCATTTCACGCCGTCGATGATCACGTCGTCGTTGGCGGCGTCGTGGGTGACGTCGAGCGCCGTGCGCGCGTTGGTCGGCGTGACGATGAAGTCGTAGCGCTCGAACAGCGACTGGATCTTGCGGAACAGCACGGTGCGCGCGAACTGCGCGTTGCGGAAATCGGCCAGGGTGAACTTGTCGCCGCGCTGCATGAAGGCGAGCGTCACCGGGTCCATCTGGTTCTGCCACTGCGACAGGTACTGCGCGAAGGACACCGCGAAGCCCGCCTGATAGAGCACGCGGCCTTCGTACTCGATCCAGTCGATCGTCTCGGTGACTTCCTCGATCTCGGCGCCCAGCGCTTCCCACGCGGTGAGTGCCGCGCGTGTGTTGGCGCGCACGTCGGTGGCGATCCGCGGGTTGGCGCAGCGCTCGACATAGCCGATGCGCACGCCCGAAAGATCCTCGCCCGAGAGCCGGGGCGAGAGCGGCCGCTGGCCGGCGCTGCTCAGCGCCCACGGGTCCTTCTCGCTGGGGCCCGCCATGACCGAGTGCATGACGGCGGCATCGGTGATCGTTCGGCTGAGCGGGCCGGCATAGATGTTGTTGCCGAACGCATCGCGCGTGGTGTCGTAAGGCACGACGCCGAGCGTCGGCTTCAGCCCCACCAGCCCCGAGCACGACGCCGGCCCGCGTACCGAGCCCGCGCCATCGGTGCCGAGCGAGAGTGGGCCCAGACCCGCCGCCACGGCCGCGGCCCCGCCGCCGCTCGAGCCGCCCGGCGTGCGCGCGAGGTTCCACGGGTTGCGCGTGACACCGAACGACGGTCCGTCGGTCAGCCCCTTGTTGCCGAACTCCGGCGTCGTCGCCTTGGCGAAGATGATGGCACCCGCCGCGCGCAGGCGCTTGACGAGGATGTCGTCCGCGACGGCCGGCGGGTTGCCGTCGAAGATCGCCGAGCCGTGCCGCGTCGGCACGCCCTTCACGTCGACCAGATCCTTGATGCTGACCGGCACGCCGTGCAGCGGCCCGAGCGGCTCGCCGCGCATGACCGCCTCCTCGGCCCTCTTCGCGTCGCGGCGCGCCTCCTCGGCCATCACCTCGCGGAAGCAGTTGAGCGTCGGTGCAGCCTTCTCGGCAGCCTTCAGGACGGTATCGAGATACTCGACGGGCGAGATTTTCTTCTGGCGGATGCGGGCGGCGGCCTGTGTGGCCGGGGTGAACAGCAGATCGGTATCGGACATGGCCGCACTATAGTCATGGGCGCGCGCCACTACGAAGAAACAAACTTCGACAGACGTCGCCTATGGGCAAGGCCCGTCGTCCCGAGCGGAGCGAAGCGTAGTCGAGGGACCTTTTCATGTTGGCGTCGGCACGAGAGCAGGTCCCTCCGCTACGCCTCGCTCCGCTCGGCTCCGGTCGGGACGACGGGCATTGTTTGTCTTGCTTGTTTCTTGCTTGTAGCGCGCTCCTCCGAGTCGACATCGGATATCGGCCGCGCTACCCCAAGCCCGGATGTTCACGCCGCTGATCCTCGCCGCCCTTGCCGTCGTCGCGGTCGTGACCTCGTTCATCTCGGGCATCTTCGGCATGGCGGGCGGCATGTTGCTGATCGGCTTCCTGCTGATGCTCCTGCCGGTGCCGGTCGCGATGGTGTTCCACGGCGTGATCCAGATCGCGGCCAACGGCTGGCGCTCGTGGCTGTGGCGCCGGCACATCAACTGGGGCGTGGTGCTGGGCTTCGGGCTGGGCTCGGCTTTCTCGCTGCTCGTGTTCTCCTCGCTGTCGTTCGTGCCGCCCAAGTGGGCGGTGCTGATGGCGGTGGGCCTGACGCCGTTCATCGCCCTGTCGGTGCCGCAGTCGATCTCGCCCAATATCGAGCGGCGCGGGCAGGCCTTCCTCGCCGGCGCGATCGGCGGGGCGCTACAGCTGGTCTCGGGCGTGACCGGGCCGATCCTCGACATCTTCTACGTCCGCACCGGCATGACCCGGCAGGTCAACGTCTCGACCAAGGCCGCCGCGCAGGTCATGGGCCATCTGACCAAGGTGACCTATTTCGGCATGCTGGTCGCCGACCCGGCCGGACGCGACTGGCAGCAATGGGCGGTCATGGCCTTCGCCGCGGTGTTCGCGGTGATCGGCACGACGCTTTCGCGCGGTTTCCTCGACCGGCTGTCCGACAAGCAGTTCTACTACTGGACGCGGCGGGTGATCCTGGCGCTGGGCGCGGTGTACATCGCGCAGGGTCTCTGGCAGATGACAGCGCAATGAGCGACACGACGACCAAGCCGAGCGACAAGGAGCAGGTCCGGGCGCTGCTCGACCGGCTGCCCGACGATTGCACCTTCACCGACATCCAGCGCGCGATCGCGGTGATGATGTGGCCCAAGAAGGACGATGGCAGCCTGGCGCCGCCCAAGCGGCTGTCGCCGGACGAGGTGAAGGAACGGCTGCGTGCCTGGCTGAAATCGGAGGGAGAGAAATGAAGGACCGCGTCTCGATCGACCTCAAGGACGGCGTCGCTGACGTCCGCCTGATCCGTGCCGACAAGATGAACGCGCTCGATCCGGCGATGTTCGAGGGCATCCTCGAAGCGGGCGCGCAGCTTGCCGCGATGAAGGGCCTGCGCTGCGTCGTGCTGTCGGGCGAGGGCAAGGGCTTCTGCGCCGGCCTCGACATGGGCAGCTTCGCGGCGATGAAGGCGCAGGGCGACGCGGTGCCCGGCGTGCGCGATCTCACGACGCGCACCCACGGCATCGCCAACCGGCCGCAGCAATGCGCCTGGCAGTGGCGCACCCTGCCGGTGCCCGTCATTGCCGCGGTGCACGGCGTGGCGCTGGGCGGCGGCTTCCAGATCATACTCGGCGCCGACATGCGCTACGCCACGCCGGACGCGCGCTTCTCGGTGATGGAGATCAAGTGGGGGCTGGTGCCCGACCTCGCCGGCACGCAGCTCATGCGCCATCTCGCGCGCGAGGACGTGGTGCGCGAGCTGACCTATACCGGCCGCATCTTCAACGGCGAGGAAGCGCATCGGCTGGGCTTCGTGACGAAGGTCGTGGCCGACCCGCTCGCCGCCGCGCTCGAGACGGCGCGGGAGATCGCCGGAAAGAGCCCCGACGCGATCCGCGCCGCCAAGCGCATCCTCAACGATGCCGTCGCCGTCGATGCCGCGACCGGCATGATGGCCGAGTCGGTCGAGCAGCAGAAGCTGATCGGCTCGCCCAACCAGCTCGAGGCCGTGATGTCGAACCTGCAGAAGCGGGCGGCGAACTACAGGGATTGATGCCATGAACCGCCAATGGCTCTACGCCAAGCCGCCGGCCGGTAAGATCGGCAAGGATACCTTCCAGTGGACCGAGACGGCGATCCCGCAGCCGCGCGCGGGCGAGGTGCTGGTGCGCACGCGCATGCTGTCGCTCGACCCGGCCAATCGCGCCTGGATGATGGGCAAGACCTATCGCGACGCGCTGGAGCCGGGACAGGTGATGAGCGGCTTCGTGATCGGTGAGGTCGTCGAGTCCAAGGCGCCGGGCTTCGCTCCGGGCGACATCGTCGAGGGCGATTGGGGCTGGCAGGATTATGCCGCCATGCCGGCGCGCAAGCTGACGAAGCGCACGGCCGATGCGCCACTCGAGATGCTGATCGGGCCGCTCAGCGTCACCGGCCTCACGGCCTATTTCGGCCTGCTCGAGGTCGGCCAGCCCAAGCCGGGCGATACCGTTCTGGTGTCGGCGGCGGCGGGTGCCGTCGGCTCGATGGTCGGCCAGATCGCGAAGATCGCCGGCTGCCGCGTGGTCGGCACGGCCGGCGGACAGGACAAGTGCGACTGGCTGGTGCGCGAGCTCGGCTTCGACGCGGCGGTCGACTACAAGGCAGGCGGCGTGTTCCGCGCGCTGCGCGCGGTGTGCCCCGACGGCATCGACGTCTATTTCGACAACACGGGCGGGCCGGTGCTCGACGCCGCGCTGGGCCTGATGAACCTCAAGGGCCGCATCGCCTGTTGCGGCAACGTCTCGCAATACGACGTGGAGAAGCCCGCGCCCGGCCCGATGGCGGTGCCCGGCCTGATCGTCACCAAGCGGATCAGGATGGAGGGCTTCATCGTGATGGACTTCTACGACCGCCGCGCCGAGGCCGAGGCACGCCTCGCCCGCTGGATCGCCGAGGGTCGCATCAAGGCGATGGTCGACATCGTCGATGGGCTGGAGCGCGCCCCCGAGGCGCTGATCGGCCTGTTCGAGGGCACCAACCGCGGCAAGCGCGCGGTGCGCGTCTGAGATCGCTGTCGTCCTGAGCGTAGCGAAGGACCTCCCGCCAGCCCCCAGGGCATTCGCATATGAGCAAAGCACCGTCGTCCCGACCGGAGCCGAGCGAAGCGAGGCGTAGTGGAGGGACCTTTTCATGCAACGCCTGCCCGGATGAACAGGTCCCTCGACTACGCTTCGCTTCGCTCGGGACGACGGGAAATGGGTCATATGCGAATGCCCTGCGCCAGCCCCGGAGAACGGCTTTGGCGTCAGCGCCAGATCCTTCGCTGCGCTCAGGATGACAACGGGGTATCGTCGCCGGCATGACGCGGTACCGACTGCATTACTTTCCGGAGTCCGGGAACAGCTACAAGCTCGCCCTCATGCTCACCCTGTGCGGCCAGGCGTTCGAGCCGGTCTGGACCGACTTCGGCGGCGGCGTCACGCGTACGCCGGCATGGCGCGCCGCGGTCAATCCGATGGGCGAGATTCCGGTGCTCGAGGACGGACCGGAGCGGCTGACGCAGACGGCGCCGATCCTGCTGCGGCTGTCCGAGCGCTACGGCAAGTTCGGCGGCACCGACGAGGCGGATCGGTTCGAGGTCCTGCGCTGGCTGTTCTGGGACAACCACAAGCTCACCGGCTACATGGCGACCTATCGCTACTACCGCGCCTTCACGCCGTCGCCCGACTCGGTGGTCCAGGCGTACCTCAAGCGGCGTATCGACGACTATCTCGGCATCCTCGACACGCACCTGCGCGATCGGGCCTTCGCGATCGGCGACAAGCCGACAGTCGCCGACATCTCGATGATGGCGTACCTGTCGTTCCCGAAGAACGAAGCCGGCTACGACCTGCCGGTGAGCCATCCGTCGATCGCCGCCTGGCTGTCGCGCCTGGCCGCCCTGCCGGGATGGCAGGCGCCGTACGACCTCCTGCCCGGCCAGCGCCTGCGCTGCTACGTGTAGCGACGGACGTCGCTTCGAGGGATCCTACCGTCCCTTGAAGACCGGCTTGCGCTTCTCGACGAAGGCCTGGACCGCCTCCTTGTGATCTTCCGAGCGAGAGCAGCCGACCAGCCGCTCGGATTCGCGATGCAGGGCGGTGCCGTAGTCGATGTGCAGCGCCTCGTCGAGATTGTCCTTCATGGCGCGCAGGGCGAGCGCGGGGCCGGCGGCGATCGACTTCGCCAGCGCGAAGGCCTCGTCCTGCAGCCGCGCGTCGTCGACCACGCGGTTCACCAACCCGATGCGCTCGCAGCGCTCGGCATCGACCCGCTCGGCGGTGAACATCAGCTCGCGCGCCCGCATCGAGCCGACCGTGCGGGTGAGCAGCCAGGCGATGCCATAGTCGCCCGACAGGCCAACGCGCGCATAGCCCGTTGCGCAGAAAGCCGACTTCGCCGCGATCCGCATGTCGCAGGCCAGTGCGATCGCGAGACCCGCGCCGGCGGCCGCGCCGGGCAGCGCGGCGATCGTCGGCTTGCGCACCGCGACCAGCGCGCCGGTCAGGCCGGACTGGCGCCAGCGCAGGTCGGCCAGGCGCTCCTCGAAGCTCATCTGCCCGCGCGGGCCGCGGCCGCCCATCGCCTTCACGTCGCCACCCGAGCAGAAGGCAGTGCCGGCGCCGGTGATCAGCAGCACGCCGACCGCGGGATCGTTGCCGCGTTCCTTGATCTGCGCCCGCAGCGCCGCCGTCAGGTCGGGCGACATGGCGTTGCGCGCCTCGGGCCGATTCAGCGTGATCGTCGCGACGCCGTCATGCACGGCGCACAAAAGTTCATTTGTGCCGGTATCGATATCCATGGGAGCCTCCTGCCATGACATTCCCGGTCACCGAACACACCGTCAAGACGCCGCGCCACACCACGGGCTATCTCGCCTGCGGAGCGGAAGACGGACCGCTGCTGGTCTTCTGCCACGGCTGGCCGGAGCTCTCGCTCTCGTGGCGCCACCAGCTCCCGGCGCTCGCCGCGCTCGGCTTCCGCTGCGTCGCGCCCGACATGCGCGGCTACGGGCGGTCGAGCACCTACATGCGCCACGAGGACTTCGCACAGGAGGCGATCGTCGCCGACATGCTCGAGCTGCTCGCCGCGCTCGGGCGCGAGAAGGCGGTGTGGATCGGCCACGACTGGGGCAGCCCCGTGGTCTGGAACATGGCCGCGCATCACGCCGACAGGACGGTCGGCGTCGCGAGCCTCTGCGTGCCGTACCTGGCGTCGGGCTTCACGCTCGACACGGTCGTGCCGCTGGTCGACCGGTCAGTCTATCCCGAGGCGGAGTATCCGGCGGGCCAGTGGGACTACCAGCTCTTCTACGAGGAGAGCTTCGACAAGGCCTGCAAGGGTTTCGAGGCCAACATCCGCAACGTCGTGAAGGCGCTGTTCCGCAAGGGCAATCCCGGCGCCGTCGGCCAGCCGTCGCGCACCGCCGCGGTGCGCAAGGCGGGCGGCTGGCTGGGCGGCGGTGCCTGGCCCGACCTGCCGCGCGATGCCGACGTGCTGACCGAGGCCGACATGGAAGCCTATATCGCGGCGCTCACGCGCAACGGCTTCTTCGGCCCTGACTCCTGGTACATGAATCACAAGCGCAACGGCGCCTACGCCCAGCGTGCGCCGGGCGGCGGCAAGCTCGCCATGCCGGTGCTCTTCCTGCACGGCCTGTACGACCAGACCTGCGAGACGGTGCATTCGAAGCTCGCCGATCCGATGCGCCGCGATTGCGCCGATCTCACCGAGGTCGTGGTGAAGTCGGGCCACTGGATGGCGCAGGAGAAGCCCGTCGAGGTCAACGCCGCTCTCGCGCGCTGGCTCGCGACGAAGTTGCCCGATTATTGGCCCGCGTCGTCCTGAGAGGGTTTGGGCGCGGGGCGCGGCTCCCGGTGGCGCGTCTTCCTCGCCGTTTGCCGCACCGCATCGCGCGTCGCTGGAGTGACGCGGCCGCAGCGCAAATCTCCTCATTTGCCCTTCATCCGGCGCCAGGCGGCGAAGGCCTGCTTCGCGTGGTCGCCGCTGGGAATGTGCAGGCCGTAGACGCCGCCGCCCTGGGCGACCTGGTCGGCGGTGAATTCCTCGAAGGCTAGCGCCTCGGCGCCCCGCTCGGCGATTGCGTCGGCCAGTGCCGCGGGGATCACGACGAGGCCATCGCGCTCGCGCAGGATCATGTCGCCGGTTTCGACGCCGATGTCTCGCAGCTCGCCGCGGCTCACCACGCCCGCGATGCCGCGCCGGCGCAGACGCTCGAGCGTGCGGCTGGGCGCGTCGCCGACCAGCACGCTGCCCGCACGGCAGGCTTCGACGGTCAGGCAGGCAGGGCCGGCGAAGGATTCTGGGATCACGTCGAGATCGGTCGCGTCTCGGCCCGTAACGCCTTGTTCGGCGAGCGCGGCCACCACGCGCCGGGCGCCGACCCGGGCAAGCTTGTCGGAAGTCGTCTTGCTCACTTGCCTCGCAGGGCGACGAAGCGCTCCTGGCTGTCCTTCGGCCACGTCGCCTTGGGATTGTAGTATTCGGGCACCGCCGGAGTGCCGGCCGGCAGCACGACCCAGGGCTGCTTGGTCGTGGTGAAGATATGGATGTCGGGCGGCATCGCGTCGGGATCGTCGAGGGTGCCGACGCGCACGAAGCGCACCTTGTCGCCGGCACCGCCATAGTTGCTCCACAGCGCGACCCTGCAGGTCGGGCAGCGCCAGATCTTCTGGCCCTTTCCGCTGGCCGACGGCGTGTCGACCAGCTCGGGCTGGCCGGCGGTCAGCTCGACCCGGTCGGCTTCGATCATGGCGTTGATCGCGAAGGCGCTGCCCGTCTCGCGCTGGCACCAGCGACAGTGGCAGCAATTCACGAACATCGGCCGGGACGTCATGCGGTATCGGACATGGCGGCAGGTGCAGCCGCCCTCGAAGGTGTCGTTGCTGGTCATGGCGCAACGCCATAGCATTTGCGGGTCGGGAGGAGAATGGAATGACGGATCGTCTCAAGGGCAAGGTCGCGGTGGTCACGGGCGCGGCACCGCGCGGCGAAGGAGTCGGCAACGGCATGGCGACCGCCATCCTGTTCGCGCGCGAGGGTGCGAAGGTCGTGCTGGTCAATCGCAGCGCCGAGCGGGCCGAGAAGCTCGTCCGGCAGATCAAGGAGGAGGGCGGCGAGGCCTCGGTGTTCGCCGCCGACGTCGGCCGACAGGATGCCTGCGAGGCGATGGCCGAGTTCACGGTCAATACCTACGGCCGGCTCGACATCCTGCACAACAATGTCGGCATCGGCGCGCCGGGTACGCCCGAGACGGTGACGCTCGAGGACTGGAACAAGGTGATCGCGGCCAACCTCACCACGACGATGCTGTGCACCAAGGCCTGCCTGCCGCGCATGAAGGCGGGCGGCGGCGGCTCGGTGATCATGGTGTCGTCGATCGCCGGCGCCATCGGCCTGATGGGCAGCGCGGGCGCCGTCGCCTATTCGACCGCCAAGGCCGGGCTGCACGGCTTCACCCGGTCGGTCGCGGCCGACTACGCGACCCAGAACATCCGCGCCAACTGCATCGTCGTCGGCTCGGTCCATACGCCGATGGTGGCGCACATGGGCACCGAGGCGCGCGAACGGCGGCGCAAGATGGTGCCGATGCAGACCGAGGGCACCGCCTGGGACATCGCTCATGGCGCGGTCTACCTCGCTTCGGACGAATCGCGATGGGTCACCGGCATCACCCTGCCGATCGAAGGCGGGTTGGTAAATCTCCGCGCCTGGCCACGTTGATCGGCTGGGAGCGCGGCTCTCCAGAGCCGCTCAGGGAACCACTGCGAAGGAAGAGCGGCTCTGGAGAGCCGCGCTCCCGGCAATAGAGGAGCCGTCATGCGGCGTTTCGGATGGTCGATGGGTATCGTGCTCGCGGGCGTGCTTGCCGGGGCCGCGCCGGCTCTTGCCCAGGCCGCACCGCCCGATCTCAAGGGCAGCTGGAAAGGCACTGGCGAGGCGATCGTCGATGGCGCGGCCGCAAGCCATCCGCGGACCGCCGAGGCCACGCCTGCGGGTCACTATCGCCTGCGCCGGCAGGACTACGTCTTCAGGATCGAGGGCCAGGAGGGACGGCGCTTCTGGGGCGTCATGCAAGCCGGGCAGGTCAACATCCCGATGCTCGGATCGCTTTCGTCCGATGGGAAGTGGATCTACATCGCCAGCCGCGACGGGCTGATCGACGGCACGGTGACGGGCGAAGACACGATCGAGCTGTGCTACCGCAACGTCACCCCGGCCGTCATGATGGTCGGCTGCGCGGACCTGCAGCGCCAGAAGTAACGCGCGCGGCCTGCCGGTCGTGGTGCCAGGTGTAGAGCCCGCTCGCCACGACGACCGCGCCGCCGAGGATCGTCCAGCCATCCGGCACGTCGCCGAACACCAGCCATCCCGTTACCGTCGCCCAGACCAGCAGCGTGTAGCTGTAGGGCTGCACCGCGCCTGCTTCGGCATGGTCGAGTGCCTTGATCAGTGCGTAGTGGGCGACCGTGCCGATCGCGGCGATGGTCACCATCAGCGCCCAGGCCGTCGGCGTCGGCCATTTCCAGTCGAGCGGACCGACGAAGCTGGAGGCGATGAACGCCACGATCGCCGACCAAAGCAGCGCCGTGTCGGGCGGATCGGTGCGCGCGCTGAGGCGGGTCAGGATCTGGTAGCCGGCCCACAGCACCGCGCCGGCGAGCGGCAGGGCGAGCGGCCAGTCGACGGTGCGGAAACCCGGCCGCACGATCAGCAGCACGCCGGCGAAGCCCACGGCGACGGCGAGCCAGCGCGCAAGGCCCGCGCGCTCGCCGAGGAACAGCACGCCGAGCGCGATCACGATCAGCGGCGAGGTGGCGGCGACCGCGTGCGTGTCGGCTAGCGGCAGGTAGCGGAAGGCGAGCACGAACATCGCGCCCTCGATGACGGCGACGAGCGAGCGCACGATCTGCAGCCCCGGCCGGCGGCTCTTGATCGCCGCGCGCAGGCCACGACGGCGCGCGACGAAGGCGGCGAACAGGCAGAGCAGCCCGTAGCGCACCCACATGAGCTGCCCGACGGCGTACTCCGTCACGAGGAACTTGCTGATCGCATCCATGACGGCGAAACACAGCATCGCCAGCATGGTGAGCAGCGCGCCGAGCGCGTTGTGGCTGAGTGTCACTCTGCGGCAACCGCTCTCCGCGCCGGCGGACGGAAGGCCGGGATCACGCGTTCGGCGAACAGCTTGAGGCTGCGCATCGTCTTCTCGCGCCCGTAGTAAGGCGGGTAGTGCAGCAGCAGCGAGGTCATGCCGGTGCGCGCCTGCATCTCGCGCAGCCGCGCGATCACCGTCTCGGCCGAGCCGTGCAGCAGAGTGGTGGCGAGCAGCTCGTCATAGTTCAGCGCCGCGCCCTTCTCGGACACGGAGCCGAGATAGCCGCTGGTGCCGGTGCCGCCGAAATGCGCGATGTGGCGGACGACCGCCTCCTCGGTATCGGCGCGCGCCTGGGCGTCGCTGTCGGCGATATAGACCCAGCGGGCGATGTCGATGTTGCCCGCGGCCGGATTCTGTCGCCGTTCGGCGCTCGCCTTGGCCAGCTCGCGCTTGTAGAGCGCCGTCTGCGCCGCCAGCGTCTCGACGCCCGGCAGGGTCGAGAGCATGAGGCCGAAGCCGTTGCGGCCGCTGTAGCCGATCGAGCGATCGGTGCCGCCCGCCATGTAGAGCGGCGGATGCGGCATCTGCACGGGATGCGGCAGCATCTCGTACTGGCCCTCGACCGTGCCGGCGAAATACTTGCCCTTGTGGTTCCAGCGATGGCGATGCCATGCATCGAACATCAGCCCGATCGCTTCCTCGACCATGTCGCGACGGTTCTCGAAATCCTTGCCCAGCCCCTCGAACTCGTACGGCCGGTAGCCCGACCCGACTCCGAGCCGCACACGGCCGTTCGACAGGATGTCGACGAACGAGGTGTTCTCGACGACGCGGACCGGATCGTAGAGCGGCAGCGTGATGACGGCGGCGCCGATATTGATGCGGCTGGTCTTGGCCGCGAGATAGGCCATGTAGGCGAAGCAGTCCGGCATGATGCCGTAGCTGGTCGCGAAATGGTGTTCGGCGATCCACGCCGTGTCGTAGCCCAGCCGTTCGGCCTCGATGACTTCTTCCGTCGTGCGGGCGTGAACGTCGCGATGCGGATAAGGCTCCTCCTTCGGGTTCGGATGGGACGTGAAAAGGACGCCGAATTCCATGTTTCCTCGCTTCTTCGTTGCGTTATCCTAGGCGGCCCACCGGAGGACCGCCAATGGCATTCGACCACGGTGCGCAAGGAGGTCGGCCATGGCTTTCGACTTACTCGTCAAGAACGGCATGATCGTCGATGGTTCGGGACTGCCGCGCTATCGCGGCGACATCGGCGTGAAGGACGGCAGGATCGCCGAGATCGGCCGCCTCGGCGGCAGCGCGAAGGAGACGCTCGATGCGGAGGGGCACGTGGTGTCGCCCGGCTTCGTCGACGGCCACACCCACATGGACGCGCAGATCTTCTGGGATCCGATCGGCACCAGCTCCTGCTACCAGGGCATCACCAGCGTGGTGATGGGCAATTGCGGCTTCACGCTGGCGCCCTGCCGAGAGGCCGAGGCCGATCTCGTGTTCCGTAACCTCGAGCGCGCCGAGGACATCAGCCGCGCTGCGATGCTCGCGGGCATCAAGTGGCGCTGGGAGAGCTTCCCCGAGTTCCTCGACGTGTTGGAGTCCTTGCCCAAGGGCATCAACTACGCGGGCTACATGGGCCACTGCGCGCTGCGCACCTACGTGATGGGCCAGCGTGCCTTCACCGATCCGGCGAGCGACGACGACCTCGCGAAGATGGTTCATCTCGTGAAGGAGGCGGTAGCCGCCGGCGCGCACGGCTTCTCGACCACCCGCTCGGTCAACCACCAGACCTCGGACGACAAGCCGGTCGCCAGCCGCCTCGCCACCTGGCACGAGTTCGAGACGCTGGTGAAGGCGATGGGCGCGGGCATGGTCGAGGTCGCGGGCGAGCCGACCGGCGCGCAGGGCGAGAAGGCGAAGGCCTACTACGAGGGCCTCAGCAAGCTGGCGATCGAGAGCGGCCGGCCGATCACCTTCGGCCTGTTCAACCGGCGCAAGATGCCGGGCGGCTGGCGCTCGACCTTCGACATCATCGAGCGCACCGCCGCGCAGGGCGGGCGCATGTTCGCCCAGGTCCACAGCCGCGCGCTCAGCGTGCTGCTGTCGTTCGAGACGCACCTGCCGTTCGACAAGTGGGACGTCTGGCGCGACATGCGCGCCAAGCCGCTGGCGGAGCAGGAGAAGATGCTGCGCGACCCGGAGATGCGCCGCCGCCTCGTCGAGGTCGCGGCGAAGCCCTACGAAGGACCGATCGTGCGCGGCACCGAGGCGCGGCCGCCCGAGTGGGATTACATCTACGCGATGACCGACATGCAGGGCCCGCACAAGACGATGGCGGAGCTGGCGCGACAGAAGAACACCCATCCGGTCGAGCTGATGATCGACATGGCGCTCGAGCGCGGCATGAAGTTCTTCATGATGCAGCCGATCGCCAACGAGAATCAGGAAGAGGCGCTCGAGCTGATGAAGCATCCGCGCTCGGTCGTGACCTTCTCGGATTCCGGCGCGCACGTCTCGCAGATCATGGACTCCTCGCTGCAGACCCATCTGCTCAGCCATTGGGTGCGCGACAAGCAGGCCTTCACGCTGGAGGAGGCGGTCAAGCTGATCACCTGCGACACCGCCACCCAATTCGGCTTCCACGACCGCGGCCTGCTGCGCGAAGGCATGGCAGCCGACATGGTGGTGTTCGATCCCGACACGGTCGGTCCGCGCATGCCCGAGGTCGTCACCGATCTGCCGGCCAAGGCCAAGCGCTTGCGCCAGAAGGCCGACGGCATGAAGGCCACGGTGGTCAACGGTCAGGTCCTGCTGCGCGACAACGAGCCGACCGGCAACCTGCCCGGCCGGTTGCTGCGGAAGAAGCGGTAGAGAGATCGCGCGTCGTCCGCCACAATTCCGTCGCTTGACTTCGCTGCGGCGCAGCATCATATACGCCGCAGCCCGCGAGCCTGCGGGTCGATCAGGTTTCTCGCGATTGCGCGACGCGCCCCATTCCTTTGTGACGGCGCTTCATCCCGAGACAATCTCCCAGAAGAAAGAGCTGCCTCCGCCGCGCCGGAGAGCGAGCCAAAAGCCGCTCGAACCCTTGGGCGGCCGTAAGGACTATTTTCCCAGTGAGTAATGTTTCGTTTGCGGATCTCGGCCTGTCCGAGCCGCTGCTGCGTGCCCTCGATGCCGCCGGCTACACCGTGCCCACGCCGATCCAGGCGCGCACCATCCCGGCGCTGCTGCAGGGCCGCGACGTGCTCGGCATCGCCCAGACCGGCACCGGCAAGACGGCGGCCTTCGCGCTGCCCGTGCTGCAGCACCTCGCCGCCAGCCGCGAGCGCGCCCAGCCGAAGAGCCCGCGCGCCCTCGTCCTCGCGCCGACGCGCGAGCTCGCCGTCCAGATCGCGCGCAGCTTCGACACCTACGGCCGCGGCCTCGGCCTGCGCCTCTGCACCGTCGTCGGCGGGCTGGGCTATGGCCGCCAGATCGAGACCCTGGCGCGCGGCGTCGACATCCTGGTTGCCACGCCGGGCCGGCTGCTCGACCTCGTCGAGCGCGGCAACGTGCGGCTCGGCAGCGTGAGCTTCTTCATCCTCGACGAAGCCGATCGCATGTTCGACATGGGCTTCGTGAAGGACGTGCGCCGCATCGCGGCCTCGGTCTCCCGCCAGCGCCAGACGCTGCTGTTCTCGGCCACCATGCCGAACGACATCGCCAAGCTCGCCGGCGAGATCCTGACCAACCCGGAGAAGGTCGAGATCGCTCCGCAGGGCCGCACGGTCGAGAAGATCGACCAGCGTGTCTATTTCGTGAACGCCTCCACCAAGCGTGCGCTGCTCAGCCACCTGCTGGCCGATTCCTCGCTCGAGAAGGTCATCGTCTTCACGCGCACCAAGCGCGGCGCCAACCGCGTCGCCGAGGCGCTGGAGGATCGCGGCGTGCCGTCCGAGGCGATCCACGGCAACAAGAGCCAGAACGCGCGCCAGCGCGCGCTCGAGAATTTCAGCCGCGGCCGGGCCCGCGTGCTGGTCGCCACCGATCTCGCCTCGCGCGGCATCGACGTGACCGGCGTGACGCACGTCATCAACTACGAGCTGCCGGCCGATGCCGAGAGCTACGTCCATCGCATCGGCCGCACCGCGCGCGCCGGCGCCTCGGGCATCGCCCTCTCGTTCTGCGATTCGAGCGAGCGCGGCCAGCTCAAGAGCATCGAGCGGCTGACCAACCAGCGCATCCCCGTGCTGCCCGTCCCGGCCAACGAGGACATGCCGGTTCCCCCGCCGCAGCGCCCGCGCGAGGAGCGCGAGGCGCGCGACAACGAGCGGCCGAACAGCCATCACGGCCGTGGTCCGGGCGGTCATGGCCGTCACGGCGGTGGCGGCGGTGGCCGTCACCATCGCCCGTTTGGCGATCGGTCGGGCGGCGATCGGCCGGAAGGTGATCGGTCGGGTCGTGATCGCTCGTTCGGCGAGCGCGGCCCGTCGGCTCCGGCCGAGCATCAGTGGGCGCGCGGTGACTATCGCGACCAGCCGCGAGGCGACGCTCCCCAGGGCGACAGCTACGGCGCTCGCCCGAAGTTCAACCGCCCCTACACGCCGCGCCCGCAGGGCGACCGCCCGTTCGGCGGTCCGCCGCGCGGCAATGGCGGCCGTCGTTTCGGCGGCGGCGGCGGTGGTGGCCGCGGCCGCGGTCGGGCCGCCTGATTCTCCAGCCGGGGCGCGTCACTGCGGTGGCGCGCCTTCGGCAGAAGACTAAACGATCCCTTCTTCCTTGAAGATCTCGAGACACTTGCGAAGCGCGCGCTCGTAGCGGGCGCGCTCTTTCGCCATGGACTCGTCGTCCCAGTCGAAGAAGCCGCGTTTCGTCTTGAAGCCGATACGGCCCTCGTCGACATTTTTCTGCAGGACCGGCGGCGGGCCGTCGGCATTGGTGAGATCGGGCCAGATGATCTTGGCGACGGCACAGGTCGTGTCCCAGCCGGAATGCTCCTTCTGCACGATCGGGCCGGCCGCGGCATAGCGGAAGCCGAAGCTCAGCCGGACCGTGGCGTCGACGTCTTCAGGCGAGGCGACGCCCTGCTCGATCAACCACAGCGCCTCGCGCATCAGGGCGCCCTGGATGCGGTTGCCGAGGAAGCCGATCACATCCTTGCGGACCTGCACCGGCCGTTTGCCGAGGTCTTTCATGATCGCGCCGACCCGTTCCGCTTGCGTCGGATCGGTGTGCACGGAGCTCACCACCTCCACGAGCGGAATGAGATGCGCCGGCATGAAGAAGTGCAGGCCCATCATACGTCTCTGCGTCTTCAGGCCCTTGCCGATCCCGCTGATCGGGAAGCTCGAGGAGTTCGAGGTCAGCGCGGCGTCCGGCCGGGCGAGCGCTTCCATCTCCGCGAACAGCTTCTGCTTCAGCGCCAGGTCTTCGGTCACGGTCTCGACCGCGATGTCGATCCTCGACCAGTCGGCTTCGGGCAGGGTGGCGAAGGTCCTCAATCCCGAGGTATCGGTCGGCTTGCCCATGCCGGCGAGCGCCTTGGCCGTTGCGGCGGCGAGCCTGTCGCGGGTCGTGGCGGAACGGGACACGACATCGACCGTCCAGCCGCCGGCGATGAACATGGCGATGATCCCCACGCCCATGGTACCGCCGCCGATGACCAGGGCGTGGCGTTCGCGTTGCGGCATTGTTCTTCCTCCCAAACTCGACGGACGGCCCCGCGGCGGGGCAATATCGCCGCCCATCAACAGCCCGCAGGGGGAAGCACATGAGCGGCACATACAAGGATATCGGCGTCTCGAGCGAAGGTCATGTCGGCGTCGTCGAGATCCAGCGGCCGCCGCATAATTTCTTCGACAACGCGCTGATCAACCAGATCGCCGACGCCTTCGAGGCGTTCGACCGGGACGACAACATCCGCGCCTACGTGCTGTGCGCCCAGGGCAAGTCGTTCTGCGCCGGCGCCGATTTCGCCAACCGGCCGCAGACCGGCTCGGCCGAATCGGGCAAGCACCTCTACAAGGAAGCGACCCGCCTGTTCCGGTCGAAGAAGCCCAGCGTCGCGGCCATCCAGGGACCGGCGATCGGCGGCGGCCTCGGCCTCGCCTTGATGCCGGACTTCCGCGTCGCCGCGCCGGAGGCGCGCTTCGCCGCCAACTTCACGCGGCTCGGCTTCCATCCCGGCTTCTCGCTCA
>CAMFJT010000083.1 GCA_945957125.1 uncultured Rhodospirillales bacterium | reverse complement strand
CATCGACTGGCCGGTCGCCGCCGTGCCGACCACCGTCGGGCCGGACAAGCCGCCGAAATATCCGACGACCTACTACACCGACTACATGATCTGGTATCAGAAGCGGAACTACGACGTGCTCAACGAGGCCCAGCAGGCGGCCGATTGAGTCGGCGTGCTGGGAGCGCGGCTCTCCAGGGCCGCTCTTTCTTCGTCTTGCTCCATCTCATGAGCGGCTCTGGAGAGCCGCGCTCCCAGCAGAGACCATGACCACAGCGACCCTCACGCGGGCCGAGGCTTTCGTCTTCCGCACGCCGATCAAGGATCCCGTCCGCACCTCGTTCGGCACCATGACCGAACGCGCCGCGGTGTTCGTGCGGGTCGAGGATTCCGACGGCGCGCGCGGCTGGGGCGAGATCTGGTGCAATTTCCCCAACGCCGCGGCCGAGCATCGCGCCCTCCTCTTCGGCGATATCCTGGCGCCGCGCGTGCTCGGCAAGTCGATCGATGACCCGGTCGGGCTGTGGGGCGAGATCGACCGCGCGCTGCACGTGCTGCGCATCCAGAGCGGCGATGCCGGTGCCTTTTCAGCGGCAGCCGCGGGCCTCGACCTTGCGATCCACGACCTCCGCGCCCGCAAGCGCGGCCTGCCACTGTGGCGCGCGCTGGGCGGCACCGACGATTCGCCGGTGCCGGTCTACGCGTCGGGCATCAATCCCGGCCGGGCCGCGCTGGACACGGTCGAGCGCACGCGCGCCGAAGGGCATCGAACGTTCAAGCTGAAGGTCGGTTTCGGCGCGGAGACCGATCTCGGCTCTCTGCGGCCGGTCGCCGCCGGGCTGAAGAGCGGCGAGCGGCTGATGGTCGACGTCAACCAGGGCTGGGACCTCGCCACCGCCTGCGCGGTGGCGCCGAAGCTCGCCGAGTTCGGCCTCGGCTGGATCGAGGAGCCGCTGATGGCCGACCGCCCGGCCGCGGAGTGGACGCAGGTCGCCGCCGTCGCGCCCGCCCGGTTGGCCGGCGGCGAGAACGTGCGCGGCGCCGGCGCCTTCCAGGCGATGATCGACTCCGGCCTGTTCGGCTTTGTACAGCCCGACGTGGCGAAATGGGGCGGCCATTCCGGCTGCCTGCCGGTCGCGAAGGCGGCGCTGGCCGCTGGCCGCACCTTCTGCCCGCACTATCTCGGCGGCGCGATCGGGCTGGTCCATTCGCTCCATCTTTTGGCCGCCGTGCGTGGGCCCGGCCTGCTGGAAGTGGACGCCAACGCCAACCCCCTTCGGGAAGGCCTCCTGCAGGATCTCATGTCCGTCAGCGACGGCTGCGTCGCCCTTCCCGGCGGACAGGGACTCGGTCTAGAACCGGACCTGAAGCCGCTCGCAAATCTCAGAAGCCTTCATATCGAGCGGCGCGCGTAACCAGAGGAAACGCCATGCTCGGCCTGATGCAAGACCGCCCGCTGCTGATTTCGCAGATGATCGATTTCGCCGCCGCCTACTATCCCGACGTCGAGATCGTGACCCGCACGGTCGAGGGGCCGATCCATCGCTACGGCTACAGGGCCGCGGCCAAGCGGGCCAAGCAGGTCGCGGAGGCGCTGCAGGGGCTGGGCATCAAGCTCGGCGACCGCGTCGGCACGATCGCCTGGAACACCCATCGCCATTTCGAGCTCTATTTCGGCATCTCCGGCATCGGCGCGGTGCTGCACACGATCAATCCGCGGCTGGCGCCCGAGCACGTGGCCTATATCGCCAACCACGCCGAGGACCAGGTCATCTTCGTCGACCTCAACCTGCTGCCGATCGTCGAAGGCGTCTGGGACCACCTCAAGACCGTGAAGCACGTCGTGCTGATGACCGACCGCGCCCACATGCCGGCGTCGAGCAAGATCCCGAACCTGCTGTGCTACGAGGAGCTGATCGCGGACAAGCCCGGCACGCTGACCTGGCCGACTTTCGACGAGAAGACAGCCTCGTCGCTCTGCTACACCTCGGGCACGACGGGCAATCCGAAGGGCGTGCTCTACTCGCACCGCTCGACGGTCATCCATTCGATGATGATGTGCTCGGGCCCCGTGCTCGCGCTCACGCCGGACGACGCCATCCTGCCGGTGGTGCCGATGTTCCACGCCAATGCCTGGGGCCTGGTCTATGCCGGCCCGATCTGCGGCGCCAAGCTGGTCTTCCCCGGGCCGAAGCTCGACGGCGCCAGCATCTACGAATTGCTCGACAAGGAGCAGGTGACGCTGTCGGCCGGCGTGCCGACCGTGTGGCTCGCCCTGCTCGACTACTGCGCGCAGAACAAGCTCCGGATGTCGTCGGTCAAGCGCAGCCTGATCGGCGGCTCGGCAGTACCCTACGCCATGATCTCGCGCTTCTGGAAGGAGCACGGCATCGAGGTCGCGCAGGGCTGGGGCATGACCGAGATGAGCCCGCTCGGCACGCTGACCCGCTTCAACAAGGGCGAGCGCGACCTTCCCGACGAGGATCGCTTCGCGCTCACCGCCAAGCAGGGCCGGCCGGTGTTCGGCTGCGAGATGAAGATCATCGACGATGCCGGCAACGACCTGCCGCAGGACGGCAGCGTGTCGGGCAACATGGTGGTGCGCGGGCCCTGGATCGTGAAGGGCTACATGAAGGGCGACGGCAAGAGCCAGTTCCTCGCCGACGACTGGTTCATGACCGGCGACGTGTGCAAGATCGAGAGCGACGGCTCGGTGGTGATCACCGACCGCTCCAAGGACGTGATCAAGTCGGGCGGCGAATGGATCAGCTCGATCGATCTCGAGAACGCCGCGATGGGCTGCCCCGGCGTGGCCGAAGCCGCCGTGATCGGCGTGGCGCATCCCAAGTGGGACGAGCGGCCGCTGCTGGTCGTGGTCAAGCGGCCCGAGGCGGACGTGACCAAGGCCGACCTGCTGAAGTTCCTCGAGGGCAAGATCGCCAAGTGGTGGATGCCCGACGACGTGCAGTTCATCGACGCCATCCCGCACGGCGCCACCGGCAAGATCCTCAAGACCGCGCTGCGCAAGCACTTCGAGGACTACAAGCTGCCGACGGCGTAGCTCATCGCTGGGAGCGCGGGTGCAACACATCGGCCAGCACCGCCGCGAGCACGATCGCGCCGCCGATCAGGGTGAGCGTTGACGGTTGCTCGGCGAAGGCGAGCCAGACCCAGAGCGTGCCGAGCGGGGTCTGCAGCACGCCGAGCAGGGCGCCGCGCGTGGCGGAGACCAGCGGCGTGCCGAACGCCAGCAGGAGAAGGCCCAGGCCGAACTGACTGACGCCGAACAGGGCGAGAAGCCCGAGTTCGCCGGCCGTCACCTGCCAAGGCGACGCGAACGGCCAGACGAGCAGCGCGCACAGGAAGGCCGAGGCGCAGACGGCCGGCACCATGCTCACGCCGCGCTTGCGCCGGATCAGCACGATGACCAGCGCCATCGAGACGGCCATGACGAGGGCCAGCAGGTCGCCGAGGAACTGGCCCTGCACGATCGCCGGCCCGGCCATGACCGCCATGCCGGCGAAGGCAACGACGGTAGCGCCGAGTGTCCACGGGCTCTCGCGCTCGCCCAGAATCACCCAGCCCAGCGCTGCGGCAAAGAACGGGATCGTCGCATCGATCACCAGGACATCGGCGACCGTGCTGATCCGCATCGCGTTCAGGAAGCAGACAGTCGCCACCGCCGAGAGAATGGCTACCAGCGCGCCTTCGACGCCCGTGGCGCGGATCGCCTTGGCCACCCGGCCGCGCTCCTGCACGAGCACGACGACGGCCAGGAAGCTGCCGCCGAACACGCCGCGCCAGAACAGCAGGGTCCAGGCATCGACCGGGATCAGCCGCGTGAAGAACCCCGCCGTCGAATAGGCCGTCGCCGAGGCGATCAGCAGCAGGGTGCCGAGCAGCCCGCGGCTCATCGCACCAGGGCCACGCAGTCGATCTCGATGTCGAACGGACCGAACCAGCCGCCCGGGCAAAGGAAGGTGCGGGCCGGCTTGTGAGCACCGAAATACTCGGCGTAGATCGCGTTGACGGTCGCGAAGTAGGCGGGGTTCGAGCAATAGACCGTGCACTTCACGACGCGCTCAAGGGCCGAACCGGCCGCTTCGAGGCAGCTCTTCAGGTGCTCGAGAGAGCGCCGCGCCTGTTGGTCGATCGGCAGGATGTCGTAGCCACCGGTCTCGGGGTTCACCGGCGGCATGCCGGAGACATAGACCCACTCGCCGGCCCGCACGACGGCGGAGGTCGGGACGGAATTGCGCTCGGCGAACTTGGCCAGCGCGGGAACGGCCGGGCGGGAAATCTCGATCATGAAAGGCTCCTCGGTTCTTGCTGCGAGCCCCACCCTAGAAACCTCCTCCTGACAGCGTTATGTCAGCAGTGACATGCGCCGTTCCGATCGCCTGTTCGACATCATCCAGCGCCTGCGGACAGCGTCCCGGCCGACCACCGCGGCCGCGCTCGCGGAGGCACTCGAAGTCACCCCGCGCACGGTCTATCGCGACGTCGCCACCTTGCAGGCGCGGCGCGTGCCGATCGAGGGCGCCGCCGGCGTCGGCTACGTCCTGCGCAAGGGCTTCGACCTGCCGCCGCTGATGTTCACCATCGACGAGATCGAGGCGATCGCCGTCGGCGCGCGGCTGGTCCGCCGCCTGAAGGACCCGAAGCTGCAGGAAGCGGCCGACGCGGTGCTGGCCAAGGTCACCGTTGTGGTGCCCGAGCGCCTGCGCCCCCACATCGCCGACACGCCGGTCTATGTTTCGCCCGGCATGGCCGCGGAAGCCGCCGGCGCCGACCTCGCCGAGGTGCGCGCCGCGATCCGCGATTCCGCCAAGCTCTACATCGCCTATGTCGACGAGCGGGGACGGCGAACCCACCGGGTCATCTGGCCGATCGCCATGGCCTACTATGTCGACGTCACGCTGGTCGGCGCCTGGTGCGAGCTGCGCGGCGACTACCGCAACTTCAGGGTCGAGCGCATCCAGTCCTCGAAGGTGCTGGACGAGCGTTTCGACCAGCGCGGCGGGAAGCTCTTCCGCGAATGGTCGGCCCTCCCCAAGGAGCGGCCGACGCTGTAAAATACCCCTATGGACATCAAGCCTATCGATCCCGCCAATCGCCCGTTCTTCGCAGGCGTCGTCTCGGGCCTCGACCTGCGCCGGCCTCTCACGCCCGAGCAGGTGAAAGCCGTCCATGCCGGCATGGACGAGTTCGCCGTGCTGGTGTTCCACGACCAGCCGATCGACGACGAGCAGCAGCTCGTCTTCAGCCGCTCGCTCGGCGAGATCGAGCAGGCCACCGGCGACATCGCGGCCCCCCAGGACCGGCGGATGAGCATGGACCTGAACGACATCTCCAACCTCGACAAGAACAACAACGTGCTGGCGCGCGACGACCGCCGCCGCCTGTTCGGGATCGGCAACCAGCTCTGGCACTCCGACAGCTCGTTCAAGCCGGTGCCGGCGATGTATTCGCTCCTGTCGGCGCGCAAGATCCCGTCGGCCGGCGGCAACACCGAGTTCGCCGACATGCGTGCGGCCTACGACGCGCTCGACGAGGAGACCAAGCGCGAGGTGGCCGACCTGATCTGCAGCCACAGCCAGATCTTCTCACGCGGCATCCTGGGCTTCACGGATTTCACCGACGAGGAGCGGGTCAAGTGGGCGCCGGTACGCCAGCGCCTGGTGCGGCGCCACCCGTCGAGCGGCCGGCTGTCGCTCTATCTCGCCAGCCATGCCGGCGGCATCGAAGGCTGGCCTGTGCCCGAGGCACGCGCCTTCCTGCGCGACCTGACCGAGCACGCCACGCAGCGCAAGTTCGTCTACGCCCACACCTGGAAGCCGGACGACCTGGTGATGTGGGACAACCGCGCCACGATGCACCGCGCCCGGCGCTACAACCATACCGAGGTCCGCGATCTGCGCCGCACGACGCTGACCAACGGCGTGTCGAGTCTCGAGCAAGCGCCTTGAACGGCCCCCGTGTCGTCCTGAGCGCAGCGAAGGGCCTCACGCCAGCAGCGCAATTGCTGCTCGCTCGGTGAGATCCTTCGCTGCGCTCGGGGCGACGGGTGCACTGGGGATGACATAGTGCGCCTCCAGTTCCTCGGCTCGGGCGACGCGTTCGGCAGCGGCGGCCGGTTCAACACCTGTTTCCACCTCACGCGCGCACAGGGCGGCAACGTGCTGATCGATTGCGGCGCCTCCTCGATGGTGGCGATCCGCAAATGGGGCGTCGATCCCAACGCCGTCTCGACCGTGCTGGTGAGCCATCTGCACGGCGACCATTTCGGCGGCCTGCCCTTCCTCCTGCTCGATGCCCAGCTCGTCAGCCGCCGCACCGCGCCGCTCACGCTCGCCGGCCCGCCGGGCTTTGAGGCGCGGCTGATGACCGTCATGGAAGCGATGTTCGCAGGCTCGACCAAGGTCGAGCGCAAGTTCGCCCTAACCATCCGCGAGCTCGCGCTGCACGAGCGCGCCGCGATCAACGGCCTGCATGTCACGCCCTACCTGATGAAGCACTATAGCGGCGCGCCGTCCTACGCGCTGCGCATCGAGACCGAGGGCAAGGTGCTGACCTATTCCGGCGACACCGAATGGGTCGAGGAGCTGATCCCCGCCGGCCGCGACGCCGACCTGTTCATCTGCGAGGCGTATTTCTTCGACAAGGTCATGAAGTTCCACATCGACTACATGACCCTGACGAAGCACCTCGCCGAGATCGCTCCCAAACGCACCATCGTCACCCACATGAGCGCCGAGCTGCTCGCCCGCCAGGGCGAGATCGCCCTCGAAGCCGCGCACGACGGGCTCGTGGTGGAGTTCTGACCTCTTTCGCTGGGGGCGCGCCACTCATATGCGCTAACTTTATTTCGCTATCGGCACTTGTCGTCTTGTCGGACCGCGGGCGTCCCGCCCGCGGTCCGGCAAGAGCATGACACCTGAAGGCGGCGCGTCGTCACGGCAACAAGCGCCTGCGCATTCCAAAGTTAGCGCCTATGGGCGCGCCACTGGAGTGGCGCGCCCCCAGCGAAAGACATTATCCCCGCAATCGCGCAGGATCGAACCGCGGCAATCGCTCGGGCGTGAAGGGCGAGAGGTCGACGTGGCGGGCGGCGCCGTCGAGGATCAGCTCGGCCATCGCCTCGCCGGTCGCGGGCGCGTTCAGGATGCCCCAGACGTTGTGGCCGGTGGCGACGTAGGCGCCGGCGACGCCTTTCACAGAGGCGATCATCGGCAGGCCGTCCTCTGTGACGGGGCGGAAGCAGGCCTGCCGCGCGACGATCGGAGCCGCGGCGAGCACGGGCGAGAGGGTCCGGCACATCGTCTCGAGCCGCGCATGGGCGCCCTCGTCGCCCAGCACGCCGGCGGGATCGATGGGCAACGCGGCGGTCGAGGAGATCGCGCACGCCCAGGTCGTGCCGTCGGCGCGCGGGAAGATCTCGGGGCTGAGGACCTCGCCGCTCGCCTCCTCGTATTCGAGGAACAGAGCTTCCGAGCCGGTCGCCGCGCCCGTATCGAACACGAGGCTGTGGCCCTTGTAGCCGTAGACGGCGGCCAGCGGCAGCCACTGCGTCGCCAGGATCGACCACGGCCCCATGGCGATGACGACGGCGTCGGCCTCGACCGTCTCGCCGCTCTCGAGGACGACGCCCTGCACGGCACCGTCCGGCCGGCGAATCAGCCCGACGACCGTGCCGAGCCGCAGCGTCGCGCCCTTCGCTTCGGCAGCCTTCATCAGGCCGGTCGTGAAGGCCCGTGGCTCAACCACGGCGGTCGTCTCCGGAGAACCGAGGCGGCCGGTGATCTCGACCCGTCCGGACAGCCAAGGCCGCGGCGCCGGCCCGAGCTCCCGCCCGTTCTCCGTGCCGTGCCCCGCATAGGTAGCGAGGCGCCGATAGCACCAGGGATTGCCGAGCGTGTCGGCCAGCGCGGCATGGAGATCGAAGCTGCGCCGCGCCAGCGCATCGAGCGCGCTACCGCGGCACCAGTCGCGCGCCAGGAAGCCGCCCGACTTGCCCGACGCCGAACCGGCCACGGCGTGGCGCTCGATCACGATCGGCTGCGCACCGCGCGAGCTGAGGAACCAGGCGATCGAGGCGCCGATCGCGCCGCCGCCGCAGATCACGATGCGCTTGGCCGGGCTCATCGCTCAGCCCTTGGGGGCCCACTCCTCGACGCGGCAATTGACCGAGGCATCGAGCATGCGCGTGCCTTTGTGGACGAGGCCGTGCTTGCGCATCACTTCCTCCGCGGTCGTCGTCGTGCCGACGCCGGGAAACACCGGGCGCCCCTTGGGCACGCTCGCGTCGGTCTTCGTAAGATAGAAGGTGTCGTAGCCGATCGAGAGGAACAGCCCGAACGTGTCGGTGCCGCCGACCACCGCGAGCGTGCCGCCGTCGATGCCGAGCCGCGCCCACGCCTCGTCGAACGGCGTCGAGGCGGGGTTCCACAGGATCGCGTTCGGATTCTCGGGATCGGGCGTGAGGACATCGACCCGCCGCGTCAGGATGATGCGTTTGCGGTGCTTCTCGCCGATCCCGCCTTCCGCCGAATGGCGGCCATTGGCGACCGCCGACGCGGCCGCCACGGAGTCCTGGTAAAACTTGTGATCGGCGGGGATCTTGATCTCCTCGGGGAACTTGCCGTCGGCCGTCGCGATCATGCCTTCGGTCGAGACCACGGCGTAGCCTTCGATGCGCGGTCGCTTCATCCTCACACCCCCATCGCGCCGATGACGGCGCCCTGGATAACGAGGACGCCCAGCCAGTGGATGCTGTCGATCACCGACAGCATGTACTTCCGGCCGGGATAGGCATTGTTCACGAATACGACTGTGGCGACGAAGCCGACCCAGATGAACAGCGCCGAGATGATGCCGTTCTTCAGCGTGACCTGCCCCGGCCCGAGATGCCCGATCGTGCCCGCCAGCACCCACGCCATGATCACCAGCGCCACGAAGGAGATGACGAACGGCGCCGGCGACTTGTTCGGCTCGGTCCGCCCCACCGCCGCCAGCCATTGCTTCGACAGGGTCATGTAATAGGCCGCGCCCCAGGCGAACCCCGCCACGGCGGCGGCCAGGATGGCCCAAACGTTCATGCCGGCAAATGCCATCGACACAATCTCCCCTCAAGCTGCCCTCCCCCGTCTTCGGGGGAGGTGTCGCGGTAATCCGCGACGGAGGGGTCATGGGCCACCATTTTGATGCAGCCCATGACCCCTCCGTCCGCGTAAGACGCGGCCACCTCCCCCGAAGACGGGGGAAACTTAGTTCGCTCGCCGATCCACGTCCGCTGCTAGGCTAGCATCCATGAGCACCTACGCCGACTACAAACCCCTCACATTCCATGACGCCGCCCGCCGTTTTGCCGACGGCAACGATTCGCCGCGCGCCTATCTCGAACGCTGCCTGGCGACGATCGCCGCGCGCGAGCCGGTCGTGAAGGCCTTCACCGCGATCAACGAAGCGGGCGCCCGCGCCACGGCCGATGCCAGCACCGCGCGCTGGAAGGCCGGCAAGCCGCTGTCGCCGATCGACGGCATGCCGATCGCGATCAAGGACCTGCTCGAAACGAAGGACATGCCCACCGAGATGGGCTGCGCGGCGATGAAGGGCAACTTTCCCAAGCGCGACAATGCCGCCGTCTGGGCGCTGCGCGGCGCTGGCGCGGTCATCCTCGGCAAGACGGTGACGGCGGAGCTGGGCGGCTCGCATCCCGGCGCGACGACCAACCCATTCGATCCGGCGCGCACGCCGGGCGGCTCTTCGTCGGGCTCGGCGGCGGCGGTCGGCGCCAACATGGTGCCGGCGGCGATCGGCACGCAGGTCGGCGGCTCGATCATCCGGCCGGCCGCCTATTGCGGCAACTTCGCGCTGAAGCCGACCCAGGGCGGCATCAATCGCGGCGAGCGGCTGGCGACCAGCATGAGCACGCATGGGCCGCACGCCAACAGCCTCGCGGACATGTGGCAGGTCGCGATCGAGATCGCCAAGCGCTGCGGTGGCGACCGCGGCGCGCTCGGGCTGATGGGACCGGACACCCTGCCGGCTGCGGTCAAGCCCAACCGGCTGATCGTGCTGGAGACCGAAGGCTGGCCCGAGCTCGACGAGGCGAGCAAGGCAGGCTTCGCCAAGGTGCTCGACCAGCTCGCGGCCGCCGGCGTGGTGCTGATTCGCCGCGGCGATCATCCGTTCGTCGAATCGCTGGAGAAGGCGATCGCCACCGCGCGCGCGATCTGCAACGGCATCACGAGCTGGGAGAACCGCTGGTACCAGCGCGGCATGCTCGATGCCGCGCCCGACGGCCTCAGCGAGCGCGCCAAGGCCGCGTTGCTCAGGGCCGAGGCGATGACGCCCGACCAATACCGCACCAACCTGCTCGCCCGCCAGGCCGCGCAGCTCGCGCACGCCGCGGTCGCGTCGCTGGCCGACGCCGCGATCACCCTCGCCTGCCCCGGCCCGGCGCCACTGTGGTCGGGCGACGTGCCCGGCCAGCCGCTGGCGCCGCGCCCGACCGGCGACTTCGTGTTCAATGCGCCCAGCTCGATGCTGTTCGCGCCGGCCGTCACCATGCCGCTGATGAGCGTCGGCGGGATGCCGGTCGGCGTGCAGGTGGTGGGCCAGCAACAGGAAGACGCCCGCATGACCGGCATCGCGCGCTGGATGGCGGGGAGTGTGAGCAGAGTCGCGGTCTGAGTTCCTCCCTGCGCGCAGGGAGGAAAGGCATCGGCTCGCTGAAGCGGTTTGAGGCCGAGTGTAAGGCGGTGATCGAGGCGGGCCGCTACTCGTCTGAAAACATACCGGCCGTGATGTACTGTTTCCGCCGTTGGGTCGAGGCCGGCTACTAGAAGGCACCACCTGTGGCTCGGAGATCGGAGAAAGACTTTTCCGGTGGAAGAACGCACATCGTTCACAATGCATTCTTGACAAAGGCCTTGGCCAGTTTCCATCATTGTCGCATCGCGGCCCTGAAACAGCCGATCGTTCAAGGCTGAGGGGCGGCACCGCGATCTGCGCAGTTGGGATGCGTAACCCCCTTTCCCAACGCAGCTTCACTCACATGCTTCACTTAGTGAGTGTGCCTTCGGGCTGGTTCCCGAAGCAGAACGAACGTCTGCACGATAGGCATAAAATGGACATAGAGAAAGCAATACGGGCCGAGCCCCCCAAGGCCACAACTACCCCCGAAGATCCCGCGCAGACAGTCCTGTCGCTGGACGCGTTTGTGCGTTCAATCGGGGTTCGGCGATCATCCCCGTTTGCGATGCTGTTGGGCGCCGGTGCGTCGACAAGTTCCGGAATCCCTTCCGCTCAGAAATGCATCTGGGAATGGAAGCGTCAGATTTTTCTCACCAACAATCCCGGACTCGAAGAACAGTTCTCGGAACTATCGCTTGTCGATGTACGACGGCGCATTCAGGGATGGTTCGACCGACAGGGCGGCTATCCGCGTGAGGATGCAGCCGAAGAATACAGCTTCTACATCGAGCAGTGTTTCCCCATCACGGATGATCGCAGGGCATACTTTCAGGAACTGGTCCGCATCGCTTCCCCGCACACGGGGTACAGGCTCCTTGCGCATCTCGCCGAAGCGGATCTCGTCCGGTCGGTGTGGTCAACGAATTTTGACGGCCTGCCAGCCCGTGCAGCAGCCAACTTCAAGCTGGCGCCCTTTGAAGCTGGCATTGATAGCCAAGCGCGCAGCACGCGGCCTGCTAAAAAGGGAGAGCTTCTCTGTGTGTCGCTGCATGGGGACTATCGATACGACCTGCTCAAGAACACCGTCGCCGAGCTGCAGCAGCAGGAAGCGGCCCTACGGTCGTCGCTGATTGCGGAGCTCAAAGACACGTCGCTAATTGTCTCCGGCTACAGCGGACGTGACCAGTCGCTGATGGATGCATTGTTGGCGGCTTATAGTCAGCCGGGCACAGGCATTCTGTATTGGTGCGGCTTTGGCGCGGATGAAGCCCCCGCCCATGTCGCCGCACTCATCGCGCGCGCCAAGGCGAATGGCCGACAGGCTTATTACATCCCGTCCATGGGCTTCGACGACCTGATGACCCGCGTGGGCTTGCATTGTCTGCAAGGCGATGCGCGCAAGTCAGCGGTTGCGGCGCTGGAACACGCGACAGCCAAAGATCAGCTCAAGCGTGTACCCTTCTCGATCCCGCAGCTCCCCACTTCCTCTCTCATCAAAAGCAATTGCTTCGCGATCGAATGCCCATCAGAAGTCCTGCAGTTCGATCTAAAGACGTGGCCGAAAGAGAAGGTCTGGTCCAGCATTCGAGCGACGACCGAGGGTCGCGAGATCGTCGCCGGACCATCAAGAGGAAAGATCCTCGCTTTCGCTTCGATGGATGCCGTCAAAGATGCGTTTGGCGACAACATCAAGGGCCGCATCGAGCGGGTGCCGCTCGGACCGAAAGATCTGCTTTACGAAGACAGCGCGACGTCCTCGCTTGTGCGGGAAGCGTTGGTCCGCGCGCTCGCCGAGACTCACTACCTCGCGACCGATGGACGCCACGAGCTGTGGCGCAGGACACCGCGCAGTGACCAGCGCAACGCCAAGCCCGACTACATCACCTATGACAGCGTCCATGTCTATCTGCGGCGGGTCGACGATCAGCAATACGTCGTCTTCATGCCGAGCATCAGGGTGCTGGACAAGTCCGGCCAGGTCGCGCCACTGGAGATTGCCAACCCGATCAAGCTCGCGATCTTGGGCTATCAGCACAACAAGCCCTTCAATCAGGCTGTCATGGGATGGCGGTCGCTACTACTCTCGCAGAGCCCGGAAACGTCATACGAGTATCCACTGAACACCGGATCCACGTTCCGCTTCAAGATCCGCCGCAATCCGGTGTTTGCCGAGATTGGCCGGGCTGGCGGCAAGGCGGAAACAATACCCGATAAAGTTAGGCCCTTCGTGAAGTTCGCTGGCATGGAGCTTAGCGAACCGGAACTGTCTTTCTCCAACAAGGCCGGCACCGGACTCGTTCGCTCGCCCCACCCCATCCAGGGGCTCGTGAACAATCGTCCCTTCGACTACCCACTTACAATGCGCGGCTTCTTTCCTTCTTTGCGGCTCGGGATTGTTTGCCCGGCCAGCGAAGCGCGCAATCTGCAAAGCTACCTTCAGAATGCACACTGCATTCTGTCGCCTACTGCGAAAGAGCGCGACTATCTCGTGGACTACCCCGGCTTTCACGCCGCATACGGCCTGCCACTCGAGATTCCACAGCCCGGCGACAACGGCTGGTTTGCTTGTCCCGAACCGACATCGGCCGATGCGCAAACCGGATCTCTTGAAGTGGCGGCCCACATCAACAGAGGCATCGAGCAATTACAGTCGGCATACGCACCTCATGTTGTACTGGTCTTCTATCCATCCCGGTGGGCCGCTTTCCGCGGCTATCGCACCGAGATGGAACGATTCGATGTGCACGATTTTGTGAAAGCGTTCTGCGTTCAGCGGGGCATCGCTACGCAGTTCTTCAACGAAGACACGACGACCGACGGCTATCAGTGTCGCGTCTGGTGGTGGCTCTCCCTCGCCCTGTATGTGAAATCTATGCGCACGCCTTGGGTGCTCAGCTCCTTGGCGGATAACACTGCCTTCGTAGGGCTTGGCTTCAGCATCGACCCAACGGCCGAAAAAGGTCGTCATGTCGTCCTGGGCTGCAGCCATATCTACAGCGGACGCGGCGAAGGTCTTCAATACCGATTGTCGAAGATCGAAGATCCTGTGTTCTTTGGGAAGAATCCCTTCATGTCCAGGGAGGATGCCCGCCGCACCGGCGAAACCATCCGGCAACTCTTCTTCGATATCCGGCTCAAACTGCCGGAGCGCGTAGTCCTGCACAAGCGGACGCAGTTTACGGCGGACGAGCGCGAGGGCCTAGCCGACGGCCTAAGCGGCGTAAAGAACATCGACATGCTTGAGATCCAGATCGACAACGCGATGCGCTACGTCGCCTCGGTCCCCAAGTTCGATGGCACCTTCGACGACGACAACTATCCTGTTCGTCGTGGCACCGCGATGATGCTTGATCGGTATTCAGCGCTGCTATGGGTTCACGGCGCAACCACCGCCCTGAATCCAGCTTACAAATATTTCCAAGGCAAACGTCGCATCCCGGCTCCGCTCACCATTCGCCGCCATACGGGGCAGACGGATCTTCAACGTCTCTCCGAGGAGATTCTCGGCCTCTCAAAGATGAACTGGAATACCTTCGACCTGTACACGAAGCTGCCGGCCACTGTTCACTCTTCCAACGAGATCGCGCGCATCGGATCTCTGCTTCAGCGGTTTGGGACAGCGTCATACGACTACCGCCTGTTCATCTAGCGAAGCGATCTCATGGTGTACCGACGAAAGATCGCGGCTACACGGTCCAATTCCTGGACTTCTCATCGGTTGGCCAGCACATCGTCTTTCACCGAAATTCAGGTAGTCCTGCGTCGCCGCGCGCTGCGGCCCAAGCCCCTGGCGCAAGAAGTGGGATTCAACCACGACCGTCGCGCAGTCCGCCTCATGACTGCAGCCATGGTGCTGCAGCCATGGTGCTTATGGGTGAGATTTTGGGCCGGCTCCTAGGTTCGCTCGAAGGCCGACAATCCTTATTCTGGCTTAATTCCGAGGGCGACGATCAGCGGGATCAGGGTCTTCTTGAGGTACTCGTAGTCCTCCATGACCTGCTGATGGTTGAGCGGCTTTTCGGTGAGGCCGAAGCTCTCCATCATCTTGCGGCCGGGCTCCGAGTCCGCCGCCGCGACCCAGAGGTCGGACATGCGCTGGACGATCTCCTTCGGCGTCGCCGCCGGCGCGCCCAGCGCCAGCCAGCCGCGCACCGTGAGCGCGGGATCGTCGAAGCCCTGCTCCACGGAGGTCGGCACGTCGGGCAGCTTGATGTAGCGGACGCGCGAGGGCGCCACGATCGGGCGGACCTCCTGCTTGACCAGCAGGGCGTTCATCGCCTGCGGGCTGCCCATCGCCGCCTGCAGCGAGCCCGCGCCCATGTCCTGCCACATCGGCGCCTCGCCCTTGTAGGTCACGACCTCGATCGAAAGACCGTACTTCTCGTTGAGGCGCTGGGCGAAGATGTGCGACGAAGAGCCGAGCGCCCACGAGCCCCAGTTGATCTTCTTGTCCTTGGCGTAGGCGATGAACGACTTGAGGTCCTTGACCTCGGCGGGCAGCGACTTGTGGACCACGACCGGCAGCACGCCCGACGAGGTGCCGGACACGATCGTGTAGTCCTTGTCAGGATCGAAGCCGAGCTGCTTGAACATCACCCGGTTCTGGATGAGCGTGCTGGAGACCGAGTGCAGGAAGGTGTAGCCGTCGGCCGGCGCGCGAGCCACCAGCGCCGCGCCGATATTGCCCGAGGCGCCGGGCTTGTTGTCGATCATCACCTGCTGGCCGGTCGCCTGCTGCACGGACTGGCCGAAGGCGCGCGCGATGCCGTCGGTCAGGCCGCCGGCGGGGAAGTTGACGACGATGGTGATCGGCTTGTTGGGCCACATGCCCTGGGCGCGCACGATCGCCGGTGCCGCGAGGGCGAGCCCCGCTCCCAACACGCTGCGGCGCGTCGTCTTGATCATCCTCATACCCTCCCGACTTCTTTTCAGGCGGCGATGCATAGCGGCTGCATCGCAGAGCGGCTAGGCTGTGCATATACACACGTCTCCGCAGGGCGGAACCATGATCCGCTATTCGGGGACCTCGCGGATTGCTAAGACCGGCGGCGCAAACGCCGTCACTATCCAGGGAAGATACGCCATGTCCGACGCAGTGCTTCGCTCCACACAGGGGCGGATCGGCATCCTCACCGTCAACAATCCACCGGTGAACGCCCTGGCGGCGGCCGTGCGCGACGGTATCAAGCAGGGCATCGAGGCGTTCGGTGCGGACCCGAACATCGACGCGATCGTGCTGATCGGCGGCGGCCGCACCTTCATCGCCGGTGCCGACATCCGCGAGTTCGGCAAGCCGCCGGCGGGCGCCAACCTCAACGACGTCATCGCGACGATGGAGAACTGCCCGAAGATCGTCGTCGCCGCGCTGCACGGCACGCCGCTCGGCGGCGGCCTGGAGACGGCGCTGGGCGCACATTATCGCGTCGCTCTGCCCAGCACGCGCGTCGGCCTGCCCGAGGTCCATCTCGGCCTGCTGCCGGGCGCCGGCGGCACGCAGCGCCTGCCCCGCCTCACCGGCGCGAAGTACGCGCTCGACGCCATCCTGTCCGGCCGCCACATCCCGGCGCCCGAAGCCAAGAGCAAGGGCATCATCGACGCGCTGGTCGAGGGCGACGACCTGCTCGCCGGCGCCGTGGCGCACGCCCAGATGCTGGTGGCGCAGAACGCGCCGCGCCGCCGCGTGCGCGACCTGACGGCAACGCTCGAATCGCCCGATCTGTTCGCCGAGACCGAGAAGTCGATCGCCCGCCGCGCGCGCGGCTTCAAGGCGCCGTGGAACATCATCAAGTGCGTCAAGGCCGCCGTCGAGCTGCCGTTCGACGAGGGCATGAAGCGCGAGCGCGAGCTGTTCGTCGAGTTGGTGACCTCCTCGGAATCGGCGGCGCAGCGCTACTACTTCTTCGCCGAGCGCGAGGCGGCCAAGGTGCTCGACGTGCCGGCCGACACGCCGCAGCGTCCGATCAAGAGCGCCGGCATCATCGGCGCCGGCACGATGGGCGGCGGCATCGCGATGAACTTCGCCAACGCGGGCGTTCCGGTCACGATGCTCGAAACCAGCCAGGAAGCGCTGGATCGCGGCCTCAAGACCATCCGCACCAACTACGAGAACACGGCCAAGCGCGGCGGCATGAAGGCCGAGGACGTCGAGAAGCGCATGGCGCTGATCACGCCGACGCTGAACTACGACGATCTCAAGGACGCCGACGTCATCATCGAGGCGGTGTTCGAGACGATGGAAGTCAAGGAAACCGTCTTCAAGAAGCTCGACGAGGTCGCGAAGCCCGGCGCCATCCTGGCCACCAACACCTCCGGCCTCGACGTCAACCAGATCGCCTCCTACACCAAGCGGCCCGGCGACGTGATCGGCATGCACTTCTTCTCTCCGGCCAACGTCATGAAGCTGCTGGAGAACGTGCGCGGCAAGGCGACCGAGAAGGACGTCATCGCCACGGTCATGTCGTTCTCCAAGAAGATCGGCAAGATCCCGGTCCTCGTGGGCGTCTGCGAGGGCTTCGTCGGCAACCGCATGTTGCGCATGAGGGGCGTGCAGTCGGCCTACATGATGGAGGAAGGCGCCCTTCCCCAGCAGATCGACAAGGTGATCTACGACTACGGCTTCCCGATGGGCCCCTTCGCGATGAGCGACCTCGCCGGCAACGACGTGGGCTGGCGCATCCGCCAGGGCAAGAAGGAGAAGGAAAAGCGCAACGTTCGCTACACCGGCTACGTCGCCGACGCGATCTGCGAGCTGGGCCGCTTCGGCCAGAAGACCGGCGCGGGTTACTACAAGTACAACCTGCCCGACCGCACGCCGATCCCCGACCCCGAGGTCGAGAAGATCATCGAGGAGACCTCGAAGAAGCTAGGCATCACGCGCCGCGCCATCTCCGACCAGGAGATCCTGGAGCGCGCGCTCTACCCGATGGTGAACGAGGGCGCCAAGATCCTCGAGGAAGGCATGGCCCAGCGCTCGCTCGACATCGACGTGATCTGGGTCAACGGCTACGGCTGGCCGGTCTATCGCGGCGGCCCGATGTGGTGGGCCGACAATGTGGTCGGCCTCAAGACGATCCACGACGCGCTGCTGAAGTACCGCGACGCGTCCGGCGACCCGTTCTGGGAGCCGGCACCGCTGCTCAAGAAGCTGGTGCAGGAAGGCAAGAAGTTCTCTAGCGTCTGAGGCAACGCGTTCGGGGCTTTCCCCCTCCGCCCTTCGGGCACCTCCCCCGTCAGACGGGGGAGGCCGGGAGGGGGAAGGCAACAACAAAGGTTCTAGTTGGAAGGAAACTCAAATGGCTGATGCAGTAATCGTCTCCACCGCCCGCACGCCGATCGGCAAGGCGTTCCGCGGTATCTTCAACGACACGCACGGTGCCGACATGGGCGCTCACGTGATCAAGCATGCCGCCGAGCGCGCCAAGGTCGAGCTGGGCGAGGTCGAGGACGTGATCCTGGGCTGCGCCGCGCCGGAGGGCACCACGGGCTCCAACGTCGCCCGCGTCTCGGCGATCCGCGCCGGAGCGCCGGTGAGCGTCTCGGGTGTCACCGTCAACCGCTTCTGCTCGTCGGGCCTGCAGACCATCTCGATGGCCGCGCAGCGCGTGCTGGTCGACAAGGTGCCGGTGATGGTCGCCGGCGGCCTCGAATCGGTGTCGCTGGTCCAGGGCCCGCCGGGCGGCAACAAGAACCGCCTGGTCAATCCGTGGGTGCAGGAGCACGTGCCGGGCATCTACCACGCCATGATCACCACGGCCGACACGGTCGCGGCGCGTTATGGCATCAGCCGCGAGGCGCAGGACGAGTACTCGCTGCAGAGCCAGATGCGCACCGCGGCGGGCCAGCAGGCCGGCAAGTTCGACGACGAGATCGTGCCGATGGAAACCACGATGCTGGTCACCGACAAGAACACCAACGAGGTGTCGAAGAAGACCGTCAAGCTCGCCAAGGACGAGGGCAACCGGCCCGACACGAACCTGGCGGGCCTCTCCAAGCTGCAGCCGGTCGCCGGTCCCGACAAGTGGATCACCGCCGGCAATGCCAGCCAGCTCAGCGACGGCGCGTCGGCCTGCGTGGTGATGAGCGACGCCGAAGCCGCCAAGCGCGGGCTGAAGCCACTCGGCATCTACAAGGGCCTGGTCGTGGCCGGCTGCGAGCCGGACGAGATGGGAATCGGCCCGGTCTATGCGATCCCCAAGCTGCTCAAGCGCTTCGGGCTCAAGATGGACGACATCGACCTGTGGGAGCTGAACGAGGCCTTCGCGGTGCAGGTGCTCTACTGCCGCGACAAGCTCGGCATCCCCAACGACAAGCTGAACGTCAATGGCGGCTCGATCTCGATCGGCCATCCGTTCGGCATGACCGGCGCGCGCTGCACCGGCCACGCGCTGATCGAGGGCCGCCGGCGCAAGGCGAAGAACGTCGTCGTCACGATGTGCATCGGCGGCGGCATGGGCGCGGCCGGCCTGTTCGAGGTCGTGCAGTAAGGCCGATCGCGCTTCGCAAGCGTCACCGGACACAAGCATCTCGAGTGGACCGCGAGCCGAAAGGCTCGCGGTCTTCTGCTGTCAGGATACCGCTCTCAAGCCAGCGCGGAGTTTCTGCGCATTCTCGTCGGCCAGAAGCGCTTCGATTGCCGCGTGCGTGCTCTGCCAGACCGGCAGCGCCGCGTTCAATCGCCGTCGGCCGACGGCCATCAAAACCAGCAGCCTCCCCCGCCGGTCGTCTGGATCGACCGTTGTCTTCACCATCTTTTGCCGCTCGAGCGGCTTGAGGTTGGCGGTCAGCGTCGTGCGGTCCATTCCCAGCAGAGAGGCAACAGACCCGACCGACGGCGGCTTCGGCTGGTTGAGCGACATCAGCAGCGAGAACTGGCCGCTGGTCAGGCCGACAGGCCGCAGCGCCTCGTCGAAGCGCCGCGCCAACGCGCGCGCCGCGCGCTGCGTGGCGAAGCACAGGCAGTGATCGTGGACATGCCGCGTCGTGGCGAAGGACACGAATTCGTCTTTTGACATCTCGATCATTTATGTTGATATCAACTTATTCAGTCAAGTGGAGGAATGCGATGGCCTATATCGATGGATTCGTCGTTGCCGTACCGACCGCCAGCAAGGCGGCCTATCGCAAGCACGCCGTCGATGCGTTGCCGCTCTTCAAGGAGTTCGGCGTCACGCGCATGGTCGAAGCCTGGGGCGAGGACGTGCCCGACGGCAAGGTCACCGACTTCAAGCGTGGCGTGCAGGCCACGCCGGACGAGGTCGTGGTCTTCTCGTGGATGGAATATCCCTCGAAGGCAGTGCGCGACGCGGCGGGCCAGAAGATGATGAGCGATCCGCGCATGAAGGAGATGGGCGCCGCGATGCCGTTCGACGGCAAGCGGATGATCTATGCCGGCTTCGAGGCGATGATCGACGATGGCCCGCGCGGCAAGCCGGGCTACATCGACGGCACGCTGATGGCTGTTCCGGTCGCCAACAAGGAAGCGTTTCGTGCGTGGGCTGCCACGATGGCCGCCCTGTTCACCGAGCACGGCGCGATCCGCGTGCTCGACGGCTGGGGCGATCATGTGCCGGACGGCAAGGTCACCGACTTCAAGCGCGCGGTGAAGGCCAAGGACGACGAGGCCGTCATGTTCGGCTGGGTCGAATGGCCCTCCAAGGACGTTCGCGACGCCGCCTGGGGCAAGATGATGGCCGATCCGCGCATGCAGCCCGACAGGACCCATCCGCCGCTCTTCGACGGCCAGCGGATGGTCTATGGCGGGTTCACCCCGATCGTCGACGAGTAGCCGGCGTTCAGCGCCGGTTGCGGCGCAAGTCCTCGACGTCTTTCCACATCAGGTACTGCGGGCCGAGGTCGGAGATCTTCGTGGCGCCGATCTGCGCCATGCTGATGTCGACCTCGCGCCGGAAGATGCCCAGCGCGGTCTTGGCGCCCTCGACGCCGCCGGCCGTCACGCCGTAGAGCGTCGGCCGGCCCTGGAAGACGAACTTCGCGCCCATGCACAAGGCGATGATGGCGTCGAGGCCGCGGCGGATGCCGCCGTCGAACATCACCGTCATCTTGTCACCGACCGCCTCGTTGATCGCCGGAAGCACATGGAGCGGCGACGGCGCATTGTCGAGCTGGCGCGCGCCGTGGTTGCTCACCATGATGCCGTCCACGCCGAGCGAATGGGCGCGCATGGCATCGTCGGGATGCATGATCCCCTTGATCACGAAGTTGCCCTTGAAGATCGAGCGGAAGCGCTCGACGTGCTTCCAGGTCATCGGCGCGCGATTCTGGTAGGCGACGAGATCGGCGACCTTGTCGGCGCTGGCATTGGGGCCGGCATACTTCGCCCAGTTGCTGAAATAGGGCGTGCCATGGCGGATCCATTCCAGCATCCAGGCCGGATGCTCGAGCGCCTCGAGCTTGGTCGCCCAAGAAAGCTTGAGCGGTCGGCCCCAGCCGTTGCGGGTGTTACGCTCGCGGTTGGAGCCTTCGGGCACGTCGACGGTGAAGACCAGCGTCTTGAGGCCGGCGTCGGCGGTCCGCTTGATCAGGTCCTCGGAGATCGCCTCGTCCTTCGACGAGTAGAGCTGGTACCAGCCATGGTCGGGCGCCAGCTTGCCGAGGTCCTCGATCGAGCCGGTGCTCGAGCCGGACATGATGAACGGCACGTTGGCGTCGCGTGCCGCCTCCGCCAGCATCAGGTCCGCGCCGCGGCGGAACAGGCCGGCGAGGCCGGTCGGGGCGATGCCGATCGGGCTCGAGTATGTCCGCCCGAACAGGGTCGTCGATTGGTCGCGGACCGAGACGTCGACCAGGTAGCGCGGCACGATGCGTGCCTGGCGAAAGGCCTGCTCGTTGGTGACCAGGCCGACCTCGTCGTCGGTGCCGCCCTCGATGAAGTCGTAGGCGATCTTGGGCAAGCGTTTCTTGGCGAGCTTGCGCAGGTCCTCGATGTTGACGACGCCCTTCATGTCTTTCACTCCCGTTGCCCGAATTTTGCCGTTCTTTTCCCCGCCGGGCCAGCGGTCTTGGCGGTTCGCCGTGCAGATCGGGAATGCTCCCGGCGGCTACTTCGCAACCGATATCCGACCCTGCCAGAAGCAGAGCAGCGGGGTGACTCCGAGCTCCATGGCGAGCGCCGCCACGACCGCCGGCGTCAGCGGATCGCCCAGCGCGACGCCGATCAGGCGACATAGCCCGCCGATCGCCACGCCGGCGGTCAGCAGGCGGAAGCGGGACGCCTGCCGCTCGATATCCGGCAACGTGCTCCAGAAGCCGAGGCCGATCGCCAGCAGCAGGCCCGAGAGGTAGCGGTAGTGGTCCGCCGACCACGCGCTTCCGCCGGCAAGCCCCAGGACGACGCCCGACAGCCCGCCGGCGACGGGCACGATCGCGGCGAGGCCGACACAGAGGCGAAGGGCATTTCGTTCCGCGATCGACACCCCGGGTCTACGCCGACCCGCGTGCTGCGGATCAGGGCGTTTTGCTCTAGCCTCGGCACGCAAATGGAGGATCCGCCATGGAACTGAGCGCCCAGCAGCTCGAGCAGTTCGATCGCGACGGCTTTCTGGTCTTTCCCGATCTCTTCGCCCGCAACGAGGTCGCCGTGCTCCGCCGCGAGGTGGCGCGACTGAGCCAGGTGCAGAGCGAGGAGGTCGTGCGCGAGCATACCGGCGGCGTGCGCACCATCTTTCGCGTCCACGAGAGTGACGGCCCGACCCGCTCCCAGCCGTTCCGCGCGCTGGTCCGCACGCCCCGCCTGCTGCGCCCGGTGCAGCAGGTGCTGAAGGACGACGGCGTCTACGTCTATCACACCAAGATCAACACCAAGCCCGCGATCGAGGGCACGGTCTGGCAGTGGCACCAGGATTACGGCTCGTGGATGCGCGACGGCTGCCGCCGCCCGGACATGGCGACGTTCAACGTCATGATGACCGACACGACGGAAATGGGCGGGGCGCTCTACATGATCCCGGGCAGCCATAAGCTCGGCCGCATCGAGCCGGTCTACGACGAATCGACGTCGTACAAATTCTGGGCGATGCCGAAGCAGCGCATGATCGAGATCCTGAAGAGCTCGCCCGAGCCGGTTGCCGTCACCGGCCGTGCCGGCACCTGCGTGCTGTTCCATTGCAATGTGCTGCATGCCTCGGGCCACAATCTCTCGGCCGACGACCGCTGGCACATCTACGTCTCGTGCAACACCGTCGCCAACAAGCCGCAGCTCGGCGACAACCCGCGGCCGGACTGGGTCGTGTCGCGCAACTGGAACCCGCTGCCGATCGAGGACGACGAGGGCGTGCTGAAGGCGGCGTGAGGGCCGACGCACCCGCGCGACGCCCGTCGTCCTGAGCGACGCCCGTCGTCCTGAGCGCAGCGACCTCACCGAACGATCGAACACGGGCCGCGGAGCTGGCGTGAGGTCCTTCGCTGCGCTCAGAGTTTGTGAATCTTTCGGCCGATGGAAAAACAACCGGTCTCGCTCCCCACCGACCTCACCCTGAGCCACCAGCGCCACAGGCGCTGCGCACGGACCATGAACTGGTT
>CAMFJT010000082.1 GCA_945957125.1 uncultured Rhodospirillales bacterium | reverse complement strand
CGGTGTGGCGCGTTCCCGGCGAAGACCATGGCGCGTCCGGCGCCCGGCGCCTATATACCCGCCGCCATGGCCCGCAATTCCCTCGATCTCGACAAGCCGCCGGGTGACACCCGCGTGGTGGTCGCAATGTCGGGCGGCGTCGATTCGTCGGTCACCGCAGCGCTGCTGCAGGAGCAGGGCTACGACGTCGTGGGCGTCACCCTGCAGCTCTACGACCATGGCGTTGCCGTGGGGAAGAGCGGCGCCTGCTGCGCCGGCCAGGACATCCAGGATGCCCGCCAGGTCGCCGCCCGGCTCGGCATTCCGCACTACGTCCTCGACTACGAGAGCCGCTTCCGCGCCGACGTGATGGACTCCTTCGCCGAGTCCTACCTGCGCGGCGAGACGCCGGTGCCCTGCATCGCCTGCAATCGCACCGTGAAGTTCCGCGACCTGCTGCGGACCGCTCGGGAGCTGGGCGCCGAGGCACTGGCGACCGGCCACTATGTTCGCCGGATCGAGGGCGAGGCGGGGCCGGAACTGCATCGCGGTGCCGATCCGGCCCGCGACCAGAGCTATTTCCTGTTCGGCACCACGGCGGAACAGCTCGACTTCCTGCGCTTCCCGCTCGGCGCGCTGTCCAAGGGCGAGACCCGCGCGCTGGCCGAGCGCTTCGGCCTGGCGGTCGCCGACAAGCCCGACAGCCAGGACATCTGTTTCGTGCCCAACGGCGACTATGCCAGCGTGGTGCGCAAGCTGCGGCCGGAGGCGAACGATCCGGGCGAGATCGTCGACCTCGCCGGCCGCGTGGTCGGCCGGCACGAAGGCATCGTGCGTTTCACCGTCGGCCAGCGACGCGGCCTTTCGCTGGGCGAGCGTCAGGGCACCGCCAACGATCCTCTTTATGTCGTGAAGCTCGAGCCGGAGGCACGCCGCGTCGTCGTCGGCCCGCGCAGTGCGCTCGGTCGCAGCGAAGTCTTGCTCCACGACGTCAACTGGCTCGGGCCAGCGGTCGAAGGCGCGCTGCCGGTGCAGGTCAGGGTGCGCTCCTCGCAGGCGCTCCGTCCGGCCGAGATCGAGCGCCTGGGCGACACCATCGCCGTCCGCTTCCCCGAGCCCGAGCTCGGCATCTCACCCGGCCAGGCCTGCGTGATCCATGACCGCGCCACCGGCAGCCGCGTGCTGGGCGGCGGTTTCATCCGCCGTTCCACAGCCTGATCGAAGGGATTGGACGGAAATCGGGCCGACCGATAGGCTGGGGGCACTGCCGGCCTTTGGGGGGCTCGTGGCTCAATTCGGTTACAGGATCGTGCGGCGGGACGGCAATGCCATCCTCGCAGTCGACACTCGGGCGGTAAGCAAGGTCCGCGGCGTGCTGCTCGCGTCGTTCTTCGGCGTGCTGGGATTGTGCTTCCTGCTCATCGCCATCACGTCGAGGAACGACGCCCTTCTCGGCGGCGTGATCTTCCTGGTCAGCGAGTTCTGCGCCATCGGCACGCTCTACGCGACCCGGCGGGTCGTGGTCAGGAACATCGTGTTCACCCCCGACGCGATGGTGGTGCAGGGCGACGACGGTCGTCACTCGTTCGATCTCGTCCACATCGCGCGCTTCTTCTCCACCGGCCAGACGCTGATGATGGCGTACGGCAGCGAGACGGTCCCCGTGATGCGGCGCCTGCCCAGCCCGGCCCGGATCGAAGCCCAGGTCCGTCGGCTGCTGGAGGAATACAGGCGCCACGCCGCCAGGGCTGCCTGACGTCGGCGTGGCATGTCGCTTGCTCCGTCGTGTGCTCCCCCTGGAAGGAGCTCGCGATGGACATGGCGGCGGTTCCGGTCATCGACATCTCGCCCTATCGCGGCGGCGAGGCATCGGCGCGGCTGGCGCTTGCTGCGCAGGTCGACCGGACCTGCCGCGAGATCGGCTTCATGGTGATCTCCGGGCACGGCGTCGATCCTGAGCTGGTCGCGGCGGTGGAGGAGGTCAGCCGCGCCTTCTTCGACCTGCCGCTCGCGGAGAAGATGCGGATCGTCCGGCCGGCGCCCGACGTGACGCGCGGCTACATGCCGATGAAGGCCGAGGTGCTGGTCCGCAGCCGCGGCGGCGATGCGCCGGGCGACCTCAACGAGAGCCTGATGATCGGGCCGGTCGATGCCGACGGCTCGGCCTACTATCGCGCCCCCGAGGCAGGTCGGCATTTCGCCGCCAACCTCTGGCCCGAGCGGCCGGTGGGGCTGCGGGCGATCTACGAGCGCTACTACCGCGTCATGGACGCGCTGGGCATCGACCTGATGCGCCTCTTTGCCCTCGCGCTTCGCCTGCCGGAGGGCTATTTCGATGCCAGCGTCGACCGGTCGATCAGCCGCCTGCGGGTGCGCAACTATCCGGCACCCGAGGAGGCGCCGGTCGCCGGCCAGCTCCGCGCCGGCGCGCACAGCGACTATGGCAGCCTCACCATCCTGAAGACCGAGGACCGCCCCGGCGGGCTGCAGGTCATGGGCAGGGACGGCCGGTGGCTCGACGTGCCGCACCTGCCCGGCAGCTTCGTCGTCAATATCGGCGACATGCTGGCGCGCTGGACCAACGACCGCTGGGTCTCGACCCTGCACCGGGTTGTCAACCCACCGGCCGATTGCACGGGCGAAACCCGGCGGCAATCCGTCGTGTTCTTTCAGAATCCCAATTACGACGCGCTGGTGGCCTGCCTGCCGGGCTGCACCGACGCCTCGCACCCGCCGAAATACGCCCCGACGACCTCGGGCGGCCACCTGCGCGAGAAGTTCGTCGCGACGCAGCAGGCCTATGCCTGAGAGGACATTGACACGCCCCGCCCGGGCCGCATAAAAGCGCCCACCCATGGCTGGGTAGCTCAGCTGGTTAGAGCACGGCACTCATAATGCCGGGGTCGGCGGTTCAAGTCCGCCCCCAGCTACCAATTCTCGATGTTTCGGCCACCAGACGATCCCGGGCAGGGATCGTTTGGTGTGCCGACTCGTCTCGCTTGCACCTCATGGATCCATCGCGCGGCTTCTCGGCTTCCCATCGCGCCGTGCTTGCGCCATCTAGGGACCATGGCCAGCGGACATCATCAGACCGACGTCGTCATCGTGGGCGCGGGGCCCGTCGGGCTCTTCACCGTCTTCGAATGCGGCATGGTTCGGCTCGACTGTCATGTCGTCGACGTGCTCGACGATGCCGGCGGGCAGTGCACGGCGCTCTATCCGGAGAAGCCGATCTACGACATCCCGGGCTTTCCCAAGGTCGACGCGGCCGAGCTGATCGTGCGGCTGAAGGCGCAGGCGGCGGCATTCAAGCCGGTCTATCACCTGGGTGAGCAGGTCCAGTCGCTCGAGGCGCTGAGCGGCGGCTTCTGGAAGCTCACGACCGCCAAAGGAACGGTGCTGCAGGCGCGCGCGGTGATCGTCGCTGCCGGCGTCGGCGCGTTCGGGCCAAACCGGCCGCCCCTCGAGGGGATCGAGGCGTTCGAGGGCAGGAGCGTCTTCTACTACGTCACCCAGCGCGAGAATTTCCGGGACAAGCGGGTGGTCATCGCCGGCGGCGGTGATTCGGCGGTCGACTGGGCGCTGTCGCTGGCCGAGATCGCCGCGCGCGTGTCGGTGATCCATCGCCGCGACCGCTTCCGCGCCGCGCCCGACAGCGAGGCGCGGCTGAAGGCACTGGCGGCGGAAGGCAGGATCGACCTCGTCGTACCCTATCAGCTCCACAGCCTCGACGGCGCCGGCGGGCAGATCACGGCGGTCAACGTGGCGACGCTCGATGGGGTGGAGAAGAAGATCCCGGCCGACGTGCTGCTGCCGTTCTTCGGCTTGTCGATGTCGCTCGGCCCGATCGCCGACTGGGGGCTGGCGCTGGACCGCAGCCAGCTGGCCGTCGATCCTGCCACCATGGCGACCAGCCGGCCGGGCATCTTCGCCGTCGGCGACATCGTCGCCTATCCGGGCAAGCTGAAGCTGATCCTGACCGGCTTCGCCGAGGCTGCCATCGCTGCCCGCTCGGCGTACGCGCTGATCCATCCCGAGACGCCGCTGCATTTCGAGTATTCGACGACCGCCGGCGTGCCGGGCGCGTAACGAAGCGCCGCAACGCAGGCGCCCGATCACCCGTCGAGGCGGCCCTGGCGGGCTTCGAGGTCCCGGATCAGCGTCGGCAGCCATGCCATGCGCAAGAGGAAGTCGTCGGCGCTGTCCTCGTCGCGGGCGATCGCGGCAATCGAGAACAGGCTGGCAAGCTGCGCGAGGATGGCGGGCACGTTGGCTGCGATCCACTCCGGCTCCGCTTCCGGGCCGCCCTCCGGCCACAGCTCGGCGCGATGCTCGACGAACGCGCCGGCCAGCACCGAGCAGCATCGCCCGCGATCCGGCCGGCCCTGCAGGCTGCGCGCAAAGTCGGCGATCATCCTGGCATAGGCCGCATGTTCGTTCATCGCGCGCTCCCGACCGATCTCCGGTGCCCTCTCAGGCCGACGCCGCGGCAAGCGCCTTGGCGTCGCGCCGCCGGGCGTGGAGGATCCATTCAGTATAGCCGTTCGGCTGCTCCCGTCCCTTGAAGATCAGCTCGCAGGCCGCCTGGAAGGCCGGCCCCTGGAAACCCGGCGCCATCGGCCGATAGAGCGGGTCGCCCGCATTCTGCCGGTCGACGACGGCCGCCATCCGCCGCAGCGTTTCCATGACCTGCGATTCGGTCGTCACGCCGTGATGCAGCCAGTTGGCGACGTGCTGGCTGGAAATCCGCAGCGTGGCGCGGTCCTCCATCAGCCCGACGTCATGGATGTCCGGCACCTTCGAGCAACCCACGCCCTGGTCGATCCACCGGACCACGTAGCCCAGGATGCCTTGCACGTTGTTGTCGAGCTCCTGCTGGACGGCCTCCGGCGGCCAGTTCGACTGGCCGAGCGGGATCGTCAGGATGTCCTGCAGGGCGGCGCGCGGGCGGTGGCGGATCTCGTTCTGCCGCGCCGTCACGTCGACCTGATGATAGTGCAGGGCGTGGATCGTGGCGGCGGTCGGCGAAGGCACCCAGGCCGTCGTCGCGCCGGCGCGCGGATGGGCGATCTTCTGCTCGAGCATGGCCGCCATCTTGTCCGGCATGGCCCACATGCCTTTGCCGATCTGGGCGTGGCCGGGCAGGCCGCATTCGAGGCCGACATCGACGTTCCAGTCTTCGTAGCCCTTGATCCACTTCGTCCCGCGCATGGCCTCCTTGCGCTCCATCGGGCCGGCCTCGATCGAGGTATGGATCTCGTCGCCGGTGCGATCGAGGAAGCCGGTGTTGATGAAGCAGATGCGGTCCGAGGCCGCCGCGATGCACGCCTTGAGATTGACGGTGGTGCGCCGCTCCTCGTCCATGATCCCGATCCTGAGCGTGCCCGGCGGCAGCTCCAGCACCTGCTCCACGCGGGCGAACATCGCGTTCACCATGGCGACCTCGTCGGGGCCGTGCATCTTCGGCTTCACGACGTAGATCGAGCCGGTCCGGCTGTTGCGGATGGCGGCGTCGGCGTCGAGGTTGCGACGGGCGATCAGCGTGCTCACGAGCGCGTCGAGGATGCCCTCCGGCGTCTCCTGGCCGCCGGCATCGAGGACGGCATCGGTGTCCATGTGGATGCCGACATGGCGGATCAGCATCAGGCTGCGGCCGCAGAGCTGCAGCCGTTCGCCGGCCGGCGCCGTATATGCCGGATCGGCATTGAGCCGCCGTTCGACCGTCCGGCCGTCCTTCTCGAACCGCGCCGCCAGCGTTCCCTGCATCAGGCCGAGCCAGTTGCAGTAGATCTCGACCTTGTCCGCGGCATCCACCGCCGCGACGCTGTCCTCCATGTCCATGATGGTGGTGACGGCCGATTCCATAAGCACGTCGCTCACCCCCGCGGGGTCGGTCTTGCCGATCGGATGGGCGCGGTCGATCGCGATCGACACGTGCAGGCCGTGGTTGCGCAGGAGGACGGCGGAAGGGCCGGCAGCCTCGCCCTGGTAGCCGGCGAATTGTCCGGGCGTCGCAAGGCCCGCGGCGCTGCCGTCGGCCATCCGCAGCACGAGCCGGCCGTGCTCGACGCGGTACGCCACGACGTCCGCGAACGATCCCTTGTCCAGCGCGAAGGTTCGGTCGAGGAACGCGCGCGCCAGGGCGACGACCCGCGCACCCCTTCGGGGATTGTACTTTCCGCCGCGTGCCAGATCGCCCTCGTCGGCGACGATGTCGGTGCCGTAGAAGGCGTCGTAGAGGCTGCCCCATCGCGCGTTCACCGCGTTGAGCGCGTATCGGGCGTTGGACATCGGCACCACGAGCTGCGGGCCGGCGATCGTGGCGATCTCGGCGTCCACCGGGCGGTCCGCGATCGTGCATCCGGCGGGCTCGGGCAGGACGTAGCCGATACGCTCCAGGAACGCCCTGTAGCCGGTGGCGTCGAAGGCCTGCCCCTTGCGGGTCGCATGGTACTCGTCGATCTGCCGCTGCAGCGCGTCTCGGTGCGCCCGCAACTCGGCGTGGCGCGGCGAGAACTCGCGGACGATCGCCGAATAGCCGCTCCAGAAACGCTCGGCCGAGATACCGGACCCCGGCAGGGCCTCTCTCGCAACGAAGTCGTGCAGTCGGCGGTCGATGGAGAGAGCTTCGGCCAGGATTCGATCGGACATGTAATCCTCAGGATGGGAGCGGACGCTTGCTCTGGAATACTATCCGTCGGCCGTTCGATGCCAGCGCCGACTTCGGTGACTCTCTGGAAGTGTGCCGACCCCATATTCAACGAACACCTTGTGGGTAATGCTCGTGAGTGGCGGGTCGCGCGGACGGCGCTGACCGACTCTTCGATCGTCAATGGCCGCCTTCCACTATGGCGGCCTTCCGCATTCTCTTCGATGCCTCGGTAACCTGCCGTTACGGTGGCGGCAACCTGCCACGATCCAAGCGGCGGTCGCTTCAGATCATACCCCTGACGATCTCGATCGCCACGAGCGGGCCGATGACCAGCAGCAGGGTGGTCCAGGCGAGGGTGGCCAGCGCGAGCAGCCAGCCGATCATCGCCATCACGCCGTCATTCTCGAGCAGGGCGAGGCAGAAGAACAGGATCGACCAGGCCGCCAGCAGATTGTCGAACGGGATCGGCAGGGCGAGGATCACGATCATCAGGCTGGAGGCGACATGCAGGGCGCGGCGCCGCAGGCCCGTCACCCACCAGCCCTGTCGCGCGTGGATGCCGGCCTCGATGCGCTCGATGTGGGGGCGCATGCGGACGAGGAAGTCCTGCAGCCGGCCGCGCTGCAAGGCCTGCCGCCCGAGAAGGTCGGGCAACTGCGGGGCGGTCCGTCCGAGATAGGCCTGCGCGACGACCAGCACCATCGGAATGCCGGTGACCGTCGAGAGCAGCGGAATGCCGGTCGGGATGCAGTTCGGCAGGACGAGGGCGAGGACGATGAAGGCGTAGGAGCGCGTCTCCAGTCCCTCGATGAATTGTGCGACGCTGAGAAGCGATTCGCGCGGTCCCGAGAACAGCCGATCGAGGGTGGGCAGGATCGATTCGTTCTCCCTCATCCGGCGCGCGCCATCAGGCGGCGCGCCAGAACGAGATGTGGCTTGTCGAGCATCTTGCCGTCGAGCGTCAGCACGCCCGCGCCGGGGTTGCCTTCGAACGTGGCGATCACCTTTTTCGCCCAGTCGATTTCCTGCGCCGAGGGCGTGAACACCTCGTGGATGATCGCGACCTGGTCGGGATGGATGGCGATCTTGCCGCCATAGCCCATGCGCCGTGCGTCGCCGGCTTCGGCGCGCAGCCCCTCGATGTTGCGGATGTCGGGATAGACGGTGTCGTAGGCGGTGACGCCCGCCGCCACGGAAGCCATCAGGTTGACGGTGCGGGCAAGCCTGAACGTGTCGTCGTAGAGGCCGGGCGAGGGGCCCTTCGCCAGCGCGCCGAGATCGGCCATCAGGTCCTCGCCGCCCCACGAATGGCCCATCAGCCGGGCATGCTTGGCCGGCGCGGCCGCGAGGGCGAGCACGGCGGCCGCGCTTTCGGTGGCGATGGTCAGGATCTTCGTCGCGCCGACGGCGATCCCTTCGCGCGCCTCCAGAGCGTCGAGCCAGGTTGCCAGCAAGTCGAGGTCGCGCTGGCCGACGCACTTGGGGAACACGATGCCATCGGGTCGACCCTGCATGACGACCGCGAGGTCGCCCAGTGTCAGGCCGGTGTCGAGCGCGTTGACGCGGACATAGAGCTTCGGTCCGCCGGTACGGCTGGCCGAGCGGAGATAGGCCAGCGCCATGTCACGCGCGATGGTCTTTCGGTCGGTGGCGACCGAGTCCTCGAGGTCGAGGATCAGCGCATCGGGGCCGCTCGATGGCCCCTTGGCGAGCTTGCGCTCGGAATCGGCCGGGACGAACAGGAAGGAACGCATCGGGATGTCCTCTGGGCAATGTTGAGCTTGCCTGCTTGAAAGAACGATAGCGGCGACCGAGACGACGGCGAAGCGGTTTCGCGCGGCTGTCTCGTAGGGTCGCTTCGTGCCATGATGACGAGCGGCTCCTGCCGGACCGCGGGCGTCCTGCCCGCTCATGCTCATGAGGCGGACGCAGCGTCCGCTGTCCGGCAAGACATGGGTCTCGATCGGGACGTCGATTGCCAGCAGGGAAATATCCGATGGCACATCAGGCACATATGTCGAGTGAGGGCGCAGCGGCGGGGATCTCAGCCGAGCGGATCGCCGCGCTGGTCGCGGCTTGCACTGCGGGCAGCATTGCCCTGGCGCCTGCGCCGGCGATGCCAGCCAACTGGTTCGACGACATGATCGATGCCACGGCCGCCGAACGCCTGCCCGCCGCGATGTGCGCGGCGGTGAAGAACGTTCATGCTACCGGAGGAGCCGCGTTGCGCGATGCCCGTGCCGGGGCGATGGCGAGCGCCCTTAAGCAGCTCCATGCAGCCACCGCCGCGGCGGAAGCGCTCGTGGATCCCGAAGCGCGGAAGCTTGCCAGGACCATCCTGTGCGGCCAGGCCGCCTATCTACGCTACCGGCAGGGAAACGAGGATGCCGCCGTCGCGCTGCTTCACCGCGGCTTTCGTCTCGACCTCGTGCTGGAGCGGATGGGCTACACCGTGCTGCGCATGCACCGCGTCCAGTTGCTGGGCAACGTCCTTCGCCTCCACGCGCGCGGCGGGCGACCGGTCGAGGGGCTTGCCCTCGGGCTTCGTCTGCTGGCGTGGCTGGAGGCGGGCGCCCCGGAGATTCTGGCCGACATGCCGTATCCGTGGCGCGAGGGTTGGGACGCGGGAACCGCCGGCATCCCGCCCGGCCTCGTTCAGGCCATGCACGCGCAGATCGCGGCGGAGACCGTGCGCGTCACCACCCCGTCCGCCCTCGCGCAGGCACTTCTCGCGCTGCCGACCGTCACGCGCACAGGTCAGGTCGGCGCCTGGGCGGCGTTGCGCCGGGCACTGGACGCCGATAGCGCGGACGAGGCCTTGAGCGCGGCCGCGGCGCTGCTGTCTCGCGACACGCTCCCGAGCCTGCCCTTGTGGCAGGACGGCGCCGAAAGGACGCGAACGCTGATTGCGACTCGCCTGGGCATGCTCTTGCCGGACCGCGGGCGTCCCGCCCGCTCATGACCATGTACGGGCGGGACGTCCGCCGTCCGGCAAAACTAAGAAAAGGGCGGCAGATCGGGATTCGGCGCGCGGCCTGCCAGCAAGGCCCTTGCGCGGGCGCCGGGCATGCGGTGCCGCCCGTAGCCGCAGAATACCGGCTGCAGGTGCGGTCCGATGGCGCGGACGACCTGCAACGGTCCGCCCCGTAGCTCCGGCGCGGTGACATCGACCAGGGCGATGCGCGTCCCGCTTGCCACAAGCGCATCCTTCAATGCAGCGAAGTCCATGGCCACGGGCTCGGCCACGTCCGACAGGGGCATGGGTCTGCCCTCGCGCAGGAAATCCGCCGCTACCGCCCTGGCTGCCGGAAGACGGTATAGCGCGTGGTCGGCGAAGCTGCGCACGGCTTCGCGCGCCGGTGCACAGGTGCCCGCCCGCAATCGGCCCCGCCAGGTGCGGGCGGAAAAGCCATGCTCGACGACGGCCTTGCGCAAGGCGGCGCGCGGGCTGGGATCGGCGCCTGCACCGACGGTAAGGCCTGGCCAGCGGGCTCCATCGCCGCGAGCCACGCAGGCGGCGACGGCAACCGGTCGGCTGAGGTCCAGATGCAGGGCGACCGTCCCGCCCTCTCTCCTGACCTCTTCCAGCAACTCGGCGGCGAGCGGCCCGAGGCTGTCGTCGGGGATGATTTCCGGGAGGGGCAGGCGGGTCAGCCAGGCCGTCATCAACGTGTCGCGCTCCAGCAGCTCGAGCACGGCGCGCTGGGCCGCCTCGTCGAAGGATGCACCCGCGGCGAGGCCGTTCGAGGTCGTCTGGCACCAGGCAGGCTCCCCCGGGCCGGCGCCGGCAAGGTGGACGGCAAGGGCGGGGGCCCAGACAGGCCCGCCGTCGAGCCAGGTCCCGCGGCACCATGGATGGATCTGCGCAGGATCGAACGCTACGAAGGGGAAGCCCGGCGTGGCGTATTGATCCGCCGTGTAAAGGCAAAGATCGTGCGGATCGAGCACGTCGCCTTCCAGCGCGTCCATCGCCGCGTATCGCAGCCTCGCCGGATCCAGCACCATGGCGGAGTACCGTTCGACCGCTTCCGCGACGGCCCGCGACGCCGCGTCCCCGAACGTCGCGGCCTTTCCGCTCGCCAGCTCCGTGATGCCCAGCCAGCGCTGCCCGTCGTTGGGATGGGCGAGCCGCGTCGTGACCCCATGGAGCGGCGGGACATGGGCTGCGCTCAGGCCGGCGATGATGCCGGTGCGCGAATCCACCCACCCCGGCAGGGCGCGAGCCACGTCTTCCGGATCGGACCACCGCGACGCTTCCGGAAAGGATTGCGGCAGCGGGGCGCCGGCGACGGCGCCTCCGCAAACGCGACATTGCGGCATCGCCACGACGCGGTGGGTGGTGCAGGTGCCGGACAGCGCGTTCCAGATCGCCACTTCGTCGTCCGGACGTTGTTGCCCCAGCCCCAGCACGCGCCGTACCACCTCGGTCGCGACCAGCCCGGCCGCCAAAGTCGCCATCGGCGCAAGCGTCGCCATCGCGCCGAAGTCCGCGGCTGTCGGCGACCCCAAGGCCGGTAGGGACGGCGGGTCCGGCGCGAGGGCATCCTCGCAGGCCAGCATGCGATCCCGTAGACAGGCGCCGCACGGTCCGCCTCTCTTCGCGGCCAGCGGGCCGAGCAGCAGCTCCGACCCGCGCAGGCAGGCGGCCAGCACCGGCACGCCGCTGTTCAGGGCGTCTATCGTGGCGGTACGGCGTTCCGCGGCGAAGAAGGGGGTAAGATCGAGCATCAGCGTCCAGTCGCCCACGGCCTGCTCACCCATGTCGCTCGTGGTTGCCACTCGCCCGATACCGGCGCGAACGAGCTCGCTGCGCAGGGTCGAGCTCCAGGCCTCGGCTCCGTGCAAGAGGACGGCGGCGCCGGAGAGGCGGGCAAGCGCCGTATCGGGCGCGAGACCGAGGAGCTGAGCCAGCCGGAGCTGTGCGGCGACGGGCTCCGGCAGGATCGGGCGCTCCTCATCGAGCAGGCCAGAGCGCGCCAGCAGGTCGAGCAGCCCCGCTGCGGCTTCGGCGTCGTTGGGCGGCATCTTGGCGAGCACGCCGGCGCGGCTGCGGGTGCCGTCAAGGAGGGGGATCAGCGTGCCGGCGATGCGGCTCAGCTCGGCATTGCGGATCGCGCAGGCGGCAACCGGCCCCTGGAGCACGATCCGGCTTCCCTCGGGCCGTACGGAATCCGGAAAGGTCAGCCGCAAGGCCGGAAGTCTCGCCTCATGGCCCGGCATGGCTGATCTTGCGTCCGGTCACGCGGCTTGGGCGGCCGCAGGTTCCTGGATCGCTTCTTGCTCGCGGCGGGCAAGTGCGTAGCCGAGCAGTAGCCGTTGCTCGATGTTGCGCTTGGCGGAGGGGCAGGGCTCGTGGGCTTCGAGCCACTTCTTGGGACAGGATCCCCCGCAGACCGGGAGCATGCGGCAGGACGTGCAGGGCAGGGTGCCGGCTGCGATGCGGCTGTTGAAGTCTGCAAGATCCACGGCCGGCGCATCGTCCCCGCCGGCGAGCGTTCCGACCGAATAGCGGTTCGGGACGCCGTAGTCGGCGACGTAGGACACCTCGGTGCAGGTGAACATGTTGCCGTAAGCGTCGAACAGCCGGCTCTCGGGCATCACGGCCATGCACACCACCGGCTTGCGGGTCGGCAGCACGGCAGGACGAAATCCCAGCGTCGACTGCTCCACGAACCAGCCGATCTCGGCCGCCGCGAACTCCTCTGCCGTCAAGGATCGCAGATGCGCGTCGTTTCCCCAGGAATAGACCGAGGCGGCATAGAATTCGATCTTGCCCTGCAGCCCCTTTGCCGCCAGCAGCCGGATCAGCTCGCTGACGCTGCCCGCGTTGCGACGGTCCACGTTGCAGCGCACCGAAATCTTCTTGGGTGTTTCGGGGCGGTTGGCCAGATGCACGATGTTCTCGACGATGCGCGCGAAGGTGGGAGCGCCGCTCTTCTTGCCACGACGCGCGTCGTGGTGCGCGGAGTCGCCGTCGAGCGTGATCTCGATCTGTCGCACGGCGAGCTCGCCGAGCAGTTCGGCTGCCAGCGCCGGCCCCAGCGCGAGCCCGTTGCTGATCATCTTGGCCTCGTAATGAAGGCCGTGGGCGGCGGCGATGGCCTGGAAGCGCGGCGTGAGCCGGCGCATCACCGTCAGGCCCAGCAGAGGCTCTCCGCCGAACCAGCTCACGAACAGCGTGCGCAGGCCCTTGCGTTGCGCGACCTCGGTGGCGACCCGCTCGACCAGCCTGTCCTGGTCCGCTTCGGAGAGCTGCCGGGATGTATGCGATTGGCCGCAATAGTCGCAACCCAGCTGGCACATCGCGGTCGGCTGGATGACGATATAGTGCGTGTCGTCCGCGCCGATCGCAGCCGCGTTGCGGGACAAGACCGTGTCCAGTTCCTGCTCCGCCGCGGGCACCAGGAGTTCGTCCGCCACCAGGTCGTCGCGGATCGCGCCGGGCAGCGCCTCGAAACGTCCGGCCTCCACGTCCGCCCAGCTTGCAGCGTCGATCACGCGGGCCGTCGCGGTGCGCGTGGCGAAGACGAGCCGGACATGGCGCTTCGCCGCCTGATCGAGTACCGGCGGCGTCACGACGTGATAGCGGGAAAGCTTGAGATCCAGCGACGATTCCATGGGATCCAACCTCTCTTCGGCCTGGGGTCGGTGACGGCTGATCTCTTTGGGGCGCGCCACGAAGTTGGCGCGTCCCCCGCGGAACGCCCTGCGGACTAGGATGGCCACGAGCGCTCAGGACGATGGCGACATGGTCCGAGGCGCGGCCTCGCTAGCGTTGAACGGTCTGAATCCGCTCCTGCAACACGTCGAGATCCCTGCCGCCGCCACCGCAGGAGGTGTCGCAGGCGCCATTCGAGGCGACCGCGTCGGCGCCGAGGCGCCGGGAAAGACGTGTGCTCGCCTGGTTCACCGATGCCGCGTGCGCCAGAGCTTGATCGAGATGAAGCTTTGCCGCCTGCAGGACTTCGAGAAGGTCCTGGGTGGCCGGCGGCAGACCGCCGCTGTTCGGATCGTCGGGCATGATTAATATCCTCCTCGTTAGTATTCAGTTTTCAGAACCATGAATCGCCGCTCTTTCGCTTCATGTACGCACCCGGCGCAGCGAAAGAAGAATATCTCGAAGATCGGTCTTGAATATCGACCGATGGTTATCGCGTCGAGGAATGCGCTTAATGTCGCCGCGTCTCGAGGGACGGATCCTGCCACGCGCCGCTCGGTGGCCGCGCGTGGCAGGGCCGTCTCAGCTCAACGTTGAACCGACTGGAAGCGCTCCTGCGGCAGGACCTGCGCGCCACAGCCACTGCCGCCTCCGCCGCCTCCGCAGGAGGTGTCGCACGCGCCGTTGGAGGCAGCTGCATCCGCGCTCAGGCGGCCAGATACCCGCGCGTTGGACCGGCTCACCGATTCGGCGTGGGCCAGGGCCTGATCGAGGTGGAGTTTCGCGGCCTGCAAGACTTCGAGAAGAGTTTGGGGAGGCGGGCCGCCGCCGCCGCCACTGCTGGTAGGACCTTCCGGCATAATTCATCCTCCAAAATATAAAGAAGAGAATCGCTTAAGCTACCGATGGCAGAATAGGCATTCGGTTTATTTACCGTCAATATAATTATGGCGAAATATAATCCGGAATAGAAAATGTCCTGTTTTCACGGACTCAAGCGAATGTTTTCAAGAAGTTAACGCGGCGTGATTTTTCCGTGGTCGCCGGGCGTGCGGGCTTAGCGCCGATACATCGGTTTCATCGGTATCGCCGGACGGCATCGAAGTGTTTCCCGCGCAACTTCGATTCACGCGTAGCGGGCAATCGGTCGTAATCGGTGATGGCGCCCGCGAGCGGCGCGCTCCTCGGCGGCAGGCCGCTTGGCCCCGCCGGCGCTCAGGGTCGCTTGCGCATCAGCGCCTGGCGCTTGCATTCGGCGACGATCTCGCCGCGCTGGTTGATCGCGACGTGGCTGAACTCGACGATTCCGGCGTCGGGCCGCGACTTGCTTTCGCGCACGCTCAGCACCGACGTGCGGACCTTCAGCGTGTCGCCGTGGAACACCGGCTTGGGAAATTTCACGTCGGTCATGCCAAGATTGGCGATGGTGGTGCCGATCGTCGTGTCGTTCACCGTGATGCCGATCATCAGGCCGAGCGTGAACAGGCTGTTGACGATGCGCTGGCCGAACTCGGTCTTCGAGGCGAACTCCTCGTCGAGATGCAGCGGCTGGACGTTCATGGTGAGCGAGCTGAACAGGACATTGTCCATCTCGGTCACGGTGCGGGTCCATGCGTGGTCGAAGCTGCGGCCGACGGTCAATTCCTCGAAGTAGAGCCCTGCCATTTTTCTCCCCGCGAAAGCGCCTCCTTGTAGCACGGATGGACGCTTCGGGGTCGCCATCGTATCAATGCGGCCACGGATCGAAACGGGAGAAGACGATGCGGGCGATGATCAGCGAGACACCGGGCGGGCCGGAGAGCCTGAAGCTGATGGAGATGCCGTCGACGCCGCCGGGCAAGGGCCAGGTGCGCATCGACGTGAAGGCTGCCGGCGTCAACTTCCCCGACACGCTGATCATCGCCGACAAGTACCAGTTCAAGCCGCCGCGCCCGTTCGCGCCGGGCCACGAGGTGGCGGGCGACATCGTCGCGGTGGGCGAGGGCGTCACCGCCTACAAGGCCGGCGACCGGGTGATCGGCATGATCGGCCACGGCGGCTATGCGACCGAGGTCGTTGCCGACCAGACTCAGCTCCTGCCGATGCCTGCGAACATGAGCTACGAGGACGGCGCGGCGTTCACCATGACGTACGGCACCTCGTACTACGCGCTGAAGCAGCGCAGCAGCTACAAGCCGGGGGAGACGCTGCTGGTGACCGGCGCATCGGGCGGCGTCGGCCTCACCGCGGTGGAGCTGGGCGCGCTGATGGGGTTGAAGGTGATCGCCGCCGTGGGCTCCGACGAGAAGATGGAGATCTGCCGCAAGTACGGCGCCACCATGTTCGTGAACTACGCCAAGGAGAAGATGCGCGACAAGGTGAAGGAGCTCACCGGCGGCAACGGCGCGGACATCATCTACGACGCCGTCGGCGGCGATGCCTTCGACGAGTCGGTGCGCTGCATCGCCTGGTACGGCCGCCTGCTGGTCGTGGGCTTCGCGGCGGGGCGCATCCCCTCGCTGCCGGCCAATCTCGCCCTGCTCAAGAGCTGCGACGTGCGCGGCGTGTTCTACGGTGCCTGGCGCGCCCGCGAGCCGGTCGAGGCGCGCAAGAACTTCGACGAGATGCTGGCATGGTACGCCGAGGGCAAGCTCAAGCCGCACATCTCCATGCGGTTTCCGCTCGAGAAGGGCGCCGACGCGATGAACGCGCTGCTCTCGCGCAAGGCGACGGGCAAGGTCGTCCTCACGATGGCGTGACGATGCGCACGATCGGCCGGCGCGGCGTGGCGGCTGCGCTCGGCGCGTCCGTCCTGCCGTTCGGCGCCCGCGCCGACGATTTTCCGCTGCGGCCGATCACGCTGGTCGTGCCCTTCGCGGCCGGCGGCTCGATCGACGTGCTGGCGCGGCTGGCCGCCGACCATGCCGGGCGGGAGCTGGGCCAGACCGTCGTGATCGACAATCGGGGCGGCGCTGCCGGGCTGATCGGTGCGGCCGCGGTCGCGAAAGCCGAGCCGGACGGTTACATGCTGCTGATGGCCTCGGCGGCGCAGGTCACCATCCCGCCGTGGGTCAATCGCACGCTGACCTTCGACCCGCCGCGCGACCTCGTTCCGGTCGCCCATCTGGCTGACACGCCGATGGCGCTGATCGTGTCGGCCAGGTCCGGCATGAAGACGGTCGGCGATTTCGTCGGCGAGGCGCGCGGCCATCGCGGCGCGCTCAACTACGCCTCGACCGGCGTCGGCACGATCTCGCATCTCGTCATGGAATCACTCAAGCTCGCCGCCGACCTCGACATCGTGCACGTGCCGTATCGCGGCGCCGCGCCGGCGCTGAACGACCTGCAGGCCGGCGTCGTGCAGGGCATGTTCACCAGCACCGCGTCGGCCGCGCCGCTGATCGCCGGCAGCAAGCTGCGGCCGCTCGCCGTCACCACGCCGGCGCGCTCGGCGCTGCTGCCCGACGTGCCGACCATGGCGGAGGCCGGCTGGCCGACCGCCGAGGTCGTGGTCTGGGCCGGCATCATGGCGCCGGCCGGCGTGCCGCGCGTGATCGTGCGCAAGCTGGAGCGGGCCTTCGTCGAGGCGGCGCTGGCGCCGGAGATGCGCGAGCGGCTGGTCAAGCTCGGCGCCGATCCGGTCGGTCATGGCGCGCGGCAGTTCGCCGAGGTCATCGAGAAGGATCTCGCCCTGTGGCAGCGTGTGGCGCTCGCCTCGGGCGTGCGCGTGGAATGAAGGAGGAGACCATGGGCAGGCTGAGCGGCAAGATCGCGATCGTCACGGGGGCGGCGTCGGGCATCGGCGCGGCCGCGGCCACGCTGTTCGCGGAGGAGGGCGCGCAGGTCCTGGCGGTCGACCGCCCGGAATCGGCGATCGCCACGGCGCATGCCGGCAACGCCGCTGTCGCTTCCTGCGCCGCCGACATCACCGCCGACGATGCGCCGAAGACGATCGTGGCCGCCGCGCTGGAGCGCTTCGGCGCGCTCGACATCCTGTTCAACAATGCCGGCGTCAGCGGCCGCGCCTTCGTCGAGGAGATGACCGACGAGATGTGGGACCGGGTCAACGGCGTTAACGTGCGCGGCATGTTCCGCCTCTGCCGCGAGGCGATCCCCGCGCTCAAGGCGCGCGCGCGGGAGAAGGGCAGGGCGCGCATCGTCAACACCGCCTCGGTGATGGCCTTCGACACCGACTACGGGCTGGCCGCCTACTGTGCCTCGAAGGCCGGGGTCGGCGGGCTGACCCGCACGCTGGCGCTGGAGCTGGGCAAGTTCAACATCACCGCCAACTATGTCTGCCCCGGCGCGATCTATACCGGCATGACGCGCAGCAATTTCGACAACCCGGAGATCCGCGCGGTGTGGGAGAAGAAGGCGGCCCTGCGCCGGCTGGGCCAGCCGATCGACATCGCCCGCGGCGCGCTGCTGCTCGCCTCCGACGAGGCCGACTTCATCACCGGCCACGAGCTGGTGGTCGACGCCGGCCTGACCTTGCGAACCTGAGGAGCCCTCTTGCCCAACATCCATTCCTTCGCCGCGGACTACAGCGAGGCGCGCGAGAAGTTCCTGGCCGCCGCGCGGATCGCCGGCGCCGTCACGCATCGCTACGACAACCCGACCAAGGGACCGCGCGGCGAGTCGCTGTCGACCGACGTGGCGCGGATCGGCCCGGACGATGCGTCGAAAGTCGTCGTGACGATCTCCAGCACCCACGGCGTCGAAGGCTTCTGCGGCTCGGGCTTCCAGGTCGACTGGCTGGCGGGCGTCGGCGCGGCGGGCCTGCCGCGCGACACCGCGGCGGTCTGGGTCCATGCGATCAACCCCTACGGCTTCGCCTGGACGCGGCGCGTGACGGAGGAGGGCAACGACCTCAACCGCAACTATGTCGACCATTCGAAGCCCTATCCGGTGAACGAGGGCTATCTCGAGATCGCGGACCATCTCATCCCCAAGGATCTCGGCGAGGCCAGCGTCAAGGCCGCCGAGGCAAAGCTTGCCGAGTATCGCCGCAAGGTCGGCGACATCGCCTTCTTCCGCGCGGTGTCCGGTGGCCAGTACAGCCATCCTGACGGCATGTTCTTCGGCGGCGGTGGCCCGAGCTGGTCGAATCGCACGCTGCATGCCATCGCCGACAGGTTCCTGAAAGGCCGCAGCGACGTGGCGGTGATCGATTTCCATACCGGCCTCGGCCCCTACGGCTACGGCGAGCCGATCACGCACTACGACATCGATTCGCCCGCCTCGCGCCGCGTGCGCGCCTTCTGGGGCGAGTCCGTCACCGAATCCAAGCGCGGCCAGACCGCGTCGCAGGCGCGCGACGGCCTTGGCCACTACGGTCTCAACCGCATCCTGACCGAGCCCGAGACGCGTCTCACCATGTGCACGCTCGAATACGGCACCTTCGACCGCGAGAGCGGCCAGAGGGCGTTCCGCGCCGACCATTGGCTGCACAAGTACGGCGATCCGCTGGGCAAGGAGGCTGGCCCCATCCGCGCCGCCCTGCGCCGCCAGTTCTATCCCGACACCGACGACTGGAAGGAGGCGGTGCTGTTCCGCGGCCACCAGCTCGTCCGCCAGGCCATCGCGGGCGTTCAGCGCGGGGCGCTCTGATTCCTCGCTGGGAGCGCGGCTCTCCAGAGCCGCTCATGGACCGCGGCAAATCGAAGGAAGAGCGGCTCGGGAGAGCCGCGCTCCCGGCGGGATGACAGGGGTGCGCGATCTGCTACAACATCGGCCATGCGGGTGTTCATGGCGCTGATCGCGTTCGCGGTCGTGACGGCGCTCAATCTTCTGTGGTGGTGGTGGCCCAACCGGCCGGTCGAGATCAGCGGCTGGACCGATGCGCCGCTGCAGAGCGTGTCCTTCGCGCCTTACAGACCCGGCCAGAGTCCGCTGACGCGGACCTTTCCGACGCCCGATCAGATCGAGCAGGACCTCAAGCGCCTGCAAGGCAAGGTGCGCGCGGTGCGGACCTATTCGGCCGGCGAGAACCTCGAGGCGGTGCCGCAGCGGGCGGGCAAGTACGGCCTCAAGGTCTGGCACGGCGCCTGGCTGAACGACAACGACAAGGAGAACCTCGAGCAGATCAACCTGCTGATCGACCACGCCAACCGCTATCCCGACACGATCGAGCGGGTGATCGTCGGCAACGAGGTGCTGCTGCGCAAGGATCTCACCGCCAACCAGCTCCGCAGCTACATCCGCCGCGTAAAGAGCCGGGTGAAGCAGCCGGTGACCTATGCCGACGTCTGGGAGTTCTGGCTGCGCAACCCCTCGCTGGCCGACGAGGTCGATTTCATTACGGTCCATCTGCTGCCTTACTGGGAGGACGAGCCGATCGGTCTCGACCGGCGCGATCCGGACGGGACGCTGCGCATCGAGAATCATCTGCGCGACATCTACAAGAGGGTCCAGGAGCGCTTCCCGGGCAAGCAGATCGTAATCGGCGAGACCGGCTGGCCGAGCGATGGCCGCATGCGCTCCGATGCCCGGCCGGGCCGCGTCGAGCAGGTGCGCTACTTCTCGATCTTCCGCTCGCTCGCCGATCGTGAGCACTTCGACTACAACATCGTCGAGGCGTTCGACCAGTACTGGAAGGCGCGCCAGGAAGGCACGGTCGGTGCGGCCTGGGGCCTGCTCGATGCCCAGCGCAACGACAAGTTCCAGCTCGGCAAGCCGGTCAGCGCCGAACCGCACTGGCGCATGCTTTTCGCCTTCTCGACCCTGCTGTCGGCCCTCTTGCTGCTGGCCTTCGCGAGCTGGCGCCGCCGGCCGCTGCCGCGCGCCATCGCCATCTTCGCCCTGTTCGCCCAGCTCGTGGCCACCTGCCTCGTGCAGGCGACGTGGATCGACCTCTCGCGCACGTTCTATTTCGAGAAGATGGTCGGCGTTGTGTTCTGGGCGCTGCTGCTGGCGGCGTTCAGCTATGCCCTGCTGCGCGGCATCGCCGACAGCCTGACCCATCGCATGGCCGATCCGTCGCTCTACGGCGCGCGGGTGCGCGAGGCATGGCGGGCGCTGCGCCGGCTGCCGCGGTTCGGCCTCGTGCACCGCGTCGACCTCCTGGCGCAGCTCCTCTACCTCGTGCTGACGGTGCTCTGCATCTTCTACCTGATCGTCATCACGATCGACTGGTACGACGGCGTCATCCGGCTGAGCGACAGCTTCTACCGCCAGATCGCCATCGACGGCCGCTACCGCGACTTCCCGATCTGGAGCTTCGTCATCCCCAGCGTCGTGCTGATGGCGTGGAAGCTCATGACCGTGCTGCGCAAGGAGAAGGTGCCGCGTCGCGAGCGCCTGGCCAAGGCTTTGTCCTTCGGCCGGCTGCTCGGTTACGACGGCAGCGCGGGCTATGTCCGCATGCGCAAGTCGTTCAGCCGGCTGCGGCCGGTTCGGGCCGAGATCGTGCTGTCGTCGATGCTGATCCTGTGGGCGGTGGCGATGCTGCTGACCGAGGGCGCGATCAAGGTCTATGACGGTGGCGCCGGAGGATTCGTTTCGGCGGACGGTGGGCGATGGGTGATCCGCACCCTGTTCTGGAACACGCAGGCGAACTGGTTCGCCGGGCTGGCGGTGCTGATGGCGGTGCCGTATCTCGCGACGATCTACGTCTCCCTGCGCGAGCCTCTGGCAGAACCGCCGCCGGACTCCTATACCAGCAAGTGGTAGAAGCCGTCGCAGGAGCGGGAGCAGTCGGATGGAGATCAAGGGCGAGTACAGGATCGCGGCGCCGCGCGACAAGGTCTTCGCGGCGCTCAACGACCAGGAGATTCTCAAGGCCTGCATCCCGGGCTGCGAATCGCTGGACAAGCTGTCCGACACCGAGATGACGGCCAAGGTGCGGCTGCGCATCGGTCCGGTGAGCGCGGCGTTCGGCGGCAAGGTCACGCTGTCCGACATCGACCCGCCCAACGGCTACAAGATTTCGGGCGAAGGGCAGGGCGGCGTCGCGGGCTTCGCCAAGGGCGGCGCGGTCGTGCGGTTGACCGACGACGGCGGCGTCACGGTGCTGAATTACGATGTCGACGCCCAGGTCGGAGGCAAGATCGCCCAGGTCGGCGCCCGCCTGATCACCGGCACTGCGAAGAAGCTCGCCGATCAGTTCTTCGGCAAGTTCGCCGAGATGGTCGGCGCGCCGGCGGCGAGCTGATGACGATGCCCGGCGATCCGCCGCCGCCCGCGTCGACCGCCTCGGCCGAGCGCGGCCTGAGGCATTGGACGATCATCGGCGTCGGCGCGGCGATCCTGATCGCCGTCTTTTTGATCAGCCGTTGAGTTTGACTTTCTTGCCGCAGCGCGGGCGTCCCGCCCGCTCATGATCTTGAGGCGGGCGGGACGCCCGCGCTGCGGCAAGAGGCATGACCGTTATCCATATCTCGTAATTCGCTTGACCGGCGCACGACCGGCTTGCGAGAGTCCTGCGCAATAGCCGGGCAGGGGCGCGGTCGAGCGCACCATACCAACGATGTGAGGGAGACAGAGCTAATGACTATCAACGTCGCCATGACCGTGAACGGCAAGGCCGTTTCCGGCAAGGTCGAGGCCCGCACCCTGTTGGTTCAGTTCCTGCGCGAGCATCTCGGCATGACCGGCACCCATGTCGGTTGCGATACCAGCCAATGCGGCGCCTGCGTCGTTGATGTCGACGGCCGGTCGCTCAAGTCGTGCACCGTCCTTGCCGTCCAGCTCGAGGGCGCGAAGGTGACGACGATCGAGGGCCTGGCGGAGAGCGCCGAGAAGCTGCATCCGATGCAGGAGGCCTTCCGCGAGAACCATGCGCTGCAGTGCGGCTTCTGCACGCCGGGCATGGTGATGAGCGCCATCGACATGGTGAAGCGCCACAACTACCAGCTCGACGAAGCCACGGTGCGCCGCGAGCTCGAAGGCAACCTCTGCCGCTGCACGGGCTACCACAACATCGTCAAGGCTATCCTGGCCGCCGCGCCAGCAATGAAATCAGCAGGAGTGTAAACGCCATGACCGCCGCCACCGGAATCGGCGCGCGGGTTCTCAGGACGGAAGACAAGCGCTTCCTGACCGGAACCGGCCGCTATGTCGACGACTTGCCCCTCGCGCGGGCGACCTACGCGTATTTCCTGCGTTCGCCGCATGCCCATGCGAAGATCAAGAGCATCGATACGGCGGCGGCGAAGGCCATGCCGGGCGTGGTCGAGATCTTCACCGGCAAGGACACCGCCGACGCCAAGGTCGGCGGGCTGATCTGCGGCTGGGTGGTCAAGGACAAGCACGGCGAGCCGCACAAGGCGCCGCCGCATCCGGTGATGGCGCTCGACACGGTGCGCTATGTCGGCGACACGGTCGCCATGGTCGTGGCGAACAGCCACGACGAAGCGCGCGACGCAGCCGAGGCGATCAAGGTCGACTACGAGGTGATGCCCGCCAACGTCGACCTCGCGAAGGCGTTCGACAAGGGTATGCCGCAGGTCCATCCGGAGGCCCCGGGCAACCTGGTCTACGACTGGGAGATCGGCGTGAAGGCCGATGCGGACGCGGCGTTCGCCAAGGCGGCGCACGTCACGAAGATGGACATCGTCAACAACCGGCTGATCCCCAACGCCATGGAGCCGCGCGCGGCCGCGGCGGAGTACGACAAGGGCACCGGCAATTACACGCTGTGGTCGACCTCGCAGAACCCGCATGTCCTGCGGCTGATCCTGTCGGCGTTCGTGCTGGGCATCCCCGAGCACAAGCTGCGCGTCATCGCGCCCGACGTGGGTGGCGGCTTCGGCAGCAAGATCTTCTGCTACAACGAAGAGACGATGGTCACCTGGGCGGCCTCGCGCGTCGGCCGTCCGATCAAGTGGACCGCCGAGCGCAGCGAGTCGTTCATGACCGACGCGCACGGCCGTGACCATGTCACCCATGCCGAGCTGGCGCTCGACAAGGACGGCAAGTTCCTCGCGCTCAAGGTCGAGACCATCGCCAACATGGGCGCCTATCTCTCGACCTTCTCGACCGCGGTGCCGACCTATCTCTACGCCACGCTGCTTGCCGGCCAGTACACCACGCCGGTGATCTACGCCAATGTGAAGGCGGCGCTGACCCATACCGCGCCGGTCGACGCCTATCGCGGCGC
>CAMFJT010000081.1 GCA_945957125.1 uncultured Rhodospirillales bacterium | reverse complement strand
GGCCGCGCCCGATCCAGAACGACCCGCATCCGCCGATCTGGATTCCCGGCGGCGGGTCGATCGAGACCTGGCGGTGGTGCGCGGAGATGGACTACGTCTACTGCTACCTCTCCTACTACGGCTACAAGGCCGGCCTGAACACCATGCAGGGCTTCTGGAAGGAGATGGAGAAGCTCGGCAAGGACCGCAATCCGTACCGCGCGGGCTTCCTGCAGTTCGTCGGCGTCGCCGAGAGCCGCCAGCAGGCGCTCGACCTCTACACCGAGCCGGCCGAGTACTTCTACGGCCGCTGCCTGCATGTCGATGCCCGGTTCGCCACGCCGCCCGGCTACACGACCGAAGGCACCCAGCGCGCCGGCATCGAGGGCATGATGAGCAAGGCGGCCAACACGGCCAGCTACCAGACCAAGCTCAACATGAAGGCGACCAGCATGAAGGACATCGTCGACGGCGGCTATGTGCTGATCGGCTCGCCCGACGAGGTGATCGAGCAGATCCGCCATGTCGGCACGAGCCTCAATGTCGGCCACCTGATGCTGCTGCTGCAGTACGGCAACATGAGCAAGGACACCACCAAGTACAACACGCGGATGTTCGCCGAGAAGGTGATGCCGCACGTCAAGGACCTGTTCTCCGACTGGGAGGACAAGTGGTGGCCCAAGCCGATGGCCAAGGGCCAGCGCGCCGCCGTTCCCGCCTTCCGGCCACAGACCGTCGCGGCGGAGTAGACCTTGAGCGATCCGGTGACGACCGCCGTCGAGGTGAACGGCTTCTCCTGCCGCGTCTGGACCAAGGGCAGCGGCCCGAAGCTCGGCTTCCTGGCGGGGTTCGGTGGCCTGCCGCGCTGGGTGCCGTTCCTCGACGCGCTGGCGAAATCGCGCACGGTGATCGTGCCGTCGCTGCCCGGCTATCCCGGTGGCGGACTCGGCCACACAGTGCTCGACACACATATCGACTGGGTGCTGGCGGTGCGCCAGATCGTCGAGAAGGCCGGGTTGGTCGGTGCCGACCTGCTGGGCGCCTCGGTCGGCGGCTCCTTCGCTGCCGAGATGGCGGCGATCTTTCCCGGCCATGTGCGCAAGCTGGCGCTGATCGCGCCATTCGGGCTGTTCGACGAGGCCGATCCCGCCGCAGATCCGTGGGCCCAGCGCAAGGATCGAGTCGCCGGCCTGATGTGCGCCGATCCGGCGCAATGGGAGGCGCTGGTAGCGCCACCCGAGGGCGCCAACTCGATCGAATGGCCGATCGAGATGACCCGCGCCGCCGAAGCGGCCGCCCGCGCCTTCTGGCCGCTCGGCAGCACCCGGCTCGAGAAGCGGCTCGGCCTGATCGAGGCGCCGACGCTGCTGCTGTGGGGCGACCAGGACGCCGTTCTGCCGCCGGGCTATGCTGAAAAGTTCGCAGAGGGCATCACGGGGCCGGCCAAGGTCGAGATCGTCGCAGGGGCAGGCCACCTCGCCTACCTGGACCAACCCGAAGCGGTCGCCCGGGCCGTCCTCGACCACCTCTCCTGACGCCTTCAAGGTTGCGCGGGCGAACGGGATGGGTATTGTCCGCCGCGTTGCAGTTTCACGGGGGTACGAGCCAATGACGATCCGCTCGATCAATTGGGCCGCAGGGATTTCAGTTCTGGCCGCCACGCTGGCCTTTGCCGGCGGCAGCCTGCCGGCCGCCGCCCAGGGCCAGGTCCAGGCCGTGCCGCGCGCCGGCGTGTCGTTCGCCAACACGGTCACGGTGCGCGGAACGATCGAGTCGATCGATACCGAGAACCGCACGATGGTCTTCACCTCGCCGGAAGGGCGACTGATCAACCTCGCGGTCAGCGACAGCGTCAAGAATCTCGACTCGATTCCCGAGGATGGCGCCGCCGACATCACCTACACTGAGATCGTGACCCTCCTGAACCTCCGGCAGAAGGGCCCCGGTTCGCGCGAAGCGCGCCGCGAAGGCGCCAAGCCGGATGCGGCTGACGCCGATCTCGGGCGCATCACCCTCACCGTCACCGCTGTCGACCTCGCCGCCAACAAGGTTTCGGTGATCGACGGCCGCGGCGGCCCGATCCATACCTATTCCGCCCGTTCGATCGCCACTCAGGACATGCTGAAGAAGATCAAGGTCGGTGACGTCGTGATCGGTCTCACCACGCCGCTGTCGGTCACGGCGATCGCGCCGGTCAAGTAGGGACTGCGCGTCCTCGGTCGATGAAGACCCGGCTGCGCACGGCCGCGTGCGCAGCCGCCCATACGGCGGCCTGACCGCAGGAAGCGCCGGATCGTTGCGGGCGATCCCGACGCCCGCCGCAAATCACGGTTCGAAGGCCCTGAGCCGCCGCATGTCGACGATGCGGATCGAGCGCCGGCCGATCTCCAGGACCTTTTCATGCTCGAGACGGTTGAATTCGCGTGTCACCGCCTCGCGATGCGATCCGATCCTCGCGGCAATCTCGTAGTGCGTGGGCGCCGGTGAGATGGTGACGATCTGCCCGTCCTGCCGGCCGTCCGTCGCGGCCAGCCGCACGAGCTCGCGGCGCAGCCTCTCGCGCACGGCCAGCGCGCTCACCTCGAACACGCGCTCCGATGCGGCGCGGATCTTGCCGACCAGCAGTTCCACCAGATGCACGGAAACGCTGTTGTTCCGCCGCAGCACGTCGAAGAACGCCGAGGACGGCATGCGCGCGAGCGTGCAATCGCTCTGCGCGACGATCGTCGCCGATCGCGGCAACCTGTCGATCGCGGAGAACTCGCCGAAGATGCCGCCGGCGGTAATGTCGCTGAAGATCACCTCCCTGCCGCCTTCCGTATAGCTGGTGACCCGGACGGTGCCGGCAAGGATGAAGAAGATGTCGGTCGTCGTCGCGCGCTCACCGTAGATCTCTTCCTGCCGCGCGAAGGAGCGGATGGAGCAGGCGCGCTCGATCGCAGCCAGATCCGAATCCGAAAGATCCTCGAACAGGGAGATGACGCGCAGGTCCATGGTGGCGGACATTGTGTTTCATCCGCACGAAGATGCAACACCCGGCTGCCTGCCCGTCGTCCTGCGGGTGGACGGCAAGCCCGGGAGCCGGCCCGCGCCGGCATCCTCCGCCAGGCGCGCCGCGCAGTATCAGGAGATCGCGACGTCTTCCCAGAACCCGATCCAGTGGTCGACCGGCTTCATCTTCGCTTGCGGCGCCTCGTAGGACCATGCCGCCCGCGGGCTTCTCGTGCCGCCATCGACGACGTCGTAGAACTGCACGCCGTGCGGGCATTCGAGATCGCTCGCCGTCTTGGGCGCGATCTTCAGAAGGTCCATCTTCACCGTGTCGCGTGGGAAATAAACGTAACCGCCGACGTCGAGCGTCTTGTCGCTCTCGGCAATCACCTTGCCGCGCCAGGTCGCCTTGTGGGTCATCGCTGCATCCTCCGGGAGCCGGTCGAAAACCTCAATTCATTCCACCCGACCAGTCCATGCGGCGGGTCGGGCGCAACAGCGTCGAAGCCTTAGCCGAACCGGCCTCGCGTCGCCAGCGCGCCCTTCGCACGTTCAAGCCGCGACCTGCGGCTTGAAGCTTGGCTCGGTGGCCGCGACGCTGGGGCGAGCGGCCATCTCCCGCGCCCAGCGATTGACGTTCGGCGCCTTGTCGGCGATCGCCCTGAGCTCGGCGATATCGGGAAAGTAGGCATAGAGGGGATACAGATAGAGATCGGCCACGCTGAGCGCCTCACCGGCCAGGAAGCGATGCCGTCCGAGTTGGCGGTCGAAGATCGGCACAACCTCCACCGTCCTCGCCAGATACTTCTGCGCCATCTCGGCAGGCACCGGGAGAAAGCCGGCGCGCGCCGCGAAATAGCGCAGCGCCGCATTGACCAGCGAGTCCGCAACCGCGCTCGCCCATTGATCGCAGACCGCGGCCGCGACGGCATCCTCCGGCCAAAGCTTCGGCCCCGGGAAGACCCGTTCGATGTAGCGCAGGATCGCGATCGACTCGTAGAGCGTCAGGTCGCCATGGGTGATCGCCGGGATCTTGCCGAATGGGTTGAGCGGCCCGATCGTGCTCGGCATGGCATCGACCATCTCGTAGTCGATGCCCTTCTCGTGGCAGGCCAGCCGCACCGTGCGGGTGAAGGTGCTGGGCGGCAGCCCATGGATCTTGAGCGTTGCCATCGTTCTCTCCTGGTTCAGTAGCGGTCGTGGCGGCGCACCCAGGCCATCGAGAAGGGCAAGCCCTCCTCGTCCCTGCCTTTCGACGTCATGTCGAGCAGGTGATAGGCGCCGTTCAGCATGTCGAGGCCGCGGGCATAGGTCGAATAGGTGCGGTAGATCGCGCCGTCCTCGCCGCGCCGGAAGGCGCTGAGGCCAGGCGTTTCCTGGCCGTACGGCGCCTGGGTGTCGAGATTGTACTTCGGCTCCTTCTCGTCGGGCGGGAAGGAAACGCCGAAATCGAAGTTGAAGTCGTTGCCCAGCGACGACACCCAGCGCAGCGTCCAGCCCATGCGCTTGCGATGGGCTTCGAGCCTGTCGATCGGCCCGCGCGAGACGAGCGCGAACGACGTGTCGCGATGCGCGAGGTGCACGTCGATGCCATTGAAGTTGTCCGACCAGAAGGAGCAGCTCGGGCAGCCCTCGTTCCAGTCCGGACCGAACATGAAATGCTGCACGATGAGCTGGCCGCGTCCAGCGAACAGGTCGGCCAGGCTCACACGTCCCTCGGGCGCGTCGAAGACATAATCCTTCTCGACCTTCACCCAGGGCAACGCCCGGCGCTCGCGCGCAAGCGAGTCGCGAAGGCGCGTGAACTCCTTCTCTTTCGCGAGCTGCATGCGGCTGGCCTCCAGCCACTCCGATTGAGAGACGATGCGATGGCCTGTCATGCTGTCCTCCGCAGGAAGCCTTCGAGCTTGTCGAACGAACCGGTCCAGCCTTCGTCGTGGTTCTGCCGGCTGGGCGCATCGGCGAACGGGCCCTGTATCAGCGTCAGCTCGGTCTTGTCGCCGAGCGCGCGGAACTCGAGCCGGACGGTGGTCTCGTGCCCGCGCGGCGTGTCGTAGTCCGCGCGTTCATGATGCGCCCAGGTGAAGACCAGTCGCTCTGGCCGCACGACCTCCAGATACCGTCCCGACGTGGCGAAGGTGCGGCCGGGATGATGACCGCGCACGCGCCAGGCACCGCCCGGCCGGACGTCGAGGCGCGCCTCGTCGAGAGTTACGCCGGGCGGGCACATCCACTGGATGAACTGTGTCTCGTCGGTCCATGCGTCGAAGACGCGCTCGCGCGGGGCGTCGAAGACGCGAACGAGGCGCAGGGTGTTGGCGTCAAGAACGGCGGCCACGGGGTTTCTCCTTCGCAGGTTTCGGTGCGGTACGGGCGAGGAAGGCATCGAGACGATCGAACTGCTGCTCCCAGAAGCGACGATAGAATTCGATCCAGTCCGCCGCCTCGCGCATTCCCTCGCCGCGCAGGGTGCAGCGGCGCCACTGCGCCTCGGTGCTGCGTTCGATCAGTCCTGCCTCCGTCAGCACCTTGAGATGGCGCGACACCGCAGGCAGCGACATGTCGAACGGCTCTGCCAGCTCGCCTACCGTCGCCGCCCCCGTTGCCAGGCGCGCCAGGATCGCGCGCCGGGTCGGATCGGCGAGGGCAGAGAAGGTTTGCGAGAGCGAATCCATATTTAACAAATATGTTAAATACGGATGCGCGTCAAGCCTCATTACCTCGACGGTATTCGACGCCCGAAGGTGCGCGGCGCATCTCTGGCGGACCACCGAAGGAGATCTCATGCCCATGACTCGCCGCAGTTTCCTGACCGCGAGCGCGGCCGCGCCGCTGGTTCCCGCGCTCGCCCGCGCTGCCTCGGGGACGATCGACACCCGCGACGGCCAGCGCCTGTTCACGATCGACAAGGGGACGGGCCGGCCGGTCGTGTTCATCCATGGCTGGACGCTGAGCTCGGCGATCTGGAGCCTGCAGACCGACGCGCTGACGTCGCGAGGCCTGCGCGTCGTCGCCTACGACCGACGCGGCCACGGCCAGTCGAGCAAGCCCTTGAGCGGTTACGGCTACGATGCGCTGGCCGACGATCTCGCCGCCGTGCTCGACAGGCTCGACCTTCGGGACGTGCTGCTGGTCGGCCATTCGATGGGCGCGGGCGAGGTCGTGCACTACCTCGCCCGCCACGGCAGCGCGCGCATCGGCCGCGCCATCCTGATCGCGCCGACGACGCCCTATGCGCTCAAGACCGACGACAATCCGCAGGGTGTGGATCGCGCCCTGTACGACAAGATCGTCGCCGCGCTGCAGGCCGATCGGCAGGGCTATCTCGCTGCCGGCGCACCCGGCCTGCTGGGGCGCAATGCCGAACCCGAGTTGATCGACTGGGCGATGTCGATCGCGCTGCAAGCCTCCCCGCAGGCTCAGGTCGACTGCCTGCGCGCCTTCTCGGAGACCGATTTCCGCCCCGATCTCGCGGCGGTGACAGTGCCGACGCTGATCGTCTACGGCACCGCCGACTCGCCGATCACGCCGATCAATGCCCGCCGCACGCAGGCCGGTATTGCCGGCAGCCGCGTGGAAATCTATGAGGGCGCGCCACATGCCTTGTTCGTGACGGATGCGGAGCGTTTCAACCGGGACCTGCTCCAGTTCGCGAGGAGCTAGCGTTCGAATGGAAGCGATCTATCGGGTCGACGGAGCGACCGCCGCCACCAGCCCTCATGCGGGCGGGCCGTGGGATCCCCGATTGCAGCACGGCGCGGCGCCCTCCTCGCTGATCTGCTGGGCGGTGGAACGCTTGCCGTCGCCCGTACCGATGCGGGTGGCGCGGCTCACCGTCGACCTGATGCGTCCGGTGCCCGTGGCGCCGCTGACGATCGACACCGAGGTCCTGCGCGAGGGCAGGAAGATCCAGCTCGTCGCCGTCCGGCTTCTGGCAGAGGACAAGGAAGTGGTGCGCGCCAGCGTGCTGCGCATCCGCAGGCAGTCCGAAGCGCTGCCGATCGACGAGCCCCATCCGCCGCTCGATCTGCCGCTGCCGGAGGCCGGCAGCGACGCGATGGCCGGCGCGATGTCGGATACGCCCTTCCTGTCCGGCCTGCTGGCGCGCAACGTGAAAGGCGCCTTCGGTCAGGCCGGACCGGCGGCGATCTGGTTCCATGCCACGCGGCCGATCGTCGAGGGCGAAGCGCTTTCGCCGCTGATGCGGGCGGCCATCGCCGCCGACTTCTGCAACGGCACGTCCGCTGTGCTCGACTTCCGCCGGTGGACGTTCATCAACGGCGACCTGACGCTCAGCCTCGCGCGCGAGCCGGTCGGCGAGTGGATCCTGCTCGATGCCGAGACCTGGGCCGGCCCCGATTCGATCGGTCTCGCCGCCGCCCGTCTCGCCGACCGTCAGGGCTATTTCGGCCGTGCCGTGCAGAGCGTCCTGTTCGAGAAGCGCTCATAGTCTTCCGATCGGAATGATCTCGGGCGATGCCGGCGCGTAGGACGTGCCCGACCAGTCGCCGAGCCAGCGGTCCACGAAGAGGCCCGCAGCGCCGATCGCCGCCGCGATCCGCTGCTGCGACGGAAAGGCGATCCTCGACTGCGACGAATGCTGCCGGCCATCCGCCAGCTTGTAGAATGTCCCGTAGGTCACGATCCCCGTTACGGGATCGCATGCCGCATCGTTCCACGCGAGAACGCGGCCAAGCGCCGAATGCTCAATGGTGCGCCGCGAATTGCCGGGCGTCCACGCCCGCCATTGCCGGAACTCGGGATTGCGCGAATCGAAGATGAAACGGCCTGCCGGCGCCAGATGAGCGGCGATGGTGCACAGCACGGCAGCGCGATCCTCGTCGCCGAGGAAGACCTGGAACGCATGGCCGGTCAGCACCACGAGATCGAAGCGCCGGCCGAGCCGAACGGTCCTGGCATCGCCTCGGACCCATCGGACGCGGTCACCGCCCGGCCGGCTCGCGGCGATGTCGAGCATCGCCGCAGCAGGATCGACTCCCACGACATCGCACCCCATCAGCGACGCGGCGAACAACCCCGTTCCGCATCCAAGGTCGAGCACCGAGGTGCAACTCCCCGCCAGAACGCGGCAGTAGTCGAGATCCTCGGCCCAGCCGTTCTCGAGGTCGTAGAACTGCGCCAGATCCGGATCGTCATAGAGCCGGTCTGCCTCCACGGCCGCTCAGCCCCTCTTCCAGCTCGTGCCCTTCGGCCCGTCCTCGAGCAGCACGCCCTGGGCCTTGAGCGCGTCGCGGATGCGATCGGATTCCTTGAAGTCCTTGGCCTTGCGCGCGGCTTGACGAGCCGCGATCGCCGCTTCGATCTCGGCATCCGACGGCCCGCTCGTCCCCGCCGGGGCCCATCGGAACCAGGCTTCGGGATCGTGCTGCAACAGGCCGATCGCTCGCGCCCCGGCGCGCAGCTCGGCCGGATCGTCGAGCTGGTGGATCGCCGCGATCGCCTGCGGCGTGTTGAGATCGTCCGACAGCGCCTCCTCGACGGTTGGCGGCACGCTCACGTCGCCAACCGTCTTGCCGCGCAGGTGGCCGTACCAGCGGTCGAGCGTCGCCTTGGCCGCCTGCAGCCCCTCATGCGTGAAATCGAGCGGCTGGCGGTAGTGCGCCGACAGCAGCAGCAGGCGGATCGCCTCGCCGGGATACTGGTCGAGCAGCTCGTGCACGGTGAAGAAGTTGCCGAGCGACTTGCTCATCTTCTCGCCGGAAATGTTCAGGAAGCCGTTGTGCATCCAGTACTTCGCCATGATGGCGTGACCGAAGGCCGAGCGGCTCTGCGCGATCTCGTTCTCGTGGTGCGGGAAGATCAGGTCGAGGCCGCCGGCATGGATGTCGAACGTTTCGCCGAGATGCGCCGCGCTCATCGCCGAGCACTCGATGTGCCAGCCCGGCCGGCCGCGGCCCCACGGGCTCGGCCAGCCCGCCTGCGCCTCGGTCGACGGCTTCCACAGAACGAAGTCGGCCGGGTCCTTCTTGTAGGGCGCGACCTCGACCCGGGCACCTGCGATCAGCTCGTCGCGCGGCTTGCGCGACAGGCGGCCGTAATCGGGCATGCTGGGTACGCTGAACAGCACGTGACCATCGGCGGCATAGGCGTGGCCACGGTTGATCAGCCGCTCGATCAGCGCGACCATCCGGCCGACATAGGCGGTGGCGCGCGGCTCGACATCGGGCGGCAGAGCGCCGAGGCGGCCCATGTCGCTCTGGTAGGCCTGCGCGGTGCGGTTGGTGAGGGCGTCGATCGTCTCGCCGTTCTCCGCTGCGCGGGTCATGATCTTGTCGTCGATGTCGGTGATGTTGCGCACGTAGGTGACGCGCGGATAGCGCCGCTTGAGCAGGCGATAGAGCACATCGAACGCCACGACGGGACGTGCATTGCCGATATGGACGTAGTCGTAGACCGTCGGTCCGCAGACATAGAGGCGCACGTGTTCCGGCTGGAGCGGAACGAACGGCTCCTTCTCGCGCGACAACGTGTTGTAAACCACCAGGGACATCGCCCCTTACTCCCCTTTCAGACGTAGACGAAGGCTGACCGGCCCGGAACGGGCGTCAGGCCTCGGAACATCGCGGGAGAAAGAAGAACGACATGACGCCTCCATACAGGAAGCGTTCGTGCCGCGCAAACGCTCGTCCGCAGCATGTCCTGCTGGGCGTATCGGCCAGCGTCGCGAGACTGCCGCGCACCGCGGGCTGCCGTGTGACGACAGCGCATTGGCGGGTCAAGCAGGCTTCGTCTAAGGTTCTCTTCGAATGCAACGGCGCTTCCGGCGCCGACGGTGTGTGTGCACGGAGTGGTAGAATGAAGCGTCGTCATCTCCTGGCTGCCGGCCTCTGCACGCTGGCGGTCCCCGCGATCGGCCGGGCGCAGGCCAAGTATCCCGAGCGTCCGATCCGCCTCGTCATCCCGTTCGCACCGGCCGGTCCGACCGACATCATCGGCCGCAAGGCCGCCGAGAAGCTGACCGGAATCATGGGCCAGACGTGGGTGGTCGACAACAAGGCCGGGGCCGCCGGCTCGATCGGTGCGGTCGAAGTCAAGAACGCCAAGCCCGACGGCTATACCGTGCTGCTGGCGACCTCCTCGACCCACGCGATCAACCCGACCGCCTTCGCCAAGCCGCTTTACGACGCGGTGAAGGACTTCACCCCGATTTCCTCGATCTGCGTCAATCCGGCCGTGCTGGCCGCCCGTACCGACATGCCCGACACGGTGATGGGCCTGGTCGACCTCATGAAGAAGAACCCGGGGAAATATTCCTATGGCTCGTCGGGCACCGGCGGAATCTTCCATCTCAGCGGCGAATACTTCAAACGCGAAGTCGGCGGCATGGATGTGGAGCACATCCCTTACAAAGGCTCGGCGCCAGCCCTCAACGACATGATGTCGGGCCAGATCGCCTGGATGTTCGACACCTTCGCCACCATGCTGCCGCTGCATCGGGCCGGCAAAATCCGTATCCTGGGCTATGCCTACCCCCAGCGCGCACCGATCGCGCCGGAGATTCCGACCATGATCGAGGCCGGTGTGAAGGGGTACGAAGCCTACACCTTCAACCTCATCCTCGGCCCGGCCAACATGCCGAAGCCCGTCGTCGATGCGCTCGACCAGGCATCGCGCAAGATGATGGCCGACCCGGAGATGGTGAAGTTCCTGAACGACGTGGCCGCCGCGCCGACGCCCGACACCACGCCGGAGCGCACCGCCAAGTTCATCCACGACGAGATCGCCCGCTGGGCGCCGATCATCAAGGCCGCCGGAGTCCGCGTCGAATAGCGGGTCTTCTGCCCTGTACATGCTTGTGAGTCCTTCGACGGAAGCGGGTGCAAAGAAGCCTATGAGGATCGGAAGTTGGTGCCTCACTTCGGCTTCTTCCCCGGACAGCCCTGCGTACGACGGGGGAGGAGGAAGAGCGACAAAGGTCGAGCCCGAGGGCGCGCCCGCAGCGACCTCCCGGTCGCCGCCATTGGCGGGGCGAGCACGTGTCGTCTATGGTCACGCACAGGGAGTGAAACGGGAGTGTGTCCATGAACCGTCGTCAACTTATCGCCGCGAGCCTCGGCGCGCTGGCGGCGCCCGGACTGGCCCGCGCACAGGGCAAGTTTCCCGAGCATCCGATCCGGTTCGTGATCCCCTTTGCTCCGGCCGGACCGACCGACATCATCGGTCGCAAGGCGGCAGAGAAGATGTCGGCGCTATTGGGCCAGACCTGGGTAGTCGACAACAAGGCGGGTGCGGCCGGCTCGATCGGCGCCGTCGAGGTGAAGAACGCCAAGCCTGACGGCTATACGCTGCTCTGCGCGCCCTCCTCGACCCACGCGATCAACCCCACGGCTTTCGTCAAGCCGGCCTACGACGCGATCAAGGATTTCACGCCGATCTCGTCGATCTGCGTCAATCCGCTGGTGCTCGTCGCGCGGCCCGAGATGCCGGACACCGTGCTGGGCCTCGTCGACCTGATGAAAAAGAACCCGGGCAAATATTCCTATGGCTCGTCCGGAGCCGGCTCGATCCTTCACCTCGCCGCCGAATACTTCAAGCGGGAGGTCGGCGGGCTGGATGTCGAGCATGTTCCCTACAAGGGCTCGATGCCGGCATTGAACGACCTGATGTCCGGCCAGATCGTCTGGATGTTCGAGACCTTCTCGACGACGCTGCAGCTCCACAAGGCAGGCAAGGTGCGCATCCTCGCCTATGCCTATTCGAAGCGTGCCGCGATCGCCCCTGACATCCCGACCATGATCGAGGCCGGGGTGAAGGGCTACGAGGCCTATACCTTCAACCTGATCCTCGGGCCGGCCGGTGTGCCGCAGCCCGTCATCGACACGCTCGACCAGGCTTCGCGCAAGATGATGGCCGACCCGGATATGGTGAAATTCCTGGAAAACATCGCGGCGGTTCCGGCGACCGACACGTCACCGGAGCGGACCGCGAAGTTCATCCGCGACGAGATCGCCAAATGGGCGCCGGTCATCCGCGCCGCCGGCGTGAAGATAGAGTAAGGGCGGAAGCGCTACTGGCGTGGGGCGAGCTGTGTCGGCTGGGTGCTCGCCGCCGGCGTCGTGCTGTTGCTCCCCTGGCCATATCCCGCACCGGCGTTGGCGCCGACGCTCGGCGCCATCACGGCTCCCGGCGCATTGGCCTTCTGGCTGCTGATATAGAAGCCGGCAACGGCGTTGGAGGGCTGGTTCGCCGTCTTGGCGGGCACATCGATCTCGCCAATGCGGTTGCCCTCCTTGTCGATCCGGTAACCCTGGGCGTCGAGGATGATGTCCTCATTGTCCAGGACCGCGCCGCTGGGCTCGTTGCGGTACGGCGCGGGATACTGGATGACCTTGTAGTCGGGCACGGGGAGGCCGCAGGCGGCGAGGCTCAGGCCGCCGAATACCGCGGCAACGACACGAACAGACGCCATCGCACTCCCCCATGGCCCGATATCCGGGCCTGAATCCTAGGGCCGGGTCGACTGCGGGTCGATGATGTTGCCACGCGCGTCGAGCCGGTTGCCCAGCCCATCATAGCGGAAGCCGAACTCATCCTTAAAGGCCTGAACGCCGGGCTGCGGCGCCGGCGCCGCCGGGGGGACGTACTCGGGGACCGGGGTATACGCCGGCACATAGGCCTGATCCGCCCGCCAGCGGCGGGAATCCACCTCGCGGCCGACGCAGCGGTCGTAGTTGCCGGTCCCCGGCTGGAGGCCGTAGGAATAGCAGGCGCTGCGGGCATCGACGACGAGCTGCGCCTCGGCATAGTCGCGCGCCACACGGCCCCGGGCGCGCGCTGCCTGCTCGCGCTGGACGCACTGGCCATAGCCGATGCTGCCCGGCGGGAAGCCGTAATCGACGCAGGCCTGGCCCGACGACGTGGCGACGTAGACCGGTCCGGGACCGGCGGGAACGGTAGCCGTGGTGGTCGAGCTGTAGCTGCAGGCGCTGGCCGACAGCCCCACTGCAACGACGGCAAAAAGGTTGGCACGGAGCATGAAGCATTCCTCCACGAGTGGTCTCAGCCCCAAACGCCGGGAGTCGGGCGAGGTTGCGCTCAGGCCGCCTTCTTCAGCGCGCCGTCGCGCAGCTCGCGGCGCAGGATCTTGCCGACGTTGGACTTGGGCAGCTCGTCTCGGAACTCGATGTATTTCGGCCGCTTGTAGCCGGTGAATTCCTTGGCGCAGTAGGCCGCGAGGGCCTCCTTGCTCAGGCTCCTGTCGCGCGGGACCACGAACAGCATCACCGCCTCGCCCGACTTCTCGTCCGGCACGCCGACCGCGGCGCACTCGAGCACGCCGGGATGGTGGGCGACCACCGCCTCGATCTCGTTGGGAAAGACCTTGAAGCCGGAGATGATGATCATGTCCTTCTTGCGATCAACGATCCGGATGTAGCCTCGCACATCCATCTCGCCGATATCGCCCGACTTGAAGAAGCCGTCCGGCGTCATGACCTTGGCCGTCTCGTCGGGCCGCTGCCAGTAGCCGCTCATCACCTGCGGGCCCCGGATCGCGATCTCTCCTGCCTCGCCGAGCGGCAGATCCCGGCCGTCGTCGTCGAGGATCCTGATCTCGACATTGGGCATCGGCAGGCCGATCGAACCGGTATACGCCATCGAATCGGTCGGATTGCAGGTGACGCCGGCCGAGGTTTCGCTCAGCCCATAGCCCTCGACGATCGGGCAGCCGGTGACGGCGAGCCACTTCTTCGCGACCGCCTCCTGCACCGCCATCCCGCCGCCATTGGAGATCAGCAGGCCGGAAAAGTCGAGTTTCGCGAACTCGGCGCTATTTGCCAGCGCATTGAACAGCGTGTTGACCGCGGGGAAGATGTTGAGGCGGTATTTCGCCAGCTCTTTCACCATCCCCGGAATGTCGCGCGGATTGGGGATCAGCACGTTGAGCGCACCGGTGCGCATGCCGAGCAGGCCGCAGGTGATGAAGGCGAAGACGTGATAGAGCGGCAACGCGCAGACGATCGTGATCTGGCCGGCGATCGGCTTGCGCCTGAGGCCGGGCTGCATCCAGGCCTCCGATGCCAGCAGGTTGGCGACGATCGTGCGATGCAGCAGCGTCGCGCCCTTGGCGACGCCGGTGGTGCCGCCGGTATACTGAAGCACGGCGACGTCCTCGGGGCCGAGCTCGGTACGCGCGAAGGCGAGCGTCCGCCCGGCGGCGATCGCGGCATTGAACGGGACGTATCCCGGCAGCGACCAGGGCGGGATCATCTTCTTCACCGTGCGTACGACGAAGTTGACGAGCGGGCCTTTGAGGAAGCCGAGCAGGTCGCCCATCGTCGCGACCACGACGTGCTTCACCGCCGTACCCGTCAGCGCCTGCTGCAGCGTCGCGGCGAAGTTCTCCAGCACGATCACCGCCTCGGCGCCGGAGTCCTGAAGCTGGTGCTCGAGCTCGCGCGCGGTATAGAGCGGATTGACGTTCACCGCGATGAAGCCTGCGCGCAGCACCGCGGCGACGGCGATCGGATACTGCAGCACGTTGGGCATCATGATCGCGACTCGTGCCCCGCGCTGCAGCCCTCGCCCCTGCAGCCACGCCGCGAGCGCCTGCGACAGCGTATCGACGTCCCCGAAGGTGATCGCCTTGCCCATGCAGACATAAGCGGGCGCGTCGCGATACTTTCCGAAGCTCTCCTCGAGCAGCGACACCAGGCTCGGATAGACCGACGGATCGATATCCGCCGGCACGCCCGGCGGATAGCTCTTCAGCCAGAACCGGTCCATCTGCCCTCCGTCATGGTACATTCATGTCCAATCACGTCCAAGCCGTACTCGAGCTATTGCAGGGCCATGGCCTGGGTCGATCCTCCATAGCTGGAAATCGTTCGCGGCCAACAAGGCGAACACCCTCGCCCGGAGGCGCAGGGCGTTCTGGCATGACGACTACTTCGACCGCTACATGCGGAACGAATATCACTTGGCGGCCACCGTCAGCTATGTCGAGCAGAATCCCGTGAAGGCAGGCCTGATCGACACGGCCGAAGAATGGCTCTCGAGTTCCGCTCGCCGCCGATAGTGCATGAGCGCGCTGGAAGCGCGCGGTCCAATGACTACTTCTTCTCGAGGCTTGCCTTGATCTCCTCGTAAGATTCCTTCATCCGCGCCTGGATGATGGCGACCGCCTCGCCGCCGGATTTCTGGACGAGCTCGGCGATGTCGCGGGTGTTGGCGATGGCGGCCTCCATTGCCTTCTTCGCGAATTCCGTCTGCTTGGCGAGGATGTCCTGCGGCGAACCGGTCGGCTTGAACTCCTTGGCCATCTCGGCGATGTCCTTGGCCGCGGCCTCGAAGACCTCGCGCTGCTTGCCGGCGATCGCCGTGGCACCGCCGGCCATTGCCTGCCAGGAGCGGGTCATCGCCTCGAGGTTCTTCTGCTGCTGCTCCATGATCTTCGTCATGTCGAAGGACGGGACCTTGAGCTGCTCGCCGATCTTGCGGAACATATCCGTGAAGGCCTGGGATGGGTCGGTCATGAGAACCTCCTTCAAGCTGAACTAGAAGGGCAGCTTCAACCCCTGTTCCAGCCCATGCAAGGCCAAACCGGCCAGCCCGCCGATCAGCGCACCGTTGAAGCGGATATATTGCAGGTCGCGCCCGACGGTCAGCTCGACCCGACCGATCAGCACGTCGATGTCCCACGACTTGACCTGGTCGGCGATGAAGCGGCCGACGCCGCTCTTCTGGCTCTGCACGAACTCACCCAGCACCTCGACCATGCCGCGGTTGATCTCGGCACGGATCGCCGCGTCGCCCGCGAGCTGGCCGCCGACATCGACCAGCATGGCCTCCAGCTCGCGCCGGATCAGCGAATCGTCGCTGCCCGCATCGCGCTTGAGGAAATTGCGCAGCCCGTCCCAGGCGTGCCCCGCCAGCGCCGCGACTTCGGGGCGGGCAAGCAGGTCGGCCTTCAGCTCCTCGGCCCGGCGGGCGAAGGAGCGCGAGGTGCGCAGCCGCTCGACGAAGGTCTTCGCGAAGCGGTCGAACTCCGCGCGCACCGGATGGTCGGGATCTTCGCGCGCCTCCTCCAGGAACGCGATGGCCGACGCCACGATCTTGCGCAACAGGTAGGCATCGGCACGGTAGAGCTTGAACACCGCCGGCAGCTCCTGGCGGATCTTCTTGCGCAGCGCCGCCAGGGCCTCCTCGTTGGTCAGGAACTTCTCCAGCACGCGCAGCAGCTCGTCGAGCAGGCGGCGGTGCTGGCCCTTGGCCGTGATCGTGCCGAGCAGGCCCGCGGCGAGCGGCGCGATCTCGATCTTCTGCAGCTCGGTCTGCACGCGCTCGGCCAGGAACCGCCGCAGCCCCCCCTCGTCGATCGCCGCCAGGGCCTTGGGCAGCATGCGGACCGCGAAGGCCGCCAGCGCCGCGCTGCGCTCGCGGTCGGCAAGCCAGGCCGCCATATGTGCCGCGAAGTCGACCTCTCCGAGCTTCTTCGCCACCGCCTCCGGCGCCAGGAAATTGGTCTCGATGAAGCTGCCGAGATTGTCGGCGATGCGCTCGTGGTTGCGCGGGATGATGGCGGTGTGAGGGATCGGCAGGCCGAGCGGGCGGCGGAACAGCGCGACCACCGCGTACCAATCGGCGAGGCCGCCGACCGTGGCCGCCGCGGCGAAGGCTGCCACGTAGCCCCAGGCCCAATGGAGCGGCTCGTAGTGCCGCGCCACGACGAACAGCGCGGCGGTCGAGACGAGCAGCAGGGTCGCGGCCAGCTTGACCTGGCGCAGCTCGCGCGCGCGGTCCGCATCGCGGCCCTGAAGAGGCGAAGCGTCATCCATCCTGTCGTATATAGTGCGCCGAACGTGCGCTTCCGGGGAGGAAATGATGAAAGTCGGGTTCATCGGCGTGGGCAACATGGGCGGCCCGATGTGCCGCAACATCATCAAGCGCTCCAACCACCAGGTCACGGTCTTCGACCTCAATCCGGCGGCGGTGAAGACCTGCACCGACCTGGGCGGCACCGCCGCCGGCTCGATCGCCGAGGTCACCAGGGGCGCCGACGTGGTGATGACCTCGCTGCCCATGCCGAAGGACGTCGAGGCGGTGACGATGGGCGAGAACGGTATCCTGGCCCACATCGCGAAAGGCCAGACCTATATCGACCTTTCGACCAATGCGCCGTCCATGGTGAAGAAGATCGGCGCCGCAATGGACGCCAAGGGCATCGCCATGCTCGACGCGCCGGTCAGCGGCGGCACGGTCGGCGCGGAAGCGGCGACCATCGCCATCATGGTCGGCGGCGACAAGAAGGTGTTCGACGACGCCCTCCCCGTGCTGCAATCGTTCAGCGCCAACGTGATCCACATGGGCGGACTCGGCAGCGGCACAGTGGCCAAGCTGGTCAACAACATGCTCTCGTTCTGCAACATGGCCGCCTTGTGCGAGGGCATGATGCTGGGCACCGGCTACGGCCTCGATCCCGAGAAGCTGCTGCAGGTGATCGCCAGCTCGAGCGGCAATTCCAACGCCATCAGGAACTTCACCGCGCGCGCGCTCGAGGGCCACTACTCGCCGCCCTCCTTCGCGCTCGACCTCGCCTACAAGGACCTGCATCTCGCCCTCGAGCTGGGCGACGAGCTCGGCGTGCCGCTGCAGCAGGGCGCCTCGACCCACAATCTCCAGCGCCTCGCCAAGGGCATGGGCTGGGGGCCCGACGACAGCTCGTCGGTCCTGCGCGTCTACGAGACGATGCTGCGTCGCAAGGTCAAGCCATAGGAATCGGGAGGACATCATGAAGGTCGGATTCATCGGCGTCGGCAACATGGGCGGCCCCATGTGCCGCAACATCATCAAGCGCTCCAACCACCAGGTCACGGTGTTCGACCTGAACCCCGCCGCGGTGAAGACCTGCACCGACTTGGGCGGCACCGCCGCCGGCTCGATCGCCGAGGTCACCAAGGGCGCCGACGTGGTCATGACCTCACTGCCCATGCCGCGCGACGTCGAGGCGGTGACGCTGGGCGACGGCGGCATCCTGGCCAACATCGCCAAGGGCCAGACCTACATCGACCTCTCGACCAACGCGCCGTCGATGGTGAAGCGAATCGGCGCTGCGATGGAAGCCAAGGGCATTGCCATGCTCGACGCGCCGGTCAGCGGCGGCACGGTCGGCGCGGAGGCCGCGACGATCGCCATCATGGTCGGCGGCGACAAGAAGGTGTTCGACGACGCCCTGCCCGTGCTGCAGTCGTTCAGCGCCAACGTGATCCACATGGGCGGGCTGGGCACCGGCACCGTCGCCAAGCTGGTCAACAACATGATGGCCTTCTGCAATGCCGCCGCGGCGTCCGAGGGCATGATGCTCGGCGTCACCGCCGGTCTCGACCCGGCCAAGCTCGTGCAGGTGATCGCCAGCTCCAGCGGCAACTCGGCGATCTTCAAGCCGTTCTCCGAGCGCGCGCTCAGCGGGCAGTTCTCGCCGCCCTCCTTCGCGCTCAACCTCGCGCACAAGGACCTGCATCTGGCCATGGAGCTGGCCGACGAGCTCGACGTGCCGCTGCCGCTCGGCTCGGCCACCCACAACCTCCAGCGCATGGCGCGCAAGATGGGCATGGGCAACGCCGACAGCTCGACCGTCCTGTCCGTCTACGAGAAAGTCCTCGGCAAGACGGTCAAGCCATAGGCCTCACATCAGCACGAACATCGCCACCGCCGCGACGGCCATCATGGCCGTCGTGATCCAGCCGAAGACGCGCTGCGTGCGCGTGGCCACGAAGCGGCCCATCTGAGTCGATCTCGACGCCACGATCATCATCGCGACCAGCACCGGCACCACCGCGACGCCGTTGACGACGGCGCTCCAGATCAGGGCCTTGATCGGATCGAGCGGCGAGAGATCGACGGCGATGCCGAGGACGATGGCGGCGGCGATCACGCCGTAAAATCCCCGGGCCTCGCGCGGCGGATTCTCCAGTCCGGTCGGCCAGGCGAACAGCTCGCCGGCGGCATACGCAGCCGACCCGGCCAGAACGGGCACCGCGAGCAGGCCGGTGCCGACGATGCCGATGCTGAACAGGATGAAGGCAAAGTCGCCGGCGATCGGCTTGAGCGCCTGCGCCGCCTGCTCCGTTGACTGGATGTCGGTATGGCCGTTGGCATGCAGGGTCACCGCGGTGGCCAGCATGATGAAGAACGCGACGAGATTGGATATGCCCATGCCGACGCCGGTTTCCCAGGCGATGCGATGGAGCTGCTCCGGCGCCTGTCGCGGCTTTTCGAGCAAAGGCGCGTCCTGGGGATGGGCCTCCTCTTCCTCGACCTCCTGCGAGCTTTGCCAGAAGAACAGGTACGGGCTGATCGTCGTGCCGAAGACGGCGACCACCAGGGTGAGCGATTCGCCCGACAGCTCGAAACGCGGCAGCAGCGCGCCGACGACGACTTCATGCCAGTCGATCTTGACCGTGAAGACGATGCCGACATAGGCGAACAGCGAGAACGTCAGCCATTTCAGGACGTCGACATACCGGTGATAGGGGATGAACACGGTGCCGAGCAGGCAACCGATCGCGAACAGCACCGTGTAGAGGTGCTGGCTGCCGCCGACGACGAGCCGCACCGCGGCCCCCATGGCCGACAGGTCGGCGCCGATATTGATCGTGTTGGCGACGAAGAGCAGCGCCACCAGCACGCCTACCGCCGGGCGGGGGAAGACATCGAGCATGTTGGCGGCCAGCCCGCGACCGGTCACCCGGCCGATCCGGGCACTGATCGACTGCACCGCAACCATCATCGGCCAGGTCAGGACAACCGTCCAAAGCAGACCGAAACCGGTCTGGGCGCCGGCCTGGGAATAGGTCGCGATCCCGCTGGGATCGTCGTCGGCGGCGCCGGTGATGATCCCCGGACCGAGACGGTCTATGAGGCTCTTCAAGGACAAGGTGGACGAGAACGCCTCCTGTAGCGGGAAGTTCCTGGCTTGGCCGGGCACCCTGGCGCCAGCCGGTTACATTTTCCTGAACGGCTTGGGCCCATCGAAGTCGCCGATATAGCTCATATGCGTGACGAGCCCGGTCTGCGGTCGCCATTGGTGGAGGGCGATGGCGGGCGGCTCCATCGTCATGCTGAGGGACGCGCCGTCGTGCAGGTCGAGCGTCGCCTGATGCGCCGTGCTGGGCGCGATCGAGGCCATGGTGCCGGCCCAACGCACCTGGATCGGGCGGTGGACGTGCCCGCAGACCGCGCGCTCGACAGTGCCGTGCCGGCGCACCAGCTCGGCGAGCCGCTGGTCGCCATGCTGCAGCCGGGCATGGTCGAAGGCATCGATGCCGCAGTCGAAGGGCGGATGGTGCATCATCAGCATCACCGGCTTGTCGCCCTGCTCGCCCAGGCGTGCGTCGAGCCAGGCGAGGCGCTCCTCGCACAACGCGCCGTACGGCTTGCCTTCGACCAGCGTGTCGAGCGCGATCAGCCGCACGGGCTGGTCCTCGACCGTGTAGTGCAGGAAGCCGTCGGCCGGGAAGAAGCCCCTGTCGGCGAACGCCGCCCGCAGCGGCTCACGGGCGTCGTGGTTGCCGGGGATGACATAGACAGGCATCGGCAGCGGCGCGAGCAGCCGCCGCAGCAGGGCGTATTCCTCCGCCTTGCCACCATCGACCAGGTCGCCGGTCATGATCACCAGGTCGGGCGCCGGATCGAGCCGCAGGACGTGCGCCACCGCGCGCTCGAGATAGCCCGCGGTGTCGATGCGATCGTAGAGAAGCTGGCCCGGGCTCTTGAGGTGCGGATCGGAAAGCTGCGCGATGAGCATGTCTCAGGCCTTTGCCGCGACGACCTCGATCTCGATCAGCATGGCGGGATCGGCAAGGCCTGCGACGACCAGCAGGGTCGAGGCGGGATAGGGCGCGCCGATGAACTGGTCGCGCGCGGCGCGGTTGGGCACGATGTAGCGGCTGTCGGTCAGGAAGGTCGTCATCTTGACGATGTCCTTGTAGCCCATGCCGCCGGCCTTCAGGACCTGACCGATGTTCTTCCAGACCTGCACGGCCTGCTTCTCGAACGTCGGCTGCAGCTTGCCGCGCGAATCGACGCCGACCTGGCCCGACACGAAGAGCGTGCGCGCTCCGGCCGGCACTTCGGCGCCGAGGCTGTACTTGCCGGAAAGCGAGACGCTCTTGGGATTGTGATAGACGATGGCCATGGCGGGCTCCCCCTTGTAAGGAGGCGCACGGTTTCAGGTTGGAGCACATGGCGTCAAGCAGCAAGAGCGTGCACATCGTCGGCGGCGGCCTCGCGGGCAGCGAGGCGGCGTGGCAGCTCGCGCGCGCCGGCGTGCCGGTCGTGTTGCACGAAATGCGCCCGGTGCGCGGCACCGAGGCGCATCTGACCGACCGGCTCGCCGAGCTGGTCTGCTCGAACTCCTTCCGCTCCGACGATGCGCAGAACAACGCCGTCGGCGTGATCCACGAGGAGATGCGCCGCGCCGGCTCGCTGATCATGCGCGCGGCCGACGCGCACAAGCTGCCGGCCGGCGGCGCGCTGGCGGTCGACCGGCACGGCTTCTCCGCCGCCGTGCAGGAGGCGCTGCTCGCCGACCCGCTGGTGACTCTCGAACGCGGGGAAGTCGCCGGCCTGCCGCCGGCCGAATGGGACCACACCATCGTCGCCACCGGCCCCCTCACCTCCGCCGCGCTGGCCGAGGCGCTGGCGCGCGAGACCGGAGAAGAATCGCTCGCCTTCTTCGACGCCATCGCGCCGATCGTGCATCACGACAGCATCGACATGTCGGTCGCCTGGAAGCAGTCGCGCTACGACAAGGCCGGCCCCGGCGGCAGCGGCGCGGACTACATCAACTGCCCGCTCGACAAGGCGCAGTACGAGGCCTTCGTCGCGGGCCTGCTGGCCGGCGACAAGACCGAGTTCAAGCAGTGGGAGGCCACGACACCCTACTTCCAGGGCTGCCAGCCGATCGAGGTCATCGCCTCGACCGGGCCACAGAGCCTGCGCTTCGGGCCGATGAAGCCGGTCGGCCTGCGCGATCCGCGCACGGACCGTCGGCCGTGGGCCGTCGTGCAGCTCCGCCAGGACAACGCGCTCGGCACGCTGTGGAACATCGTCGGCTTCCAGACCAAGCTGAAGCATGCCGAGCAGGTCCGCCTGTTCCGCACGATTCCGGGGCTGCAGAACGCCGAGTTCGCGCGGCTGGGCGGGCTGCATCGCAACACCTTCCTCAACAGCCCGCGCCTGCTCGATGCGACGCTGCGGCTGAAGGCGCTGCCGCGGCTGCGCTTCGCCGGCCAGATCACCGGCTGCGAGGGCTATGTCGAGAGCGCCGCCGTCGGCCTGCTGGCCGGCCGCTTTGCCGTCGCCGAATTGCGCGGCGAGACGCCGAGCCTGCCGCCTCCGACGACGGCGATGGGCGCGCTGCTCAACCACATCACCGATGGCGCGGATGCCGCGACCTTCCAGCCGATGAACATCAATTTCGGGCTGTTCCCGCCGATCGAGGGCAATCATCGCGGCAAGGAGCGCAAGCAGGCGATGGCCGTCCGCGCCCTGCGCGACTTCGACCAGTGGTTGGCGCCAGGCGCCGCAGCGGCCTAAGCTCCCCTCGGGGGGAGAAGGCCATGAACACCACTCGCTACGACGGCAGCTCCGAGGGCTGGCGCCGGATCGACGGGCAATCCGGCGCTGCCGCGCGCTATCTCGAGATGATGAACGAGGTGCTTGCCGCCCAGAAGCGCCAGACGATGGACCTGCTGAACCTCGGTCCCGGCATGTCGGCGATCGAGATCGGGTGCGGGCTCGGCCTCGACGCCGAGGCGCTGGCTGCACGGGTCGGCCCGACCGGCCGCGTGGTCGGCATCGATGCAAGCCAGGACCTGATCGCGGAAGCGACGCGGCGCACCACTCCGCTCGGCCTGCCGCTGAGCTTCCAGGTCGAGGATGCGCAGGCCCTGAGCTTTGCCGACAACTCGTTCGACGGCGCGCGGGTCGACCGCGTGCTGCAGCATCTTCCCGATCCCGCAAAGGCGGTGCGCGAGATGGCGCGGGTGGTGCGCCCGGGCGGCCGGCTGGCCGTGCTCGAACCCGACTGGCCTACGGTCGCCATTGGCGGCGTGGACATCGACGTCACGCGCGCGGTGGTGCGCTACAAGAGCGACGTCACGCTGGCCCATGGCGCGATCGGGCGCGAGGTCCGCCGACTGCTGGTCGAGGCGGGGTGTACGGACGTCTTCGTCGAGCAGGGCAGCCTGACCTTCGGCAGCTTCGCGGTGGCCGAACGCGTGCTTTCCCTTCGCCGCAGCCTCGACGGCGCCCGCGAGAAGGGATGGATCACACCCGTGCAGGCCGATCGCTGGTGGAGCGACCTCGACAGGCTCGACCGCGACGGCAAGTTCTTCAGCGGCATGTCCGGTGTCCTGGGCGCCGGCACGGTCCGATAGCTCACGGCTGGGACCGCGCCACTCCGTGGTTGTGAATTTATTGCCGGACATTGGATCATAGCGGTCCC
>CAMFJT010000080.1 GCA_945957125.1 uncultured Rhodospirillales bacterium | reverse complement strand
CTGACCCGCCCGCCAGACCTCCCGACCCACCACCCGCCGCCCCGGCCCCGCCCCTGACACCCTGCCCGCCCTCTGCGGCCCGTTGTCGGTTTCGGGGGGCCTCCGGGTGGGGGGCGCCCCAATGGGGTGGCGCGCCCCCCAGCGGAACGCGAACATTATCCCGCCGGCCAGAGCCACGCCGCGCCGCGCACGCCGCTCGAATCGCCGAAGCGGGGCGGCAGCAGGCGGGTGACGATCCGGTCGGGCTCGGAGAAGACGTAGCGCTTCCATAGCTCCGGCACGCGCTCGTAGAGCAGGCTCATCCGCGAGAGGCCGCCGCCCAGCACGATGGCGTGCGGGTCGAGGATGTTGATCACGCCGGCGAGCGCGCGGGCGAGGCGATCGCAATAGAGCTCCATTTGCTCGCCCGCCTGCGCATCGCCGGTTGCGGCGGCGTCGGCGATCTCGGTGGCGCGCAGCGTGCGGCCGGTGCGGTGCGCGAACTGCGCCTGCAGGCGCGGGCCGCTCAGCCAGGTCTCGATGCAGCCGGCGCGGCCGCAATAGCAGGCCGGGCCGGGCCGCTCGTCGTCGCGCGGCGCGGGCAGGGGATTGTGGCCCCATTCGCCGGCGATCGCCTGCGCGCCGGTGATCGGCCGGCCGTCGACCACCACGCCGCCGCCCACGCCGGTGCCCAGGATCACGCCGAACACGACGCCGCATCCGGCCGCCGCGCCGTCGGACGCCTCCGAGACGGCGAGGCAATTGGCGTCGTTCTGCATCCGCACCTCGCGCCCGAGGCGGCGCTCCAGGTCGGCGCGCAGCGGCCGGCCGTTCAGCCGGGTGGAGTTGGCATTCTTGATCAGCCCGGTCGCCGGCGAGATCGCGCCGGGATGTCCGATGCCGACCGTGCAGCGCGCACCCACCTGCGCCTCCAGATCGGCGACGAGGGCGACGATCGCCGCGACCGTGTCTTCGTAGGGGCCGGTGGGCGTGGCGACGCGCCGCCGCGCGCGTTCCGCGCCGTCGCCGTCGAGCACGAGCCCTTCGATTTTCGTGCCGCCGAGATCGATCCCGATGCGCATGCCCGTCCCCAGCCTATCCTCCGTCGCTGCCTTGCATTACGCTTCGATGACATGGACGGACAAGGCAAGGATTCTTCGACCATCGCGGGCTTCGGCAGCGGCGGCCCGTGGCGCAAGCGCCCCTCGACGATCCTGTGGGTCCTCTCGCTCGGCCAGCTCATCACCTGGGGGCTGGTCTACTACACTTTTCCGCTGTTCGTCGTGCCGATGGAGCAGGAGCTCGGCTGGTCGCGCACCGAGATGTTCGGCGCGCTGTCGGCAGGGCTGCTCGTCGCCGGCCTGTGCTCGATCCCGGTCGGCGCGTGGATCGACCGCGGTCATGCGCGGCTGCTGATGACCGGCGGCTCGCTGCTCGCGGCCGTGCTGATGTTCGTCTGGTCGAAGGTCGAATCGCTGCCGATGTTCTACCTGGTCTGGCTCGGGCTCGGCGCCTGCCAGTCGGTCACGCTCTACGAACCGGCCTTCGCGGTGATCACTCGCGTCTACGGTCCGCGCTTCCGCCAGGCCATCATGGTGATGACCTTCGTCGGCGGACTGGCCAGCACCTTCGGCATCCCCTTCGCGCAGCTCCTGATCGAGCGGATCGACTGGCGGCCGACGCTGGTGGTGCTGGCGGCCATCAATCTCGGCGTCGCCGTGCTGATCCATGCGCTGTTCGTGCCCGGTCCGAAGGAAGCGGCGGTCCCGATCGGCCAGCCGCGCCAGAGCACGGCCGGCAGGAGCCCGCTCGCGGCGGCGGTCCGGGTGCCGGCCTTCTGGGGGCTGGTCGTGGCCTTCGCGGGCTACGGGCTGGCTTTTTCGGCCATGAGCTTCCACCTGATCCCGCTGCTCGACGAGCGCGGCGTGCCGACCGGCGTGGTCATGGCGATCATCGCCCTGATCGGGCCGATGCAGGTCGTCGGCCGCGTGCTGCTGATGGCCGGTCAGAAGCACGTCACCGCCATCCAGCTCGGCGCCGGCATCTACTTCGCTTTCCCGGTATCGATGGCGATGCTCGCCGCCGGCATCCACGACGTCTACGGGCTGATCCTGTTCGCCATCATCTACGGCGTGGCCAATGGGCTGGTGACCATCCTGCGCGGCATGGCGGTGCCGGAGTTCATCGGTCCCGAAGGCTATGGCATCGTCACCGGCGCGCTCACCATGCCGACCAACGTCATGCGCGCCGCCGGCCCGCTGATGGGCGCCCTCGCCTGGAGCGCCTTCGGAAACTACACGCCGGTACTGTGGGGCCTGGCGGCGATCATGCTGGTCGCCGCCGCCGGCTTCGCTGCCGCGGCCTTCCTCGCCAAACGCGAGGGCGTACCGCCTGTGTAGGAGTCTTCGCTGGGACCGCGCCATTCCGTGGCGCCTCATGAAGAGAGTGCCACGGAGTGGCGCGGTCCCGGCGGAAAGGGCTATTCGGCCGCGAGCTTGCGTGCCTTGGGCTTGAGGTGCTGCACCTTGGGCATGACTTCCTTCGACAACAGCTCGAGCGAGTGCTTCCACGCTTCGGGCTTGTCGACATAGTCGAAGCCGAACACCAGGAGCTGGCCGAAGCCGCCGACCTCGTCGTAGATCTTCTCGATCTTCTCGATCACCGTCTTCGGCGAACCGACGATCCAGTTGTGCTTGGCGCAGTATTCCGGCGTCACGTCCGAGTCCGCGTCGTTCGGATCGCGCTTCAGGTATTCGAGGAAGCCGAAATTGCCCAGCAGCGGCAGGAAGTATTCCCGCATCATGCGGCCCATGTTGGCGCCGGCCGACAGCCGCATCGCTTCCTCGTCGGTATCGGCGACGAACACCTCGCGCACCATGCGCCAGTCGTTGCGGTCGGCGGTGCGGCCGGCCTTGGCGGCGCCCGCCTCGACCGCGTCCCAGTGGCTGCCGACATAGGCCGGGTTGAGGTTGAGGCTCATCGGCAGGAAGCCCTTCTCGCCGGCGAGCTTCAGCGTGTCGGAGTTCTTGCTCAGTCCCGCCACGCCGATCGGCGGATGCGGTGTCTGCATCGGCTTGATGTGCGGCTTGAGGAAACCGAACATCGTGTCGGGCTTGGTCACGTGCCAGAACTTGCCCTTGTAGTCGAAAGGCTCGGGCGAGCTCCACAGCTTGAGGATGATCTCGAGCGCCTCACGCGTCATGTCGCGGTTGACGCCCGACATGCCGTCGACGTTGAACATCGCCCAGTCGCTCGGCAGGCCCGAGGCGGCGATGCCGAAATTCAGCCGCCCGCCCGAGATGTTGTCGAGCATGGCGACGCGGTTGGCGAGCTCGGCGGGATGGTGATAGGGCAGCAGGAAGCCGCCCGGCCCCAGCCGGATGTTCTTGGTCTGCATCAGCGCCTGCGCGACCAGCAGGTCGGGCGAGGGATGCGGCTCCCACGGTGCAGTGTGATGCTCGCCGATCCAGCATTCGGCGAAGCCCAGCGCGTCGAGCCAGCGGATCACCTGGAGGTCCCATTCGTGCCCGTCCTTGAGCGACCGCTCGGGCGGATGGGAGGGCATGGTGAAATAGCCGAACTGCATCGTTTCCTCCTGAGTTATCGACGGAAGTCGACTACCATCCGTCCGTCGACGCAAGGGAGATCGGCGCATGTCTCGGCGGGCAGTATTCGTGTGTTGTGACGGGTTGGGGCGCAACTGGATCGGGCCGCAGGCCACGCCGGTGCTGCACGATCTGCAGGGCGGAAGCCTGTGGTGCCCCGACCATGCCGCGGTGTTCCCGTCGGTGACACGGGCATCGGCGGCGTCGGTGGCGACCGGCTGTCATCCCGCGCGGCACGGTCTTCACGGCAATCGCATGGGCCTGTTCGAGGACGACAGGATCGTGGTGCGCGACGTCGGTGCGCCCGATTTCCGCGAGCACATGCGCCGCGCCACCGGCCGTACGTTGCGCGTGCCGGCGATTGCCGAGCGAGTCGCGGAAGCGGGCGGCAGCATCGCGATGTCGAACGTCTCGCCGGGTGCGGCCTTTTTCCTCGACCCCGATGCGTACGGTTACGTCTATCACCGCAGCGGCAGCCACGCGCCGGGCGGCACGCCGATCGAGCCACTCGCGGTGACGCACGATTCCGCGGGCGACTGGGCGATGACCGAACGCTTCTGCCGCGAGGTGCTGGAGGAACGCCGACCGGCCGTCGCCCTGACCTGGCTGTGCGATCCCGACCACACGCTGCACGGCGTGCCGCTCGGCTCGCCGGCGCATGGCGAGGCGCTGGCCGGAGCCGAGCGATGCGTGCGGGAGATCGTGCGAACCGTCGAGCGCCTGCGCGCGGCGGGCGAGGAGATCCTGCTGCTGGTCGGCTCCGACCACGGCCAGGAGACGATCGGCGCGGCCATCAGCATCGAGGGCTGGCTGGCCGAGCGGCGGCTGTGGCGCCAGCTCGAGGCAGGCGACATCGCCGTGGCCGGGCAGGGGACATCGGCGCTGCTCTATGCCACCGATCGCGGTCGGGCGGCGTTGCTGGGCATCCTCGACGCCATGCGCGATGAGCCGTGGGCCGATGCCGTGGTCGCCGGCGACGACCTGGCGCGCTACGGCTTTGCCGCGGACGGCGGCGTGGTTGCAGCCGTCAACATGGCGCGCCGTCCCGAGTCCAACCGCTACGGCGTGCCGGGCAAGCGCTGGGTCGCGGCCGAGGGCGACAAGCCGGTGCCGGTCGGCAGTGGCCAGCATGGCGGCTGGGGGCCGGACGAGACGCGCCCGTTCCTGATGGTCAACGACGGCCGTACGACCGGCACCGCACCGCGCCCGACCAGCCTGGTCGACATCGCCCCGACCCTGATCGCCTGGCTCGGCCTGCCGCTCACCGGCTTCGACGGCACGCCGATCGGGCCTCGGTCGTCCCAGGGCTGACACCGGTCCAATCAATCACGCTTCCGCAACTCTCGGCTTCTTGGCGGGGGCGGGATGCAGTGCCAGCACCGCGCGCGTGGCGCGCTCGGCGCAGGCCGTGGCGTTGTCGGGGGCGAGCGGCGGCTCGACCGCCAGCAGTAGCCAGACCATCCGGTCGGCCATCAACAGGGCGAAGAACTCGGCCGCGACTTGCCCGGGATCGCTGCCGCCGATGAAGCCGGCGGCCTGGCCGTGGCGCATCAGCTCGGTCAGGACCTTCCGGTTCGGCTCGCGGCCCCGGTCGGCAAGGACTTCGCCCAGCTCGGTGTTGGCCGGCGCCTCGGCGATGGCCAGCCGATACAGCGCGAGCACGTATGGATTGGAGAGGGTAGCGATCGCGGCGGCGCCGTAGGCGACGAGCGCTGCGCCAAAGGCGCGACGGTCGCCGATCGCCGCGGGCACGAGCGGTGCCAGCATCTCCGCCGATCCGCTGTCGATCAGCGCCTCCAGGATGCCACGCTTGCTGCCGAATTCGGCATAGAGCTCGCGCTTGGAGACGCGCGCGCGCGTGGCGATCTCGAGCGTGCTGGCGCGCGCATAGCCCTTCTCCGCGAGCACGCCGACCGCCGCGACCAGGATGGCCTTGCGGCGCGGCGGCAGGAGATCGATCGGCGCGGGATGGGCAGCGTTCGTTGGCTTCTTGCGGCTGGGCACGATTCTCTCTTGACGTTGGTACCGATCAGTACCAAAAGCATGTCGTTCGGTACCGATTGGTACCATGCTTCGAAGGAGGACACCATGGGTGTCGTGACGGCTCTGACCCGCATGGCCGACCGTAATCCGGCCGTTCCCGAAACGGGCTACCACCGCTCTTGGTATCCGCTCTGCCTGACCGGCGATCTCGCATCCGGCGCCGTCATCGGCCGCGACGTTCTCGGCACGCGTGTCGTCGCCTGGCGCGATGCCGACGGCCGCCCCGTGGTGCAGGTCGCCTGGTGCCCGCATCTCGGTGCGGACCTCTCGATCGGCGAGGTGGTCGAGGGCCGGCTGCGCTGTGCCTATCATCACTGGTCGTTCGACGGTCAGGGCGCCTGCGCCCACATCCCGAGCGGCGACAGGATTCCCGACGCCGCTCGCCTCTTCACCTATCCGGCGGCGGAGCAGTGGGGCCTGGTCTGGATGTTCAACGGCGAGCGCCCCGATTTCCCGCTGCCGCGCATCCCGGGCGCGCAGCCGGATACGATCGACTACGCCGCGCATGCTCGTGGAGAGCGGCCGTGGGAGACCTGGGTCGCCGTTTCCAACGGAGTGGACTTCCAGCACCTGCGCACCCTGCACGGCCTGCCGGCCGCGTCGTTGCCCGAGACGCTCGAGGTCGATGCCGGCGGCATCGAGTTCCGGGTCGAGAGCCCGTACCATCTCCAGCACGGCCGAATCACCGGCACGAACAGCTTCGCCCAGCATCTACGGTTGGGCGGCCGCGACATGTTCCAGCTCTTCACCGGCGCGCCGGTCGCGCCCGGCCGCTCCAGCGGGTTCTTCGTCGTGGGCGTGCCGAAGGGCGAGAGCGCGCGCCTGCCAGAGGTCCAGGCGATGGTCGACCGCCTCAACGCGGAGGACGCACCGGTGCTGAGCACGATCCGCTTCCGCCGCGGCCTGCTGACGGCGTCGGACCGCCACCTGGCGCACTACTTCAGGTACGTCGACGCATTCCCGACCTTTCGGGCGCCGGCCTGAGAAGGCGCGGCGGAATGAGCTAAGAGACCTTGAGGGAGAGGGTGGAATAGGGCACCGGTTCGGCGTGGGCCGATTCGGCGTGGGCCGAAGGGGCCGGTCGTGGCGCATTTTCCAGGCCGAGCCGGCGGGCGATCCGGTTGTCCATGAATCGCTTGGGCAACAGGCGCCCCACGAGGCTGCGCAAGGAGGGGGCGGGCACCGCGTAGCGGGTCTTCGGCTTGGCGGCCGTGAGCGCGGTCCTGATCGCCTCGCCCAAAATCTCGGCCGGCAGGCCGTTTCCACTGCCGGAAACAAGGTGGCGCCTCATCGTCGCCAGGGCGCCGGCGTAGGGCGTCGCGCCGAATGCCGAGACGTCGGCGATCGCCTTGTCCCAGTTCGGTGTCGCGACCGAACCGGGCGCCACGACGATCACGTCGATGCCGAACAGCATCAGCTCGCGGCGCAAGGATTCGGACAAGCCTTCGAGCGCGAATTTCGACGCGGAATAGGAGCCGAGGAAGGGCATGGCATTCCGGCCGCCGGCCGACGAGATCATGACGATCCTTCCGGGTTTCCCCTCGCGGCTCGGGTCGGCGCCGAGCAATGGCGCGAAGGCCTGCGTCACGAGCAGCTGGCCGGTGAGGTTGACGTCGATCTGGCGCTTGAAATCGTCGATCTGGAGATGAAGTAGCGGGCCCGGGACGGTGATCCCGGCGTTGTTGACCAACCCGAACAGCGTGGTTTTCCCCAGTGCAGCTTTGACCCTGGCGGCCGCCGCCGCAACGGCGGCCTCGTCGGTCACATCGAACACGAGCGGCGTGAAGTTCGCGCCGAACCCCCGCGACAACCGCCCGGCGTCAGCCTGCGTGCGCACGCTGCCGAAAACGTGAAAGCCGCTCGCGAGCAGCACCTTGGTGCACGCCCGGCCGATGCCAGTGGACGTTCCCGTAACGACAACGGACCGCTGGAGCGCTGTCCCGCTGGGAGCATTGTGCGCGTTCATCATGGTGAATCCTGCCTTCTTGGTGGAATCACCTTGTAACACCGGGGTCTTACGGCGGCCTGACCGAGTGCAGGAGAGGGACAGAGGGACGGCACTGCAATTTTCCCCCCTGGAGAATCCGGGCGGCAGCCGCCGCCGGAGGGGCGGCCTGCATGGGCTCGAAGCGGCCCCGAGGGGAGGACCATTCGAAGGCCTGCTCCTGGGTATATGATCTGGTTGGGCGGATGGCGACGTGCAGCAATGAGGGCGCTGCCATTCTGAACGAAGTCGCGCACGAAAAAGCCGCCCGAAGGGGCGGCTCGATCGCTGCTTCGGGGTGGACCCGGATTACTTGATCTTGGATTCCTTGAACACGACGTGCTTGCGCGCGACCGGGTCGTACTTCTTGAGCTCGAGCTTCTCGGTCTTGGTACGCGGGTTCTTCTTGGTCACGTAGAAGAAGCCGGTGTCGGCGCTGGAGATCATCTTGATCAGGATCGAGGTCGGCTTGGCCATGGTCTGTTCCTTTGGAAGGCGGGCAACTTAGTCATCGGCGGCGCGCTGTCAAGCGCCGCGGGGAAGGGGAGCCCGATCAGCGCGGCGCGGCGGCCTGCTCGATCGAGCCACTGCGCACGGCGTGCGCGTAGAGCGTCGGGTCGCGCAGCAGGCGGGCGGCGATGTCGACGTCGCGGTCCGGCGTCTCCTCGCCCGGCGGGCAGATCTTGCGCAGGTTCACGACTTCCTGCTGGCTGGGGTTGCGCTCGGCGTGCCAGCGCTGCAGCAGCGCCTTGTTGGCGTCGACGGCGGCGGGCGCGAGCTGGCCCGGGTCGGCCACCTTGGCGGTGCAGATGTTGGGCATCACGCCCTGCTCGTTCCAGGTGTAGCCCGACGGCGCCACCAGGCGCGACCAGGTCAGGATCAGCTCGCCCTCGTTGGGCAGCCGGATCACGGTCTGCACCGTGCCCTTGCCGTAGCTCGTCGTGCCGACCACGGCGGCGCGGCCGCGGTCCTGCAGGGCGGCGGCCACGATCTCGGCCGCCGAGGCGGAATTGCCGTTGACCAGCACCACCATCGGCACCTCGGCCGCCTTGCGGCTACCGCTCTTGTAGGTCCGCTGGCTGTCGGGATGGCGGCCCTGGGTCGAGAAGATGACGCCGTCGCCCAGGAACACCTCGGAGACCGATTGCGCCTGGTCGAGCAGCCCGCCGCGATTCGAGCGCATATCGAGGATGACGCCCTGCAGGTCGCGGCCGATCTCCACCCGCGCCCGGTCGAGCGCATGGACCAGCGTGTCGGTGGTGGCGCCGTTGAAGCCGGTGAGGTGGATCAGCGCGACGTTGTCCTTGCGCTCGTAGGTCACCGTGGTCGGGATGATGCGGCCGCGCCGCATCTCGATCGCCAGCTCGCGATTGCCGCCGCGCAGCACGGTCAGCGTGACCGGTTGACCGACATTGCCGCGCAGCTTGTGCACCACGTCGGCGAGCGAGCGGTCGACCATCGCCTCGCCGTCGACCGCCACGATCTGGTCGCCCGCCAGCACGCCGCCCTTGGCCGAGGGCGAGCCGTCCTGCACCGCGCGGATCAGGATGCGGCCGTCGTCGGTGCGCTCGACGGTGATGCCGATGCCGCCGCCGCCGTCACGCTGGAAGCGGTTGTCCCGGGCCTCCTCGGGGTCGGCGTAGCGGCTGTTCTTGTCGAGCTGGCGGGTGGTGGCCAGCATGGCGCCCTTGATCAGCGCGCCGCGCTCGGTCTGCTGCAGCACCGGCGAGGCGTCGAGCGAGGCGGCGAACAGCTCGGCCAGCATGCCGCCCCAGGCGCGCCCGTCGGTCGGATCCGCCGGCGTGGGCCGCGACACCACCTGGCGGCCGTCGCGCAGCAGCATGAACGACTTGTCGCCGGCCTCCAGCGACAGCGCCGGATCGGCGCTCGCGAAGCCCTTGTAGGTCTCCTGCGACATCTTGCGGAAGTCGGGGGTGTTGAGATGGCGGTCGCCGATCGAGCGGTAGGCCTGCAGCACGACCCGCTCGACGCTGACGTCGGCCGCCGCCGCAGGGCTGCGCCCGGGAACCGAGGAGCTGTCGCCTGCCGGTACGCACGAGGCGACCAGCGAAGCGGCGAGGAGAGCGGCCGCCGCATGGGACAGCGCGATGTTCAGGAAGCGAATGACCGGCACCTCGGGACACCCCACGTCTGCAGCCTAGCACAAGCCTCTGCCGGCCAGCCAGCCGGGATCAGGGAGAAAGGTCGAGCCCCTCCGACGTCGGCTTCGGCGCCGCGATCCGATACGCCCACAGCAGCGCGATGACCGCGCCCTTGATGCGCGGCAGCAGGAGCAGGGCCAGCAGCACCGACAGCGGCAGCCAGAGCGCGGCGTGCACCCAAAGCGGTGGCTGCTGGCCGTAGCGCTCGAATACCAGCACGAGGGGGACAATAATGTGGCCGACGGCGAAGATCGTGAAATAGGCCGGCGCGTCGTCGGCCCGGTAGGGATCGAGCACCAGCCCGCAGGCCGGGCAGTGGCTGCGCATCTTGAGGAAGCCGCCAAACAGCGGGCCGTCGGCGCAGCGCGGGCAACGTCCGCGCCAGCCGCGGCGCATCGCGGTCAGGAGATCGACGGGGACATCCCTGGAAGCAGGGTCGGGAGGCGACATCCTGCGAGGATGCGCGACGCCGCTAGTTTCGTCGTCGCGACCGTTTGTCCCGAGCGCCCTTGGCATGCGCGACCGGACGACGCGGGCCGCGCCGTTCCGCCAGCCGATGGCCGCGCGCCGGGGCCTGGCGCTCGACCCGCTCGTTCACCTCGACCAGGTCGAACAGCAGCCCGCCGGTCGCGGTGTCGGCCTGGTCGAGCCGGACCTTCAGCCGGTCGCCCAGCCCGTAGGTCTCGCCGGTGCGCTCGCCGACCAGCATCTGCCGGCCTTCCTCGTGGCGGAAGAACTCCTGGCCCAGGCTGCGGATCGGCAGCAGCCCGTCGGCGCCGCTGCCGTCGAGCGCCAGGAACAGGCCGAAGCGCGTCACGGAGGTCACGCGGCCGGAGAAGGTCGCGCCGACATGATCGGCCATGTAGGCCGCCACGTAGCGGTCCATCGCCGAGCGTTCGGCGGCGACGGCGCGCCGTTCGCACATCGAGAGGTGCTCGCCGAACTCCTCGAAGCGGCTCTTGTCGTCGGCGGGAAGGCCGCCTTCGCCCAGCCCGTAGGCCGAGATCAGCGCGCGATGGACGATCAGGTCGGGGAAGCGCCGGATCGGCGAGGTGAAGTGCGCGTAGCGCGCCAGCGCCAGCCCGAAATGGCCGAGATTGCCCGGCGCGTACACCGCCTGGCTCTGGCTGCGCAGGATCGTCTCGTTGACCAGCCGCGCCGTGGGCTTGCCCTCGATCGCCTGCAGCACGCGGTTGAGGTCGCCGGGCCGCAGGCGCTGGCCGACCGGCAGGGCGATGCCGAGCGTGCCGAGAAACTCGCGCAGCCCCTCGAGCTTGGCCGCGTCGGGCTGGTCGTGGACGCGGTAGAGGCAGGGCATGTGGCGCTGCTCGAGCGCCTGTGCGGCCGCCACGTTGGCGAGCACCATGAATTCCTCGATCAACCGGTGGCTGTCGAGCCGCTCGCGCACGCCGATCTCCGCGATCCGTCCGTCGCCGCCCAGCTTCACGAGCCGCTCGGGCAGGTCGAGGTCGAGCGCACCGCGCTTCTCGCGGGCGGCGAGGAGGGTGGCGAAGGCGCCGTAAAGGGGCGCCACGACGCTGTCCATCAGCGGCGCCAGCTCCTCGTCCGGTGCGCCATTGCGTGCGCTTTGCAGGCGATTGTAGGTGAGTCGCGCGGCAGAATGGATCATCGCGCGATGGAACCGATGCTTCTTGAGAGCACCCGCGGCGTCGATCCACATCTCGGCGACCAGGACCGGCCGGTCCTGGCGCGGCAGCAGCGAGCACCAGTTGTTCGACAGCGCCTCCGGCAGCATCGGCACGACGCGGTCGGGGAAATAGACCGAGGTGCCGCGGCGATAGGCGGCGCGGTCGAGCGGCTTGTCCGGCCGCACGTACCAGGCCACGTCGGCGATCGCGACCAGGATGCGCCAGCCGCCGGGATGATCGGGGTCGGCCTCGGCGAACACCGCGTCGTCGAAATCGCGCGCATCCTCGCCGTCGATCGTGACCAGCGGCAGGCGCCGCAGGTCGAGCCGGTCGCCCATCGGCGCGGCCCGAGCGGCCTCGGCTTCGCGCAGCGCGGCCTCCGGGAACTCGACCGGGATGTCGTTGGCCGCGATCGAGATGAGGGAGACGGTGCGCGGGTCGCTCATCGGCCCGACCCTTTCGAGCACCCTGGCGCGGCGCGCCAGCTCGCTGCCGGCTTCCTCGACCCAGACGATGTCGCCCGGTTGCGCGCCGTTCTTGTCGGCGGGCCGGACGTCGAACTCGCGACGCAGCTTGCGGTCGGTCGGCGTCACGGTGCCGAGGCCGTTGCGCCCGTTGGGCTCCTCGTAGAGGCCGAGGATCTTCTTCGGGCCGCTGCCCAGGCGGCGGATGATGCGGGCCTGGTAGCTGTCCTTGCCGCGCCGCTTCAGCGAGGCGAGAACGCGGTCGCCCACGGCGGGGGCGGTCGATCCGCGCGAGCCGTGCGGATCGATCTCGATCCGCGGCGCGGGGCCGTCTTTTTCTTCGTCGTGGCGGCGCGGCATGGCCAGCAGGTGGCCGTCGTCGTCGACGCGCACGATCTCCAATACGGTGATGTCAGTCAGTGCTTTAGGATCCTTGAATGTCTTGGCGCGGTCCGCGGCAATATCGCCTTGGTCCCGCAGGTCGCGCAGGAGCTGCTTGAGCTCGATGCGCTGGTCGCCCTTCAAGCCGTAGGCGCGCGCGATCTCGCGCTTGCCCACAGGCGTGGCGCTCTCCCTGATGAAGGCCAGCAGCTCGTCGCGGGTCGGGACGCGGCCCTTAGCCATCGGTTCCCGTGCGCGGCGGAACGGCGGCCTTTGCCTTGCGCTTGGGCGCGGCCTTCTTTTTCTTCTTCTTGGTCGTGTCGCCGGAGTCGTTGGCCGCGGCCGGCGGCGTCTTCTTGGCGCGGACGGCCTTGGGCTTCTTGCCGCCGCTCTTCGCGGCGCGTTCGGCCAGCAGCGACACGGCCTGCTCGACCGTCAGCTCCTCGGGCTTGAGGTCGCGCGGCACGGTGGCGTTGATGCCGCCATGCTTGACGTACTGGCCGTAGCGACCTTCGTAGAGCTCGATCGGTGCCGCGTCCCCGGGATGCGGCCCGATCGTGCGGAGCGGCTTGGCCGCGGCGCGGCCGCGACCGACCGCCTTCGCCTCGGCCAGCAGCGCTACGGCGCGGTTCATGCCGATCTCGAGCACGCTCTCGTCGGCGGGAATCGACTTGTACTTCGCGCCGTGCCGCACATAGGGCCCGAAGCGGCCGACGCCGGCCAGCACCGGCTCCTTGTCCTCGGGATGCGGCCCCAGCTCGCGCGGCAGCGACAGGATGGCGAGCGCCTTGTCGAGCGTCAGCTCGTCCGGCGTCATGCCCTTGAGCAGCGAGGCGCGCTTGGGCTTCTCCTTGCCTTCCGGTTCGCCGAGCTGGACATAGAGCCCGTACGGGCCGTTGCGCAGGGTGACGACCTTGCCGGTCGCCGGGTCGGTGCCGAGGATCTTCGGACCGTCGAGATTGGCGCCGCTGATGGCGTCCTTCTCCGGGTCGACGATCCCCAGCTTGCGGGTGAACTTGCACTCCGGATAGTTCGAGCAGCCGATGAAAGCGCCGAACTTGCCGAGCTTGAGGCCCAGCCGGCCATCGGCGCAGGACGGGCAGGCGCGTGGGTTGCGGCCATTGTCGTTGGCCGGGAAGAAATGCGGGCCGAGCTCCTCGTCGAGCTTGTCGAGCACTTCCTTGACGCGCAGCTCCTTGGTTCCGCCGACCGCGGTCGAGAAGGCTTGCCAGAAATCGCGCAGAACCGCGCGCCAGTCCATCTTGCCGTCGGAGATCTCGTCCAGCTCTTCCTCGAGATGGGCGGTGAAGTCGTATTCGACGTAGCGGGGGAAGTAGGTCTGCAGGAAAGCGGTCACGATGCGGCCGCGGTCTTCGGGGATGAAGCGCTTGCGGTCGAGCCGTACATAGTTACGCCGCTGCAGGACTTCAATGATGCTGGCGTAGGTCGAGGGCCGGCCGATGCCGAGCTCCTCCAGCTTCTTGACCAGGCTCGCCTCGGAATAGCGCGGCGGCGGCTCGGTGAAATGCTGCTCGGTGATGACCTCGCGGCGCTCGAGCGCCTCGTTCTCCGCGACGTCGGGCAGGAGGGTGGCGTTCTCGTCCTCCTCGCTCTTCTCGTCTCGGCCCTCGTCATAGAGCGTCAGGAAGCCGTTGAACCGTACCACCGAGCCGGTGGCGCGCAGCTGCACGGTCTTGTCGGCGCTGGCGATGTCGACCGTGACCTGGTCGAGCACGGCGCTTTCCATCTGGCTCGCCACGGTGCGCTTCCAGATCAGCTCGTAGAGGCCGAGCTGGTCCTTGTCGAGATGGGCGGCCACGTCCTGCGGCGTGCGGAACAGGTCGGTCGGGCGGATCGCCTCGTGCGCCTCCTGGGCGTTCTTGGCCTTCGACGAATAGACCCGCGGCGCCTGCGGCAGGTAGCTCGGGCCGTACTTGCTCTCGATCAGTCGGCGGGTCTGGCCGATCGCCTCGGGCGCGAGCTGCACGCCGTCGGTGCGCATGTAGGTGATCAGGCCGACCGTCTCGCCGCCGATATCGACGCCTTCGTAGAGGCGCTGCGCGATGCGCATGGCGGTGGCGGCGCCGAGGCCGAGCTTGCGCGAGGCCTCCTGCTGCAAGGTCGAGGTGATGAAGGGCGGCGGCGGGTTGCGCCGCACCTGGCGGCGGTCGATCGCCGAGACCGCGAAGGCGCGGCGCTCGATCTCGCGCCTGGCCTGTTCGGCGCGCTCCTGGGTGTCGAGGTCGAAGCGCTCGAGCTTGCGGCCGTCGAGATGGGTGAGGCGGGCTTTGAGGCCCTGCTTCTTGGCCGTGTCGAACAGGGCGTCGACCGTCCAGTATTCGCGGCTCTTGAAGACCTCGATCTCGGCCTCGCGCTCGCAGATCAGGCGCAGCGCGACCGACTGCACGCGGCCGGCCGAACGGCTGCCCGGAAGCTTGCGCCACAGCACCGGCGAGAGGGTGAAGCCGACCAGGTAGTCGAGCGCGCGGCGGGCGAGGTAGGCGTCGATCAACGGCTGGTCGAGGTCGCGCGGATGGGCGACGGCGTCGAGCACCGACTGCTTGGTGATGGCGTTGAAGGTGACCCGCTTCACCTCGACGTCCTGCAGCGCCTTCTTGCGCGCCAGGATGTCGAGCACGTGCCAGGAAATCGCCTCGCCCTCGCGATCCGGGTCGGTCGCCAGATAGAGCTTGCTGCCCTTGGTGACGGCCTTGGCGATCGCGTCGATGCGCTTCTGGGAGGAGGAATCGACCTCCCAGTCCATGGCGAAGTCCTCATCCGGACGCACCGAGCCGTCCTTCGCGGGCAGGTCCCGGACATGGCCATAGGAGGCCAGCACGGTGTAGCCCGGTCCGAGGTAGTTTCCGATGGTCTTGGCCTTGGCAGGCGACTCGACGACCAGCACGTCCATCGTTCGCAACATGCTCCAGTATTGACTTCAAGAACCGGAGCTAAATCATTGATCTAGATCAAGGATACGCAATTACCCCGGTGCCTTTCCAGGCGGCCTTCCAGCTCGAGGGCCAGAAGGACCTCCGCCACGGTGGCGGCGGACACTTGGCATCGGCGTACCAGTTCGTCAACCGCGGTGGGGACTGCGCCCAATGCCTGCAGCACCGTTTCGGTGGCGCTGTCGCGTGGAATTTTCACATGTTTCTCAAAGGCTTGCGGCCTCGACTGCGGCTTTCCGAACACACCGATAATATCGTTCGCATCGCGCACCAGAATAGCCCCGTCCCGTATAAGGGCATTCGACCCGCCGTAGCGAGGGTCCATCGGCGAGCCCGGGACGACGAACACGTCTCGTCCCTGCTCGAGGGCGCGATGGGCGGTGATCAGGGAACCCGAGCGCTCCGCCGCCTCGACCACGATCACCCCCGCCGACAGGCCGCTGACGATCCGATTGCGGCGCGGAAAGGAACGGGCGACCGGCGGCGTCCCGAACGGTGTCTCGGCCAGCAGCAGACCGCGCGTGGCGATGGCGCGCTGCAGCCCGTGGTTCTGTGGCGGATAGACCTGGTCGATGCCGCCGGCGAGGACGGCAACGGTACCGGTGCCGAGGGAGGCTTCATGGGCCGCCGCGTCGATGCCCCGTGCCAAACCCGAGGCGATGACGAAGCCGGCCAGGCCCAGAGTGGCGGCGAGCTCCGCCGCGAAACGCCGACCGGCCAGCGAGGCGTCGCGGGCGCCGACGATGGCGAGGATCGGCCGTTCCAGCAAGCCCGCGTCGCCGATCGCCGACAGCACCGGCGGCGCGTCGGGCAGGATGGCCAGCGCGGCCGGATAGCCGGGATCGCCATGGACGAGAAAACGCCCGCCGAGACTCGCCAGCGCCTGTTCCTCGCGCGCGATCTCACCCTCGGGCGCGACCGGAAGGTCGCGACAGGCGCGGCGCGCCGAACCGAAGTGCTGCAGGGCTTCGTGGAACTTCACCGGGCCGATGCGCGGGCTGCGGGCCAGCCTGATCCGGGCGCGGCGTTCGGCGGGGTCGGGATCGGTCGTTGCGGGTCCATCGAACATGATGGCAACCCTAAGGTCTCAAGAGAGGCGTGTAAAACAACCTCAGATAGAAATCCTGCGGCGTCGGTTGGCCAGCGCCCCGAGCGCCCCGACCAGGCCGAGAAGGGCGGCGAGGGGCCCGAACCCCTCGAAACCCACCGTGCTGATCATCAGCGCCCCCAACGCCGCGGCGCCGACCCAGCCGACGCTCGCCGAGGTGCCGTTCAACCCCAGCACGGTGCCGCGCACGTTGTCGGGCACGCTGGCCAGCGCCGCCATGTAGGATGGCCGGCCGACCGCGTTCAGGAAGGTGTAGCCGAACCCGAGCGCCACGGAGATCGCCGGCGAGGGATGCCACATGAAGAGGCCGAGTGCCGCGACCCCCGACAGCACCATGGCCAGCGCGAAGGTCAGCATCCGATCGCGCAGGCGGTCGGCAAGCTGGCCGCCCAGCACCGTGCCGGCGATGTTGCCCAGCGCGAAGACGAACAGCGGCAGCGCCGTCGCGCCGAGCGACAGGCCGTAAACGGCCTGCAGGAAGGTGGCGAAGTAGATGGTCGCGAGCCCGTAGCAGATGCGCTCGCTGACGCCGATGCCGAGCAGCCCGAGCACATGCCGCGACAGCGCCGCGCGCATCGACGGCCGTCGCGCCGCCGCGCCGGCGATGCCGCCGCCGCGTCCGGCGGTGAGAAACAGGCTGACGGCGCCGGCCAGGGCCAGGGCCGCGACGCACAGGTTCCAGCCGCGCCAGCCGGTCGCCGAGCCGATCCAGGCAGCGAGCGGCACGCCGACCACCAGGGTGAGCGACTGGCCGGTCATCACCCAGCCCAGCGCGCGGCCGCGCTGGCGGTCCTCGACCCGGGCGGAGACCTCGGCGAAGACCACGCCGGTGAAGGCGCCGGCGCAGCCGCCGCCGATCGTCGCCCAGACCGCGACCCACAGGAAGCTGCCCGCCATCGCCTGGCCGGCCATCGCCAGCGCCAGGGCGAGCAACCCGCCGACCAGCAGCACCCGTCGGCCGATCCGGTCCGACAGCCAGCCGCCGACGGCGGAGGTGAAGCCCCAGGCCGTCGCCGTCATCGATACGAGGTTGGCGACCAGCGGCATGCTGACGCCGAGATCGTGGGACATCTCCAGCAGGAACGGCGCGCGCGTGGTGCCGCTGGAGGTCGCGGCGAACGAGCCGAGGCAGGCAGCGCCGATCAGGGCCCAGGGCAGCGCGCGGGAGGCGGTGGAGGTTGTCATCGACGGGGCGCGGACCCTACCGGCGGTCTTCCGGGCGGGCAATGTCGTGGCGCGTATATATGGTATGACGCGGCATGAAATCCTGGCTTGCCGCGGCGGTGCTCCTGCTTGCCGCCGTCTCCGCGTCCGCCCAGCAGCGCACTCGCCTGCAGGTCTATACGACGCTCGAGGTCGAGAACATCGCCGACTTCAAGAAGGCGTTCGAGGCCGAGAACCGCGACATCGAGATCGTCTGGCTGCGCGATTCGACCGGTGTCGTCACAGCCAAGATCCTCGCCGAGCAGAATGCCCAGCGCGGCGACGCGATCTGGGGGCTGGCCGTCACCTCGACCATGCTGCTGAAGGAGCGCGGCCTGCTCGATCCCTATGCGCCGAACAACCTCGCCGCACTGAAGCCCAGCTTCCGCGATCCGGCCGATCCGCCATCCTATGTCGGCATGGAAGGCTGGGTCGCCGCGGTCTGCTTCAACACGGTGGAAGGGGAGAAGCTCGGCCTGCCCAAGCCGGCGTCCTGGTTCGACCTGCTCGATCCGAAGTTCAAGGGCAAGATCGTCATGCCCCATCCGGCCTCCTCGGGCACCGGCTATTTCCACGTCTCGGCGTGGATCCAGACCTTCGGTGAGGAGAAGGCATGGGCGTTCATGGACCGGCTGCACGAGAACATCGCGATGTATGTCCACTCCGGCGCGCAGCCCTGCCGCCTGACCGCGGCCGGCGAGTTCCCGGTCGGAATCTCGGCCGAGATCTCCGCCGCCGAGGTGCGCCACAAGGGGGCGCCGGTCGTCGGGCTGCTGATGAAGGAGGGCGGCGGCTGGGAGATGGATACCGCCGCGATCCTCAAGGGCACGAAGAACCCCCAGGCCGCCCGCCGGCTGATGGACTTCGCCGCCTCGCGCAAGGCCAACGAGCTTTACGCGACCTTCGTGAGCCAGGTCGCCATGCCCGGTATCGCCAGCACCATCCCGGACTATCCCGAGGGCGTCGCCGAATCGATGATCAAGAACGACTTTGCCTGGGCCTCGGCCAACCGCGCCCGCATCCTCGCCGAATGGACCCGCCGCTACGAGGGCAAGGCGGTGAAGAAGAACTGACCGCCGCTCGTCCCCGGACGGCTGCCGGTCGTCCCACGGGAAGCGCCGGTCGTCACATTCTCCAGCGAAATCAAGGACCTGCCGGATAGAAGCGGACCCGTCCACTGACGGAGAACGCCATGCTGAGACGCACCCTGATGAAGCTCGCCGGAGGCTTGCCGCTGATGTCCATCCCCGCCCATGCCCAACCGTTCCGCAGGGTCAGGCCCGGCGAGGCCGGCTGGCCTTCGGCGTCCGGCTGGAAGGAGCTCGACTCGCGGATCGCCGGTCGTCTGATCGAGGTCCGCTCGCCGATCCAGGCGTGTCGCGCTGTGCCCGACGGCGCCGACTGTGCCGCGGTCTTCCGCTCGCTCAAGAACCCTTGGGCGATCGGCGATTCGCCGGCCCTGACCCAGACCAGCGGTTGGGCCGGGGCCTGGGCCTCGACGCCCAGCGTCTATGCCGTGCCGGCGCGCGATGCTGCCGACGTGGCGGCGGCCGTCGATTTCGCGCGGAGCCATCGCCTGCGGCTGGCGGTGAAGGGCGGCGGGCACAGCTATCAGGGCACGTCGAACGCGCCCGATTCGCTGCTGGTCTGGACACGGCCGATGGATCGGATCGAGCTGCACGACGGCTTCGTGGCCAGGGGCTCGACCGAGGCACCGCAGCCGGCGGTATCGCTCGGCGCCGGCGTGGTCTGGGGCAATGCCTATGCCGCGGTGAGCAGGGCGGGGCGGTACGTGCAGGGCGGTGGCTGCCTGACGGTCGGCGTGGCCGGGCTGATTCAGAGCGGCGGCTTCGGCAGCTTCTCGAAGCGCTACGGCCTTGCCGCCGCGAGCCTGCTCGAGGCCGAGGTCGTCACCGCCGACGGTGTGGTGCGGATCGCCAACGCCCATTCCGAGCCCGAGCTGTTCTGGGGGCTCAAGGGCGGCGGCGGCGGTAGCCTGGGCGTGATCACGCGTGTCACGTTGAAGACGCACGCTCTGCCGCCGCTGTTCGGGGCGGCTTTCGCTGCGGTGAAGGCGGCGTCGGACGGCGCCTTCCGTCGGCTGATCGAGCGCTTCATGGCGTTCTATCGCGAAAGCCTGCTCAACCCGCACTGGGGCGAGACGGTCTCGTTCCGTCCGGGCAACGTGCTGGAGATCAGCATGGTGTTCCAGGATCTCGACCAGGCGCGGGCGGCGGCGGTGTGGCAGCCGTTCCTTGCCTGGATCGCGGCGCAGGGGGCCGACTATGCGCTCGTGCAGCCCCCGCTTTTCCTCCATGTGCCCGCGGCTTCGCTCTGGGATGCCTCGTTTCTCAAGCAGAACGCCCCCCAGATGGTGCTGTCCGACGACCGACCCGGCGCCTCGGCGACGAACGTCTTCTGGAGCACGAACCTGCATGAGGCGGGCTGGTTCCTCCATGCCTACCAGTCGACCTGGCTGCCGGCGGCGCTGCTCGCCGGCGATCGGCGCGGCAGCCTCGTCGATGCGCTGTTCGAGAGCACGCGGCGCCATCGCATGACGCTGCATTTCAACAAGGGTCTGGCCGGGGCACCGGCCGGCGCGCTCGCCGCCGCCCGCGACACCGCGACGAACCCGGCGGTGATCGAGGCCTTCGCGCTGGCCATCAGCGCGGCCGAGGGGCCGCCGGCCTTCGCGGGCGTGGCCGGCCACGAGCCCGATCTCGCGCGCGCCCGGCGCGATGCCGAAAGCGTGTCCGCCGCGATGGCGGCGCTGCGCAAGGTCGTCCCCGATCCCGGCGCCTATGTTTCGGAATCAGATTACTTCGAGGCCGATTGGCAAACGGCGTTCTGGGGCGCGAACTATGCGCGGCTGCGGGCGGCGAAGGACAGGTACGATCCGGACGGGCTGTTCGTCGTCCATCACGGCGTGGGCAGCGAGGACTGGAGCCCCGACGGCTTCACGCGGCTGCGCTAGAGGCGCGCTGCCCGATCTTCGATTCGGTGCCTTTGAGCAGCCGGTCGATGTTCTGGTGGTGGCGGATCCAGACGAGCAGCGCGATCACGGTCGCCACCACCGCCGAACTCCAGGGAAGGAAGAACCACGTGGCGAGCGCGCCGGCCAGGACGCTGAGCAGAGAGGCGAGGGAGGAGTAGCGGAACGCCGCCGCGACGACCAGCCAGGAGGCGCAGGTGATGAGGCCGGCCGGCCAGCTCAGGCCGAGCAGCACGCCGATCGCCGTCGCCATGCCCTTGCCGCCCTTGAACTTCAGCCAGACCGGGAACATGTGGCCGACCACGGCGCCAAGCGCCGCCGCGGCCGCGCAGGGCGCGCCGATCAGGCCGCAGGCGACGACGGCGACCAGCCCCTTGAGCGCGTCGAGCAGCAGGGTCGCCGCGGCCAGCGTCTTGTTGCCGGTACGCAGCACGTTGGTCGCGCCGATATTGCCCGAGCCCTGCTTGCGGATGTCGCCCAGTCCCGCCGCGCTGGTGAGCAGCAGGCCGAACGGGATCGAGCCGAGGAGGTAGCCGACGACGAAGGGGGTTGCGAGGAAGTAGAGGGTCCACGTCATCGGTTCGACGATCCTATGGGCTTAGGACGCGGCAGTTCGTGCTGTCGACGAAGGTGCTGGTCGGCGGGCCGATCAGCTCGGTCGAGATCTGCTCGCCGGCCGCCATCATCACGGGGCCGAGATAGGCCTCGCCGACCGAGCGGCCGCCATTGAGGAAGTTGCAACGCACCTGGGTATCGAGGTTGCGATCGGTGTTGGAGGTGACGGTGACCGTGACCTGCCAGTAGCGCGCATCGCCATAGGTCAGGTTGGACGCGGCGAGCGTCACCAGAGGCATCGGGCGGTTGTAGTTCGGCACGGGCCGCGGACCGGTGCGGCGCAGCGGCGGTTGCGGGCGCGGCATCGCGCCGTCCGACGGCCGGAAGCCGGTGTCACGCGGATTGAAGGCACGGTCGGGATCGCTCGTCGGCGGCCCCAGCGGCGTAGGCGCCGCCGGCGTGTTGCCGAGCGTCGCCGCGCCGCCGCCCGGAACCATGAGCGGTGGCGGCACGAGCGGCGTGGGATTGCCGACCTGGCTGCCGCCGGCGGAGGACGATGGCGGGTCGAGCGGCGTCGGACTGCCGATCTGGCTGCCGCCGCTATAGGCGGGCGGCGGCGGCGGTGGCGGCGGATTGGCCGGCGGCAGCGCCGCCGGCACCTGGGGCTGTGCCTGGGGCTGGAGCGGCGTCGGCGTGCGCGCCGGGGCAGGTGCCTGCACGTCGCCGACCTTGTTCTGCATCTTGTCGAAGCAGGCGAGCCGTTGCGCGCTGTCGCTGATCTCGGCGCAGATCTGGACATGGCGGCTCATGGCGTCGAGCAGGTCGTCGCGCGGCTGCTGGGCGTCGGCCGCGCCCGCGACGGTGACGAAGGCAGCGGCGACGAAGAGAGGATAGCGAAGGATCATCCTGCGACCATAACAGACCAGTTGGCCGTTTCGAGGCAATCAATCGGCGGCGGCTGCCGCCGGGGCGAAGTCGTCATGCCGATAGATCGTGCGCCCGCCGACGATGGTCGCCATCACCTGGCCCTGCACCGGCCGCTCGTCGAACGGCGAGTTCTTGGTCTTGCTCCAGAAATCCGGGCGATCGATCTTCCAGGCATAGTCCGCGTCGAACAGCACCAGGTCGGCCGGCGCGCCCTTGGCCAGCCTGCCGCCGGGCAGGCCGAACAGCCTCGCCGGCGCGCTCGACAGGCGCTGGAAGAGCTGCGGCAAGGTGAGATTGCCGTTGTGCACCAGCTCGAGCGACACCGGTAGCAGGGTCTCGAGCCCGATCCCGCCCGGCTCGGCCTGGGCGAACGGTACGCGCTTGCTGTCCTGGTCCTGCGGCCGATGGTCGGAGGCGATGGCGTCGATCACGCCCGTCCGCAGGCCCTCGACGATCGCCTGGCGATCGGCCTCGGCGCGCAGCGGCGGCACCAGCTTGCCGAAGGTGCGGTAGTCGCCGACCGCGAGATCGTTCAGCGCGAAGTAGGGCGGGGCGGTGTCGCAGGTGATCTTCAAGCCCCGCGCCTTGGCGGCAGCGATCACGCGCACCGATTCGGCGGTCGAGATCTTGGCGAGGTGCATGCGCCCGCCGGTCATCTCCACCAGCCGGATGTCGCGCTCGACCATCATGACCTCGGCGAGCGGCGGATTGCCCGCGAGGCCGAGGCGCGTCGCCATGATGCCGCTGGTCATGTGGCCGCCCGACAGGGTCGGCTCCTGCGGCAGGTGGACGATCAGCGCGTCGAAGCCCTTGGCGTAGTAGAGCGCGCGGCGCATCACCTGGGCATTGCCGACGGCGTGGTCGGCATCGGTGAAGGCGACCGCGCCCGCTTCGGCCATCAGCCCCATCTCGGCCAGCTCGCGGCCCTCCAGCCCGACGGTCAGCGCGCCGTAGGCGTACATGTTGGCGAGCTTGATCTGGCGCGCGCGGCGGGCGACGAACTCGATCAGCGAGGCATCGTCGAACGGCGGCTCGTTGTCGGGCAGCAGCACCATCGAGGTGATGCCGCCGACCGCGGCGGCGATGCCGGCGCTGTCCAGCGTCTCCTTGTGCTCCTCGCCCGGCTCGCCGGTGTGCACGCGGCCGTCGACCAGCCCCGGCGCGAGATGGAGACCGCGGCAATCGACCGATTCGATGCCGTAGGGCGCGCCCGAAGCGAACAGGTTCGGCCCGAAATCGGCGATCTTGCCGTCGCTGATCAGGATGGCGCCGGTGTACTCGGCGCCCGCCGTCGGATCGACGATCCGCGCGTTGATGTAGGCGGTGGAGCCGGCATGCGGCGGCACCCCGCGCAGGATGTTGCCGCTCATTTCAGGACCTTCCGCTGGTGAGGCGTTTGAGCGGGCGGGACGCCCGCGGTCCGGCAAGAAGATGGGAGCGATCGCTCATGCCGCTGCTCCCATTGTGTTGCGGCGGTCGCCGATCAGCGCCTCGAGGCAGGCCATGCGCACGGCGACTCCCATCTCGACCTGCTCGTGGATGACGGAGCGGTCGAGATCGTCGGCGACCTCGGAGTCGATCTCCACGCCGCGGTTCATCGGGCCGGGATGCATGATCAGCGCGTCGG
>CAMFJT010000079.1 GCA_945957125.1 uncultured Rhodospirillales bacterium | reverse complement strand
GGCTAACTCATTGATTCTATTGAGGCAGCATGCCGATTCTGCGCAAGTTGGGCTAGGGCGGCGCGCCCCCAGCGGAACTCCCTTTGCCAAAGGCTCACGGGCTCCGAGGCGCCCAGGTCGCCTTGATTTCGGCGGCGGGGGCCGTTACACCCTGCCGCGCACCGCCTCGTCCCCTTCGTCTAGAGGCCTAGGACATCGCCCTTTCACGGCGGTAACACGGGTTCGAATCCCGTAGGGGACGCCAGTGCTCCGGACCGGCTGTGGATGAGCAAGGCCTGACCGGTTAGTGATACGGAGGCGGGACGATGCCGAAATCGCAGGAACCGATCGAGCCATGGCGCCTGCTCGAATCGACCTATCCCTATCGCGACCGCTGGCTCACCCTGCGCAGCGACAGCGTGCGCCTGCCCAACGGCAACATCCTGTCGCCCTACCACGTGATCGAGGTCGCAGATTGGGTGAACGTGGTCGCCATCAACGACAAAGGCGGCCTGCTGCTGGTCGAGCAATATCGCCACGCCGTGAAGCGGACCATGCTCGAGATCCCCGCCGGCCATGTCGATCCCAAGGAGGAACTCGAGGCTGCAGCGCGTCGCGAGCTGCTGGAGGAGACCGGCTACGGCGGCGGCACATGGCATGCGCTCGGCGCGCTGCATCCCGCCGCATCGCGCTTCACCAACCAGGTCCATGGCTTCCTCGCGGTCGGCGTGACGCGGCTCGCCCCACCGGTCGAAGAGGAGAGCGAGGCACTGCGCCTGCACGAGCTCCCCTGGGACGAATTCGCCGCCGGCCTGCGCTCGGGTGCGCTGCGGCTGCACGAAGCGAACCAGATGTCGACCCTGCTGCTCGTTCATCTCTTCGCGAGCCGCAGCGGCGATCCGGCCATACGGCGGCTGATCCTGTGAGCTAAGCTGCCCGTCCTGCGAAGCACAAGGAGCGGGCGATGGAGCAAGGAAAGCATGTCCTCACGGTCGGTCTCGACCCGGCCGTCGTCGACTACAGCCGCGTGCCGGTGCCCGGCCTGACGCGCGAGATCCTGACGAAGGCGCTCGATGCTGTCGAGGCCGAGCTCGTGGCCATGGGCTATCGGGTTCGCATGCTCTACATCGACACCGGCGAGACCGCGGAGGCGGCGGTGCGGCAGGCCCTCGAGCGCGACAGCTACGACTGCGTCATGATCGGTGCCGGCGTGCGCCTGCCGCCCGACCACTTCCTGCTGTTCGAAAAGCTGATCAACGTCGTGCATCGCCATGCCGCGCCGACCACGCGCATCTGCTTCAACACCCGGCCGGACGACAGCGTGCAGGCCGTGCGGCGCTGGCTCTGACCACCTCCCTTCACGGTTGCAGCAGCCGGGTATAGGCTTCCCGCCAGGAACCGCAGAGTTCCGGTGTTCGGGAGGATGACGATGAGATCGAGCAGGCGTGCGTTCCTGGGCGGCCTGTCGGCCGCCGCCGTGGCGGCTCCCCCTGTCGCCCGGTCGCAGAAGAAATACGACGACGGCGCGAGCGACAGCGAGATCAGGATCGGCCACACCTGCCCCTATAGTGGGCCGGCCTCGGCCTATGGCGTGAACGGCAAGGCGGTCGTCGCCTTCTTCGACATGATCAACGACACCGGCGGCATCAACGGCCGCAAGGTGAAGCTGATCTCGCTCGACGACGGCTATAGCCCGCCCAAGACGGTCGAGCTGATCCGCCAGCTGGTCGAGCAGGAGAAGGTGCTGTGCACCCACAACACGCTCGGCACCGCGACCAACACCGCGATCCACAAGTACATGAACCAGAAGAAGGTGCCGCATCTGTACCTGGCGACCGGCGCCTCGAAGTGGGGCGACTACAAGCACTTCCCATGGACGATGGGCTACCAGCCCGACTACCATACCGAGGGCACGATCTACGCCAGGCACATCCTGGCGACGGTCAAGGAGCCGCGCATCGGCGTGCTGATGCAGAACGACGACTACGGCAAGGACTACTGGGAGGGTTTCAAGGACGGCCTGGGCAAGGACGCCCGGCGGCTGGTGGTCAAGCACGTGACCTACGAGATCAACGAGCCGACCGTCGATTCGCAGATCATCCAGCTCAAGGCCGCCGATGCCAACGTCTTCTTCAACATCGCCACGCCGAAGTTCGCCGCGCAGGCGATGCGCAAGGTCGCCGACCTCGGCTGGAAGCCGGTGCAGTACGTCAACAACGTCTCGGCCAGCGTCGGCACGGTGATGAAGCCCGCCGGCTTCGACAACGTGCAGGGCGTGCTGACCGCGGCCTACGTCATGGATCCGACCGACTCGACCTGGGAGAAGCACGAGGACATGGCGGCGTTCAGGGCCTTCATGACGAAGTACCATCCGACCGCGCACATCGCCGATCTCGGCAATGTCAGCGGCTACACCGCCTCGTTCCTGATGGCCGAGACCCTGCGACGTTGCGGCGACGATCTCACGCGCGCCAACGTCATGCAGCAGGCGACGGGCTTCCGGAAGTTCCGCATCCCCATGATCCTGCCCGGCATCACCGTATCGACCGGACCAACCGACTACTATCCTCTCCAGGCCATGCAGCTTCAGCGCTTCAAGGGTCAAAGCTGGGAGCTGTTCGGCGATATCCTCTCCGCGGAGAACGCCTGATTTTCCGCTGGGACCGCGCCACTCCGAGCTTGTGCGTTTTTCCCGATTGATGCCATGCCGCTGGGAGCGCGGCTCTCCCGAGCCGCTCTTCCTCGGGTTTGCGAAACCCCATGCGCGGCTCTGGAGAGCCGCGCTCCCAGCTATCTGAACAAATTCGAAAACTTGGTCCCAGCCTGTCTATTCCTTCGGCGGCCAGGGGCGAGCGGCAGCGTCGGCGATGATCACCGCGGCGTCCTCCGCCAGCAGCAGGCCTTGCCGTTGCAGGCTCCGCGCGGCGCTACGGATGGCGTTCACGTAGTCGTCGCGGCTCCTGTAGCGCTGGGCGATCTGCGACGGGTTGAACGGCAGGAAGGCGCCGGCGAGACCGCAGGAGAACGACTTCGGCTCCTGCTGCGCGGCGTGCACGCCGAGCGGTGCTTCCATGTCGGGCAGGCGGACGCCGCCCAGCACGTTGCCGTCGGCATCGCGCCTGGGCCGCTGGACGATCGCGCCCGGCAAGTGCCGCGGCGCCGCGAGCACATCGGCATCGGTGGCCGGCTCGAGCGGCATCAGCCGGCTGGCCGGCGGCAGCGTGTTGGTCGCCAGCCAGCGGTCGAGGGCGACCAGCGTCGCGCGCGAGACCGGCGTCCAGTCGAGCCGCGCCAGGGGCAGGGTGCAATCCGGCGCCTTCGGCAGCACGACGTGCGAGGCGCCGGCGATGTCGTACATGCGCACGTTCGCCGGCAGCGGCTGGTCGTCCGTGCCGCTCGCCCCGGTACGGCCGAGCGAGGCGCGCAGCGACAGGAAGTCGGTCGTGCTGCTCACCATCACTATGCGCGGCGGGACCTCGCCGCGCTTCTCGACCGCGGCCACGATCTCGCCGATGGTGAACGGGCCCTCGTGGACGCCGCGGAACTCGGGATCGGCGAAGCTCGGCGCCGCGTCCCCGGCCGATCGCGGCCCGGGCGAGGAGACCAGGATCGGCAGCATGCCGGAGCCGGAGACGAAGATGTGCATGCCGTCGATCACGCGGCGGCCGTTCAAGCGGTTGAACCCGTTGAACAGCAGCGTCTTCAGGAAGCGCCCGCTCTGGGACTTGCCGCTGGCGATCACGCGATCGATCGCGCCGGCGAGCGGGTTGGGCGTGCCGGCCGCGTCGGCGCCGCCGCGGGCCAGGAAATCGGCCGTGTCGCGGAAGATGGCGAACCCTGCACCCTCGACGTAGCGCGTCCTGCCGTCCGGTCCGGTGAAGGAGGGCAAGTCGGTGCCCTTGCCCAGCTCCCACTGGATTTCGGCCAGCGCGAAGCCGCGATCCTCCAGGAAGCCGGTGCCCTGCTGGATGTTGCCGGAGTTGAACGGCTCGCCGCGCGGGCCGTTGTAGAGGGCGATGCCGTAGACGCGGCCGCGGTTGGGCACGTCGACCAGCAGCGTGCCGTTGCCGCGTGCCGGATCGGCCGGCATCAGCAGCATGATATCGGCGGCGTATTCGACCTTGCCGCGCGCGTTGCGCTTGGCCTTGTCGAGGTCGGGGATCGCCTCGGCAGGCGACAGCTCGCCGTGCACGCGGCCTTTCCACAGCACGTAGTCGCCGGGCCGGAACGTGCCGTAGCTCTCCTTGCTGGCGATCTCCAGCCGCACGACCTCGGCGGCCGCCGATCCGAACCAGGCCAGCAGGAGCCCGACGGCAAGAGGAAATGCCCTGTTCAATCGGCCCATCCGCATCCTCCCTGCGCGAGGCGAGCCGTCACGCGATCAGGCCGCTCTCTTCTGTTGCGTCGGGTGCTCGCCGGCGATCTTGAGGAAGTTTTCCAGGATCTTGTGGCCGTGCTCCGACGCGATGCTCTCGGGATGGAACTGCACGCCGTGGATCGGCAGCGTCCGGTGGCGAAGGCCCATGATGATGTCGCCGGTCTGGGCGGTAATCTCGAGTTCCTTCGGCAGGTTCTCGCGCGCCACGATCAGCGAGTGATAGCGCGTCGCCTCGAACGGCGAGGGCACGTCCTCGAACACGCTCTGGCCCTTGTGCTGCACGCCGGACAGCTTGCCATGCATCGGCGTCGGCGCGCGCACCACCTCGCCGCCGAACACCTGGCCGATCGCCTGGTGACCGAGGCAGACGCCGAACAGGGGCACCTGGGCCTTGGCCGCCGCCTTGATCAGGTCCATGCAGATGCCGGCCTCGTTCGGCGTGCACGGTCCGGGCGACAGGACGATGCCGTCGGGCTTCAGCGCCATCGCCTCGTCGACCGTGATCTTGTCGTTGCGATGGACGGCACAGCGCGCCCCGAGATCGCCCAGAAAGTGGACGAGGTTGTAGGTGAAGCTGTCGTAATTATCGATCAGGAGCAACATGCGGGCATTTTCGCCGGTTCGGTCGTAGAAGGAAAGCCTGATGGACTTCCGGCTTTCCACCCTGGGCCAGGCCCGCCGCATCCTGCTCTTGCAAGGCAGGCTGCGCTCCAACGAGCCGACGCAGATCCTGGTCTGCGCCGTCTTCGGTGCGATGATCGGGGCACTGATCTCGGGTTTGCATCACCTGGTGGATCTCATCCACACCCTCGCCTTCAACCTCTCCGGCGGGGGCACGCTCAGCACCGGCATCGGCGTCGATCCCTGGCGCATCCTGATCGTGCCGGCGGCGGGTGGGCTGATTCTTGGGATCGGCGTGGCGGTCATGCGCCGGGTGCGACCGGCCGAGGTGGTCGATCCGATCGAGGCCAATGCCCTGCATGGCGGTCGCATGTCGATGACCGACAGCCTGCGTCTGCTGATCGCGACCCTGTGGTCGAACGCCTCCGGCGTGGCGGTCGGCATGGAGGCGGGATACAGCCAGCTCGGGGCGGCGATCCTGGCCAAGGTCGGCCAGTATTTCCGCCTGCGGCGGCCCGACCAGCGCATCTTCGTCGGCGCCGGGGCGGGGGCGGCGATCGCGGCCGCCTTCGACGCGCCCCTGGCCGGCGCCTTCTACGCCTTCGAGCTGATCATCGGTGGCTATTCGGTGCGGGCGCTGGCGCCCGTGGCGGCGGCCAGCCTGTGCGCGACGCTGGTCGAGCGGGCGATCGTCCATCCCACGGCCCTGTTCTTCGTCGGCCCGTTCCCGACGATCCCCTCTTGGTTCTACCTGATGTTCGCCCTGCTCGGCGCGGCGGCGGCCGGTTTCGCGGTGCTCACCATGCAGTCGGTGACCTGGGCCGAGCGGCTGCTGAAGCGGCTGCCGTTGCCGCAATGGACGCGCCCGGCGATCGGCGGTGCCCTGGTCGCCGCGATGGCACTCGTGGTGCCCCAGGTGCTGGGCAGCGGCCACGGCGCGATCCAGGAACTGTTCGACCGCGACCTGGGGCTGGTGCTCCTGCTTGTGCTGCTGGTGACCAAGCTCATCGCGTCGGCGATCTCGCTGGGCTCGGGCTTCCGCGGTGGCATGTTCAGCTCCTCCCTGCTGCTGGGCTGCCTCTTCGGCGCGGTGTTCGGCCAGCATCTCGCCTTCTTGGTGCCCGCTCTGGCCGGCCAGCAGACCGTGCTGATGCTGGTCGGCATGGCCTCCGTCGCGGCGGCGGTGATCGGCTCGCCCCTGACCATGGCGTTCCTCGTGCTCGAGGGGACCGACAATTTCCCGGTGACGGTCGGCGTCCTTGTAGGGGTGGTCGTCGCCTCGACCATCGTACGGCTGACGTTCGGCTATTCCTTCTCGACCTGGCGCTTCCACCAGCGCGGCATCGGCATCCGCAGCCCGCACGACATCGGCTGGCTCGCCGACCTCACCGTCGGCCGGCTCATGCGTTCCGACGCCAAGACGGTGGTCGATACGACGCCGCTGGCCGAGCTGCGCGCGAGCTTCCCGCCGGGCAGCACCGGGCGCGTGTTCGTGGTTTCGCAGGCCGGCGATTATGTCGGGATGCTCGACGTGCCGGCGATCCACGAGGACAAGGCGGCGGAGCCGGGCGCCCGGACGGCGGGCAGCTTCGCGAAGGACGGCGACCTCTATCTGCTGGGCTACGAGAACGTCCGCACCGCGCTGGCCCGCTTCGAGGACAAGGAAGTCGAAAGCCTGCCGGTTCTGGAATCGCCGACCGAACGGCACGTCGTCGGGTATCTTTCGGAGCAATACGCCCTGCGCCGCTACAACCAGGAGCTCGAGCGACGGCGCAGCGCGGAGCTGGGCGAACGGGACCTCTTCTCCGTGGGCGAGCCGCCGCGCTAAGGTGGAAGCATGTTCGGGCACGCCCTGGGAAGCTTCACCGCCGCCGCTGCCGCCGTCGCGCTGGCGTGGCCTGCGGTCGCGCAGGTCAAATGCAGCGACGATCTCGGGGCGGTCGACCGGGATGCCGGTTCGCGGATGAGCGCTGTCGACTTCATTCGCCAGGTATCGGCGAAAGAAGCCGCGTTCGCCCGTGCCTTTGCCAATTTCGGTCATACGGTGGAGGCGACGGTTCAAACCCTGCAGGGCGATGCCGTCGATGGCGAATACCGCCAGGTCGCGACCGTCGGCTTCGATGCCGGCGGGCCGCGGCGGGACGTGGCTCCCGGCTCGATCAACACGCTGACGCGCATCAAGTTTACCGACCGCGACCTCGACGCCCTGCGCGATGCCTTCGTCCTCACGGCCGCTCGCGTCTCGGCCGGCGACATCGCCTATTCCGGGCGGCAGCGGATCGGCGAGATCAACGCGTCGCTGTTCGACGTCATGCCGCGCAATCCGGCGGGCGACGTGCACGGCTTCGAGGGCCGGACGTGGGTGAGGGCGCGCGACGATGCCGTGATGCGGCTGTGCGGCCGCAGCAGCGGCGCGCCGATCGGGCCGATGCGCTACCAGGTGATCCGGACGCTGGTCGACGAGCAGTACTGGTTCCCCGAGTCGATCCGGGCCGACGAAGAGGCGCGGATCGGCGGGGCGTCGGTGCACGTACGCGTCACGGTGACATACTCGAACTACAAGGCGCGCTGAGCCCAAATGGTCGTCGAACCTCTGGTCGTGGGGCTGCTCCTGGCGGCGGCGCTCATGCATGCGACGTGGAACGCGCTGCTCAAGGCCGACCGGTCCGACCGGCTCGCCACCTTCGGCGTGATCATGACGACCGGCACGGTGATGGGGCTGCTCGCCGTGCCGTTCCTGCCGCCGATAGCCTTCGGCGCCTGGAAGTACCTCGCGATCTCGGTGATCGTGCACGTCGCCTACTACACGTTCCTGCTCAAGGCCTATTCCTACGGCGATCTCAGCCACACCTATCCGATCGCGCGCGGCATGGGGCCGCTTCTGGTCGCCCTGGTGTCGGGCCAGCTCATCGGCGAGCACCTGCGCGTGCAGGACATCGTCGGCGTGGCGCTGCTGAGCGCCGGGCTGGTGGCGCTGGCCATTCCGCTGAAGTCGGTGATTCCCAGGCAAGGCGCGCGGCACGGACTGGCGACGCTGTTCGCGGTGCTGACCGGCTTCACGATCGCCGGCTACATCGTCTCCGACGGCCTCGGCGTGCGCGCCGCCGGTCCCGATACCGCTCACCGCCTCGCCTATATCGCCTGGCTTTGCGTCCTCGAGGGGCCGTGGCTGCTGGTCTTCGCCGTCATCGTGCGGCCCGGGACCGTGCGCTCGCATCTGCGGCGCAACTGGTGGCGCGGCGTGGTCGGCGGCCTGATCGCCAATACCGGCTACGGCATCGCGATCTACGGTCTTGCTCTCGGGCCTATGGCACACGTCGCGGCGTTGCGCGAGACCTCCGTCCTGTTTGGCGCGTTGATGGGCACGCTGCTGCTGGGAGAACCGTTCGGCGTGCGCCGCGTGGTGGCTGCCGCCGTGATCGTGTGCGGCCTGCTCCTGATGAACGGCCCCCAGCTCCTGTAAGTCCTCTTGCCGGAGCGCAGCCATCACGCCGCGGTCGGCTTGTCTGGCATGAGGTTCGCTGTCATGGCTTCATCATAGCTGTCGACTACGGAAGCGATCGATGTCCACCCGCAATCTCGACAAGCTGATGGCGCCGAAGTCGATCGTCGCCATCGGTGCCAGCTCGCGGCCCCGGTCGGTGGGGGCAGCCGTCACGCGCAACTTGCTCGGCGGCGGGTTCGCGGGCGGGCTTCATCTGGTCAATCCGAAGGGCGGCGAGATATCCGGCCACCCCGTGCTGAAATCGCTGGCGGAGGTGCCGGGCGCACCCGACCTCGCCGTCGTCATGACCCCTGCGGGGACGGTGCCCGGCATCGTGCAGGAACTGGGCGCGAAGGGCACCAAGGCGGCCATCGTCATCAGCGCGGGTCCAGGCGCGGGCCCCGACGCGCGCGAGGACAACGAGCGCTGGCGGCGCAAGCTCCTGCGCATCGCCCGGCCGCATCTGTTGCGTATCGTGGGGCCGAATTGCATCGGATACGTGGCGCCGCGGCAGGGCCTCAACGCCAGCTTCGGCCCCGCCAGCGTCAAGCCCGGACGCATCGCGGCGGTCGCGCAGTCGGGCGCCGTCCTGGCCGGGCTGGTCGACTGGGGCGGCGCCCAGGGCATCGGCTTCTCGCACCTGCTGTCGATGGGCGACATGGCCGACGTCGATTTCGGCGACGTGCTCGACATGCTGGCGCGCGACTACGAGACGCGCGCGGTGCTGATGTATGTCGAAGGCATCACCCAGGCGCGCAAGTTCATGTCGGCCGCGCGCAGCGTCGCGCGCCTCAAGCCGGTGATCGTGCTCAAGGCCGGCCGGCATGCCGCCGCGGCCCAGGCCGCCGCCTCGCACACCGGTGCCATGGCGGGCTCGGCGGCGGTCTACGATGCCGCCTTCGCGCGCGCCGGGCTGGTCTCCGTGAAGGGACTGGGCGAGCTGTTCGACGCCGCCGAGACGCTGGGCCACGGCTTGTTGCCGCGCAACGAGCGGCTCGCGATCCTGACCAACGGCGGCGGCGCGGGCATCGTGGCGACCGACCTGCTGATCGACGAAGGCGGCGAGCTGGCAGCGCTGCATCCGCGCACCATCGCCCAGCTCGACAAGGTGATGCCGCGCATCTGGTCGCGCGGCAACCCGGTCGACATCGTCGGCGACGCCGATGGCGCCCGCTACGCGGCGGCACTCGACATCCTGGCCGACGATCGCAATGTCGGTGCGGTGCTGGCGATGAACGTGCCGACCGCGCTCACCTCCTCGCAGGAGGCCGCGCAGGCCATCGTCGGCGCGGCCGGCCGCAAGGTGGTGCCGGTGATCGGCTGCTGGATCGGCGGATCCGATCCCGCTGTCGGCCGCCAGGTGCTGCACGAGGCAGGCATCCCGGCCTACGACACGCCGTTGCGGGCGGTGCGCGGCTTCATGCACATCGTGGCCTACCGCCGCGGCCAGCGCGCCCTGCAGCGCACGCCGCCGTCGATCCCCGAGGCCCGCTCGGACACCGAGCTGGTGCGCTCGATCGTCGACGGCGCGCTGGCGCAGAACCGCACCGTGCTGACCGAGCCCGAGGCCAAGCGCGCGCTCGCGGCCTACGGCATTCCCGTCGTTCCGACCGAGGTCGTGCTCGACGCCGCCGAGGCCGCGCATGCCGCCACCCGCATCGGCTTCCCCGTGGTGGTGAAGATCCTGTCGCGCGACATCACGCACAAGACCGACGTGGGTGGCGTGGCGCTCGATCTCGGCACCGAGCAGGCCGTGCGCGACGCCGTCCAGGCGATGCTCGACAAGATCTGCACGGCCGCGCCGGGCGCGCGGGTCGACGGCTTCGCCGTGCAGCCGATGATCAAGCGGCCGCACGCCGTCGAGCTGATCCTGGGCGCGGCCGAGGATCCGGTGTTCGGCCCGATCCTGATGGTCGGCCATGGCGGTGTCGCCGCCGAGGTGATCGACGACAAGGCGCTCGCGTTGCCGCCGCTCGATCTCGTGCTGGCCGAGGACGCTCTCAGCCGCACGCGGGTCGATCGCCTGCTGCGCGGCTATCGCGATCGTGCACCGGCCGCGCGCGGCGCGGTCGGCGAGGCGATGGTGCGCCTCTCCGAGCTGATCGCCGACGTGAGCGAGATCGCCGAGCTCGACATCAACCCGCTGCTGGTCGATGCCGACGGCGTGATCGCACTCGACGCGCGCATCGTCGTGCGCAGGCCGGAGGCAGGAGAGAAGAGGGCGGCGCGGTTCGCCATCAAGCCCTATCCGGTCGAGCTCGAGCTCGAGTTCCGGCACGGTGAGGAGACGCTGCGCCTGCGGCCGATCCGGCCGGAGGACGAGGCGCTGCTGCAGCGCTTCATCCGACGCCTGACGCCGGAGGACATCCGGCTGCGCTTCTTCGGCCCCATGCGCGAGCTCACGCACGAGATGGCCGCGCGGCTCACCCAGATCGACTACGACCGCGAGATGGCCTTCCTGCTGCTCGACGGCGAGGATCTGCTGGGGGTGGGGCGCCTGGCGGCCGATCCGGGATTCGAGCAGGCCGAGTTCGCGCTGATCGTTGCCTCGGACCGGCAACGCAAGGGTTACGGCGAGCTGCTGCTGCGCCATGTCCTGGCCTATGCGCAGGCGCGCGGCATCAAGCGGGTGATCGGCTACATGCTGCGCGAGAACCGGCGGATGATCGAGCTCAGCAAGCGGCTGGGCTTCGTGATCGAAAGTGGACGGGCCGGGAACGGCGACATCACGATGGTCAAGCAGTTCGCGACATCCTGATCTCTTCAAGGCAAAATTATGGCGACCGGCCAACGGGTTGGAAACGATCGCTCAGATGGCATCTAGGAAGAACAGAAGCGGGAAGACGAACGGAAGGAGGGCGAAGACGCCGCCTTCCGCGCTGGTGCTGCGCTGGCGGGCATTGCTCGCCTGGATCCACGATCATCGCTGGCATTCGGCGGTCGCCGGCTTCCTCCTGTTGTTCGCCGGCGGCCTGGTCGGCGGCTACTGGATCGCCGGGCGCCTCGGCGGTCCTGACCGTGACAAGATCGTCGGCGAGCCCCCGTCGCCGCCGCGGCAGACCTACGCGCGCATCGAGGATATTCCCGGCCTGCCGCGTTACACCGAGTCCGAGCCGGGCCAGCCAAGTGCGACCGTCGAGGAGAAGCCGCGCACCCGCCAGGTCGCCGCGGCCGCGACGACGGAACAAGGCTGGCGGCGCAACGCGCTGCCCTTCCGCGACCTCGCCGGCAAGCCGCTGATCGCCATCGTGATCGACGATGTCGGCCTCGACCGGCCGCATTCGAAGCGGGCCTGGGAGTTGCCCGGGCCGTTGACGATGTCGTTCCTGCCGTATGCGAAGGACGTGCGCGAGCAGGCGAAGGCGGCACGCGCGCGCGGCCAAGAGCTGATGCTGCATCTGCCGATGGAGCCTGGCGGCCGCGCCGATCCCGGGCTCGGCGCGCTGCTGGTGAGCCTGAGCGATGCCGAGCTGAAGCAGCGCGTGACGGCGGCGCTCGACAGTTTCGACGGCTATGTCGGCATCAACAATCACATGGGCAGCCGCTTCACCGCCTTCAGGCCGGGCATGGAAACCGTGCTGCGCCAGCTCAAGGGACGCGGGTTGCTGTTCCTCGATTCGCGCACCACGCCGCAATCGGTCGGCGACCAGCTAGCGCAGGAGCTCGGCGTGCCGAGCGTGGCGCGCAACGTCTTTCTCGACGACGACGAATCGATCGGCGCCGTGCGCCGCCAGCTCGCCGAGACGGAGGCTGTTGCGCGACGCCAGGGTTTTGCCGTCGCCATCGGCCATCCGCACGAGGCCACCATCCAGGCGCTCGCCGACTGGCTGCCGACCGTCGCCGCCAAGGGATTCGTGCTCGCGCCGCTCTCCGCCGTCTTGCGCAAGCGCAACGGCTGGGATTGAGTCACCCTCATGCTCCTTGCCCCCGCTAGGGGGAGAGGAACACGAGGGAGGAAACCAGACGTGCGTTATCACAAGCAGGCGATGATCGTGGCGCCGCAGCCGGAGCCGACCGAGGCGGGGGCCGACGTGCTGCGCGAAGGCGGCAACGCCGTCGATGCGGGCATCGCCTGCGCGCTGGTCCAGACCGTGGTCGATCCGCAGATGTGCGGCATCGCGGGCTTCGGCTCCTGCGGCATCTACATGCCGGGCAAGAAGTTCCACGGCTACATCGATGCGCACGCTCCGGCACCGCTCGCCGCACGGCCCGACATGTGGGCGAACCTGATCGAGAGCGAGGCGCGCGACGGCTACGGCTTCATCCTGAAGGGGCGGGTCAACGACATCGGCTACCAGTCGATCTGCACGCCGGCCAATCTCCGCATGTACTACGACGCGCACAAGGAGCACGGCCGCCTGCCGTGGTCGCGCATCGTGGAGCCCGCGATCCATTGGGCGGAGAACGGCTGGACGGTCCGGCCGCATGTCCATTTCTGGTGGGCCGACGACGGCGCCTTCGGTCGCGCGCCCAACTTCGAGCGCACCGGCTTCACGCCGGCCGCCCGCGCCCTTTATTGCCGGCCCGACGGCACGCCGAAGAGGGTCGGCGACGCCGTGGTCAATCGCGACTACGGCCAGACGTTGCGCGCCATCGCCAGGGGCGGCGCCGACGTCTTCTATTCGGGCGAGATCGCCCGCGCGATCGACGAGGACATGCGGCGCAACGATGCGCTGCTCTCGATCGAGGACCTGAAGGCGTGGAGGACCGTGCGCAATGCGCCGCTGTGGGGCGACTATCGCGGCTACGGCGTCTCGACCAACCAGCCGCCCGGCGGCGGCGTGATGCTGATCGAGATGCTCAACATCCTCGAGAACTTCGATATCGGCGCGCTGGAACACGGCTCGGCCGAGCATCTGCGTATCGTGGCCGAGGCGATGAAGCGCGCCACCATCGACAAGGATGCGCGGGTCGGCGATCCGAAGTTCGTCACGGTGCCGGTGGAGGAGCTGACCTCCAAGGCCTACGCGAAGACCATGGCCGGCGAGATCGCGCGCGGCGTGAAGGCATCGGTGACGCGTTTCAACTCGGGCGCGGTGTCGAAGGACACCACGCACATTTCCGTGCTCGACAAGGACGGCAACTGCTTCACCATGACCCATTCGCTCGGCATGCCCTCGGGCGTGATCACGCCGGGGCTGGGCTTCATGTACAACGGCTGCATGGGCGTGTTCGACCCGCGGCCCGGCCGCGCCGGCTCGATCGCCCCGGGCAAGGCGCGCTTCAGCTCGGTCGTGCCGTCGATCCTGTTCAAGGACGGCAAGCCGCACCTGATCATCGGCGCGCCGGGCGCGACACAGATCGCGATGGGCGTGCTGCACGTCATCCTGAACGCGCTCGACTTCGACATGACGATGGTCGAGGCGGTGAGCGCGCCGCGCTTCTCGGCGACCTCCGACGCGATCGACATCTCCAACCGCATCCAGGGCCGCGTCGAGCGCGAGCTGCAGGCGCAAGGCTATCCCGTGGTGCGCAGTCCCTACGGCTTCGGCTTCGCCGCCGTGCATGCCATCCGCGTCCACGAGGACGGCCTCGACGGTGGCGCCGACCCGGGTCACGACGGCGTCGTGATCGCCGTGTGATTCGCTCCCGGCAGGCTTTCACGAAGCTGCTATACAGGCGCGATGACGGACGTCTCGATCCAGATCCTCGATGAATCCCATGCCGAAGCCCTCCTGCAGCTCGCACGCGATCCGGAGCTCAGTTGGACCTCTTCGGTCCCCGCTGAGTGCGGGCGGACGCACGTCGCCGCGTGGATCAAGGACAACGATGCCGCGCCCAGAAGCAGCCTGACTTTCGCGATCCTCGATCGGGGCGTCGTTGCGGGCGCCGTCACGCTAAAGAGGCTGGAGGCACCGGACAGTTCCGGTGAGCTGGCTTTCTGGGTCGGTCGCGAGCATCGCGGCAAGGGGCTGGCCCGGAAGGCTGCTGGGCTTGTGCTCGGTCACGCCTTCGATCGTCTGCTTCTCGACTACATCCATGCCCATGTCCTGCGCGACAGAAATCCGGCGTCGCGTAGGACGCTCGAGGCGCTTGGGTTCACCGCCGACAAGTCGCATTCCGACTTGCCGGTTGAGGGCCGATTTGCAGAGCGCTTCGCAGGGGATGCGTGGACCTTCTACCGCCTCGATCGGCCGAAGCCCGTCGCGCTCGGGGAGGCGGTCGTCGAGTACCAGCGTCTGTGGAACGGCTACATGTCGGACTACTGCGGCGGTCGCACCTCGTGCTTCGAGCTCGTCGAGGAGCTGATGCGCCAGATGCTGCAAGGCGAGGCGTTGAACGTTCTCGATATCGGCTGCGGCACGGCGACGTTCACGACGCGGCAGCTTCTCGCCGGCAAGCCGCCGCGCAGGATCACCGCCGTCGACGGCTCGGAAAAAGGCCTGCTGGTCGCGCGCCACGTGATCGCGGGCGACGCGCCCGTGACCTTCGTCAAGGGCGACCTGGCCGACAATGCATGGGCGTCTGGGCTGACCGCGGGATCGTATGACGCTGCCTTCCTCGGCTGGGTCACGCACGAGATCGAGCCGCGCCATCTGCTGACGCTCTACGGCAACATCGGGCAGTTGCTGCGGCCGGGCGGGCTGCTCTTCAACGCCGACTTCATGGACGGCCTGCAAGGAGATTGGCGCAACCTCGGCGGCGACTATCAGCGGCGCCGCCTCGGCACCGCCTTTCCCGCCTTCAACGCCCGCTTCGAGAAGCTGCCCGACGTCGCGGCAGCGATCACCCGCGACCGCCAGACCAGGACACGGTGGACCGTCCGCCACGCGCCGGACGTCCACAAGCAGCGGCTGCTCGAAGCCGGATTCGTCGATGCTGAGGAGGTCTGGCGCTATCTCGGTTCCGCCATGGTGATGGCGATCCGATAGCGAGCCTAGAGCGCGGGCAGTCCCGGCGGCGGCCGGCGCGCAGTCGAGGCCTGCTCGTAGGCGTAGGCGAGCCGCAGCAGGGTGGCTTCGCTCCAGGCGCGCCCGGTGAAGGTGATGCCGAGCGGATAATCGGGCGTCTCCTCGCCGCCGACGCCGGACACGAACCCCGCCGGCACCTGCACGCTGGGATAGCCCGCCTTGGCCGCGATCGACGCGCCCGCGGTGCCAGGGAAGACGACCGCGTCGAGGCGGTGCTGCGCGATGTAGGCGTCGAGGCCGCGCTCCCTGGCGGACAGCAGGTCCATGGCCCGCGCCGAGCGGTATTCCAGTTCCGAGAGGTCGCCGCGCGTCGCCTCCGCGGCGAGAAAGAGGTCCTGCCCGAAGCGCAGCGCCTTGTCGGCATTGCCCTGGTTGAAGGCGACGATGTCGGCCATGGTTCTCATGTCGGTATCGACTGCCCAGTCGCGCAGATAGAGCTCGAGATCGTGCTTCAGCTCGTACAGGAACACGATCGGCGGGGTGCCGACGCTGCCCTTGGCACGGCTGAGCGGATTGCGGTTGAGCACGCCCATTGTCGTGCCCGGGCCGCCGATCCATCCCGCGGTCGGCATGTTGGCGCGCACGATCGTGGCGCCGGCCTCCTGCAGCGCCGCGATCGCCTGCGCCATGAGGGCGGCAGAGCGCGGCGGCAGCTTGCCGAGATAGACGTCGTTGCCGGGGTCGGCGGGATCGCTCGGCACACCGATGCGCGCGCCCTTCAGGCCGTCCTTGTCGAGTGCAGCCGTGTAGTCGTCGGGCCGCTGCAGTCCCTCCGTTGCCGGATCGAGCGAGTCGCGCACGGCCAGCACGTTGAGCAGCATCGCGGAGTCGCGCACGGTGCGGGTGAGGGGACCGGCCGTATCCTGGCTGTGGGCGATCGGAATGATGCCGGCCCGGCTGACCAGCCCCACGGTGGGCTTCACCGTGACCAGCCCGTTCTGAGTCGCGGGGCTGAGCAGCGAGCCCGACGTTTCGGTGCCGATCGCCGCCGCGCAAAGGCCGGCGGCGACGGCCACCGCCGAGCCGGAACTCGATCCGCCCGGCGGCACGACCGGGATTCCGCGCGGGTCGAGCAGGGCGGGCGCGTAGGGGTTCTTCACCTGGCCGCCGAGCGAGCTGTAGCCCGAAGGCATGTCGATCGAGAGGATGTTGGCGAACTCCGTCAGGTTCGCCTTGCCGAGGATGACCGCGCCGGCCGCGCGCAACAGCTTCACGACAGTCGCGTCGTTGCGCGCGCGCGCCGCGGCCAATGCCAGCGAGCCTGCGGTCGTGCGCTGCCGGTCGTTCGTCGCGATATTGTCCTTCACCAGGATCGGGACGCCGGCCAGCGGCTGCTGGGCCGAAGGTTTCACGCCGTCGAGCCGAGCCGCGATCGCGACGGCGTCCGGGTTGGTCTCGCGCACGGAATTGAGGCCCGGCCCGGCCCGATCGTAGGCTTCGATCCGCGCCAGGTAGGCTTGGGTGAGGGCGCTGGCGGTGATCCTGTCTTCCGTCAGCGCCTGCCTCACTTCCGCGAGCGAGGCATTTTCGACCGCAATGCCGGACTGTGCGGCGGCGCGTCCGGACGAGGCGGCGGCGATCGCTACCGGCAGGATGGCGAGATCGCGTCGGGTTGGTTCCGTCATGGCGTTCTCCGTCGGGGCACTCCCGATCGCTCGTGAGTTCGTCATCGTCTTGCCGGAGCGCGGGCGTCCCGCCCGCTCGATCATGAGGCGAGCGGGACGCCCGCGCTCCGGCAAGATCGGCGGCTATCGCGGGTTAAAGGCGTGCTTCCTGAGCGCCTCGAGCGGTACGACCTGCAGGGTCACCGCGTGGGTCGCCTCGAGCACGACGAGAGGCGCGGCGCCGGCGTCGAAGGCTTCTTTCCAGCGCTCGGCACACAGGCACCAGCGGTCGCCCGGATTCAGGCCGGCGAAGCCGTATTGCGGCATCGGCGTGCTGAGATCGTTGCCGGCGGCTTTGGAGAAGGCGAGGAACTCCGCCGTCATCACGGCGCAAACCGTGTGCAGGCCGTGATCCTCCCGCCCCGTATTGCAGCAGCCGTCGCGGTAGAAGCCCGTCAGCGGCTCGGCCGAGCAGATCTGCAGGGCCCCGCCCAGGACATTGATGGCGGGCGCGCGCCCGGGGCGGCCCTGTTCCGGCGTCTGGTCGAACATGCCCCACTGTAGCACCCGGAGTTTGGGCTTTCGAGGCGCGCCGCCCGCTGATAGAAAGCCCCGCGTCATCGAGCGGTCGCGGCGGGGCGTAGCGCAGTCTGGTAGCGCATCTGGTTTGGGACCAGAGGGTCGCAGGTTCAAATCCTGCCGCCCCGACCACCGCCGTGCAGGAAGAGAGTGGAGTCCGATGAAGGTTCGCATCTTCAAGCCGGCCAAGACGGCCATGCAGTCCGGCGTCGCCAAGACCACCGAATGGCTGCTGGAAAGCGAGCCGACGCCCAAGTTCGTCGATCCGCTGATGGGCTGGACGGGGTCGCGGGACACCATGCAGCAGGTCCAGCTCCGGTTTCCGACGCTCGAGGAGGCCAAGTCCCACGCCGAGAAGAACGGCTGGCGGTATACCGTCGAGATGCCGCACAGCCGGGCGATCCGGCCGAAGGCCTACGCCGACAATTTCGCCTTCAACCGCGTCGGTCGCTGGACGCACTGAAGAGACCGGCCCCGTAGCTCAACCGGATAGAGCACCTGACTTCTAATCAGGATGTTGCGTGTTCGAGTCACGCCGGGGTCGCCATTCCGCTGCAGGAGGCGTCGTGGGCCGCAAGCTCCTTCTGATGATCGCCCTGCTGGCGACGTTCGTCGTGCTCGGCACCTGGGACAATCGCCGCTCGATGCAGCGCGTGCTGGAGCAGGGCCGTGCGACGACCGCCCAGGTCACCGGTGCGCAGCACCAGCGCGTGATGCCGATCGCCGCCGACGGCTGGCGGCCGCGCTTCGTCGAGCAGGATCTGTCGGTCGACCTGCGTTGGCAGGGCGCGGACGGCAAGCCGCGCGAGTTCCGCAAGGTGCCGATCTCGGAGAGCCTGGCGCGCAACATCGTCAATGGCGAGCAGGTGCGGCTCGCCACCCTGCCGGTGAAGGTCCTGGACGACGAGGCCGTTCCTCCGGTCATCGCTTCCGATGCCACGGCACGCCTGGCGTCGCTGCAGTCCTGGCTGGCGGCCGCCGGCTACGCTGCTCTGGCTTCGTGGGCGGGCTTCGCCGCGCTCACCTTGCTTCAGCGCGGAGGCCGCACCGCCAGCGCCCTGGCGCGCCCCACGCCTGTGCCGCGCCGCGCGCTCGCCGGCCTCGGATTGCTGGCAGCCGGCGGCTTCCTGGCGTTCAGCGCGTGGTCCGACGGACGATCGGTCGACGCGATCGGCCTGGGGGGCGGCGTGGTGACGGCGGACATCGTCGACGCGATCACCCTGCCGGCCAAGGAGGGAGGCAAGGTGTCGCATGCAGTCCGGCTCGCGTGGAAGGATGGGCAGGGGGCTGTCCATCATTTCGGGCCGGTGCCGGTCAGCGACGCCTTCTGGAACCGGATCACGCAGGACGGCGTGCTCACCGTGCGGCAAACGCTCGTTCGTTACCGCCAGGACGATCCTCAGCCTCGCCCGCTCATCGTCGATGACACACCCGAGCGGCAATGGTGGCCGCAGATGATGATGGTCGCCGGACTCGTCCTGCTCGTCGTCGGCGGCGGCTTGCTCTTCTCCGGACTGCATACCAGGCGAAACGGACTCCAAAATAGATAATGCGAACTATTCTCACTTGCTCTAAGCAAGTGTTAATGGTTCGCACTTGCGGCCCCTCCCGGGGACGCAAGAAACTATGGGGGAGTACCTGTGAAGCGTCGTCTGCCTGTGAAGACCGCCATGGTCGGCCTGCTCGTCACGCCGGCTGCCATGGCGCAGCAAACCACCGACCAGCAGTCGCCCGAAGGCTCGGAGCCATCCATCGCCCAAACCCAACCGGCCGATCCCGCCGTCCCCGCGGCGACGATGGCGCCGGTCACCGTCACCGGCAGCCGGCCGAGCGACGATTTCCTGCCCCCACCGGTCTCGATCAATCGCCTGGGCGGCGAGGTCCGGGACATCCCGCAATCGGTCGTGATCATCGACAGGGCGTTGATGCAGTCTCAGGGTGCGACCTCGTTCCAGAGCGCCGTGCGCAATACGCCGGGCCTGACCATCGGCGCGGCCGAGGGCGGCACCATCGGCAACAACATCAACCTCAACGGCTTCTCGGCACGCACCGACATCTATCTCGACGGCATGCGCGACCGCGCCCAGTACTACCGCGACACGTTCGCGCTGGAGCAGATCGAGATCCTGATGGGGCCGTCCTCGATGCTGTTCGGCCGCGGCTCCACCGGTGGCGTGATCAACCAGGTGATGAAGAAGCCGTCGCTCGCCAAGGCGACGGAGCTTTCGGCTTCGGTAACGTCCAACGGGTTGACGCGCTTCACCGCGGACGTGAACCAGCCGATGGACACCGATGCGGCGGCACGCGTGAACATGATGTTCCAGCGCGGCAAGGCGACGACCCGCGACCTGACCGACGTGCTCGACTTCGGCATTGCACCGTCGGTCAAGCTCGGCATCGGCACGCCCACCGAGATCACCCTCTCGGCCCTGCTGCAGCACAACCACGACAACGTCGACTACGGCGTGCCGAACTACAACGGCTACCTTCTGACGCCGCCGCGCAACACGAACTACGGCTTGTCGGACGACTACACGAATTCCGACCAGATCATGTTGAACGCGACGGTCGACCACAAGTTCAACAAGAACCTCGTCCTGCGCAACCAGAGCCAGTTCAACTGGGTCAATACCGACGTCCGCCAGACCTCCGGCGCCGTCGTCGGCGTGCTCAACGGGACGTGGAACTTCGTGGCGACCCCCTACGGCCCCAACGACCCATCGACACTGTTCGTCCGCCAGATCAGTCGCGACCGCAACATCAACGACATCACGGTGACGAACCAGACCGAGCTGACCGCCAAGTTCGATACCGGTCCGCTGTCGCACAACCTGCTGGTCGGCTTCGAGGTCGACTACGACAGCTATTCCAGCAAGACCTTCCAGCGACAGGGACGATGCAACGGAAATCTCCTCGTAATAGGACAGGTCAACTGCGTGGCTGCGTCCTACACGACCGGCTACACCAATAATCTTCCCGAGATCCCCGGCAACTACGCCACCGGGCAGGCCTGGGATTTCGCGCCGTACATCAACGATACGATCCAGGTGATCCCCGAGATCAAGGTCGTGGGCGGCGTGCGCCTCGACAATTACTGGGCGCAGACCGGCAACTCGATCAATCTTGCGAACACCGCGGGCAGCACGGTGACCCCGTACATGCAGCAGAACGTCAATTTTGTGAGCTGGCGCGGCGGCATCCTGTTCCAGCCCGACAAGGTGCAGAGCTATTATTTCTCCTACAGCACCTCGTTCAATCCGTCCCTCGAGCAGCTCGTCTCGACCACCGGCTCGACCGCACCGCTGCCCCCGGAGAACAACGAGGCGTTCGAGCTCGGCGCCAAGTACGACCTTCTGAACGGCGGCCTGTCGCTGACCGGTGCGCTCTTCCAGATCACCAAGAACAACGCGCGCACCCAGAACGCCGACGGAACCTACACCGCACAGGGCCAGGTGCGGGTGAAGGGTTTCCGCACCGGAGTCGCCGGCCGCATCACGCCGGAATGGCAGGTGTGGGGCGGCTATACCTATCTCGATGCCCGCATCACCAACGGCACGGCGGTCAACACCACCGGCATGACGCCGCTCAACACGCCGACCGACTCGGCCACGCTGTGGACGACCTACACCTTCGACAAGAAGTGGGAGATCGGCGGCGGACCGACCTATCAGGGTCTGCGCTACGCGAACAACACCAACACCGTCATCGTGCCGGCCTTCATCCGGTTCGACGCCACCGCGGCATACAAGATGGAGAAGTACGACGTCCGCCTGAACGTCTTCAACCTGACCAACACGTACTATTACGAAGCGGTCATGGCGTCGGACGGCGGCCGCGGCGTGCCGGGCTCGGGGCTCACCGCGATGCTGACTCTGAACTACCGCATGTAGCCAGGGCCCGCCGGTCCGTGCTCGTTTGCATTCCCAATGTCCTCGACGCCGCGCAGGTCGTGAGCCTGCGCGAGCGTCTCGATCGCGCAGGCGAAGCCTGGGTCGACGGTCGGGTGACCGCCGGCTACCAGGGCGCGCCGGTCAAGTTCAACCAGCAGATCGACGAGCTTTCGGACGTGGCGCTCGCCTGCCAGCGCATCATCGTGCCGACGCTCGAACGCAATTCGACCTTCATCAGTGCCGTGCTTCCGAACGTGCTCTACCCCTTGATGTTCAATCGTTACGGCGAGGGGATGACGTTCGGCGCCCATGTCGACGGCAGCGTGCGGCTCGATCCTCGCGATGGCCGCAAGATCAGGACCGACGTATCGGCAACCCTGTTCCTCACCAATCCGGCGGAGTACGACGGAGGCGAGCTGCAGATCCAGGACACCTACGGCACACACAGCATCAAGCTGGGCGCCGGCGACATGGTCGTCTATCCCGCCACCAGCCTGCACCAGGTCGCGCCGATCACCCGCGGCGTACGCACATCGTGTTTTTTCTGGGTCCAGAGCCTGATCCGCGACGATTCGCAGCGTGCCTTGCTCTACGAGATGGACGGCGCTATCCAACGCCTCAACCAGACAAACGCAGACGAGGTCGCCCGCCGTTCGCTGATCGGCTGCTACCATAATCTCGTGCGTGAATGGAGCGAGACCTGATGGTCGATACCGCGGCCGGCAGCGCGTACAGCGCGCGGGCCAATCGCCGCCTGAACTTCGTGCGCTGGGTGCGCAGGACCCACGGCTGGTTCGGGCTGTGGGGCGCGCTGCTCGGCTTGATGATGGGCTTCAGCGGCGTGTGGCTGAACCATCGCGCCACGCTCAAGCTCGAGCTGCCCTCGCAGCAGCAGATCAATGCCCAGCTCGCCTTGCCGGACCCGCCGCCGGCGACGGCGGAAGCGATGGCAGCCTGGCTGCAGGAGGCGCTGAAGGTGGATCGGCCGGCGAACAACATGCGGGTAGAGCGCTCGCGGCCGGTACCGTGGAGCGACAGGAGTGGCGAGAAAGGGGGCGGCCAGAAGCTGGTGCAGCCCGAACGCTGGACGTTCAATTTCGGCGGCCCCAATCACGTCATTCAGAGCGAATACTGGGTCGGCAACAAGTCGGTGAGCGTGCGCACGACCTCGAACGGCTTCGTCGCGACGCTGACCAACCTGCACAAGGGCGTCGCCATGCCGATCCCCTGGATCCTGCTGATCGACACGCTGGCGGGCAGCCTGATCTTCCTGTCGATCAGCGGCGCCATCCTGTGGTGGGAAACCAATCGCCGTCGCGGGCTCGGCCTCACGATCTTCGGACTCTCCGTCGCCACGACGGTAGGATTGGCGCTATGGCCAATGCAGCAATGAACCTGCCGCCCCGGCGCGAGCCGGAGGTGTGGAGATTGCACCCGGAGCCCGCCTACCAGCCGCCGCTCTCGTGGGCCAAGCGTGGGGCGATCCTGGCCCTGGTGATCTTCTTCCATGTCGGGGGCGGCTGGGCGCTGACCCTGATCGAGCCGCCGCCCCTGGTGGTCGGCGATCAGGCTTCGGTCGAGGTTCGCATGGTGCCGGCCGAGCAACCGGAGACGAAGGTCGACGTTCCGACGCCGGAGGACACGCCGCCGCCGGAGCCCGAGCAGGTGACCCTCGAGACGCCACCGCCCGACGACACGCCTCCGCCGGAAGTCCCCCAGCTCGAGGCGATGGTCTCGCCGCCCACTCCCGACCTGCCGCCGCCGGCGTTCCCGGCGCCGCCTCCGCCGCCGCCGCCCAAGCCCAAGCCGCCGCCGCCCAAGCCGCGCGCGCAGCCTGCCGCGCCGGTGGACAATGCGCCGCAGACCGCGCCGCCGTCGGTGCCCCAGGCGCCCAAGACGGTGTCGATCGGCGAGGTCGCCTACCTCAATCCTCCGAACGCCATCTATCCGACGCGCTCGCGGCGCGCCGGCGAGCAGGGGCGGGTGCTGTTGCGAGTCCTGATCGATGTGACGGGACGGCCGGCGGAGGTTTCCGTTTCCAAGTCGTCGGGTTACCCGGATCTCGACGCGTCGGCACTTAGCGCTGTGCGCGCCTCGTCCTATCGGCCCTATTCGGAGAACGGCGTTCCCCGGGCGAGGCTGGTGACGGTGCCGATCGATTTCGTATTGCGGTGATGGTGATAGAGGTGATGCATGGGTGATACTTCAGCCCTGGGCTTCGGCCATTTCCTGGCCAATGCCGACATCGTCGCGAAGGTGCTGCTGGTCGTGCTGGCACTGATGTCGGCGATCTCGTGGTACCTGATCGTCATGAAGGGGATCAGCCAGCTCATCCGCCAGCAGCGCAGCAAGCGGTTCCTGACCTTCTTCTGGGGCGCAACGTCGCTCGAGGCGGTGCAGGACGAGCTCAGGATCCATGGCGTCAAGGAGCCGTTCGGTCATCTGACGGCGCATTCCCTGCATGCCCAGGCGCATCACGAGAAATTCGGCGCGGGCAAGCTGGAGGAGGCGGGCAGCGAGCAGGAGTTCCTGACCCGCACCATCAAGAAGGTGCTCGACGAGGAGACGACATCGCTGGAGAACGGCCTGA
>CAMFJT010000078.1 GCA_945957125.1 uncultured Rhodospirillales bacterium | reverse complement strand
GGGACGGCGTTTCAGGAACACCGTGGTCTCCTGTTCCATGACGGGCTCGTCGCGCTGGTTGACGGTGACCTGGCGCAGGCGGCAGAGGCCGCGGTCGGGTTTCGACGCCGAGGCGCGCAGGTCGACGATGTCGGTCACGACGCGCAGCGTGTCGCCGGGGCGGACCGGGCGGGGGAAGCGGGTCTCGCCGAGGCCGGGCGATCCCAGGCTGCAGGCCCGCAGCACGCCGAGCTCGAGCCAGAGCTTCAGGGTCACGCACATCGTGTGGAGGCCCGAGGCGATGAGGCCGCCATACTGCCATTTCGCCGCGAACGTCGCGTCGACGTGGAACGGCTGCGGATCCCATTGGCGTGCGAACTCGACGATGCCCGCCTCGGTCATCGTCATGCCGCTGCTGACGAAGCGGTCGCCGACGGTGAAATCCTCGTAGTACCTGTCGGTCACAGCGCGAGTTCCATGTAGGCGGTGTCGGGGATCGGGCTGGCGTAGTAGGGCGGGATCTCGACGAAGCCCATAGAGCGGTAGAGAGAGAGAGCCTGGCGCATCTTGCCGCCAATCGTGTCGAGGCGCAGGCGACGATAGCCGCGCTCCCGCCCGAGGGCGACGATGTCCTCGGCGAGCGCGCGGCCGATCGATCGCCCGTCGGCGGTGCGCCGGCCGCGGAATGCGGGCTTCACGTAGAGCCGCTTCATCTCGCAGGTCGTGGCGTCGAGCCGGCGTAGCGCCACGGCGCCGGCTGCCTCGCCGTCGACCGTCGCCAGCAGCAGCGCGCCGTCCGGCGGCGCATACTTGCCGGGGAAGTCCGCCAGCTCCGTTCCGAAATCCTGGTAGTCGAGCGAGAAGCCGAGCGAGGCGGCGTATTCGCGAATCAGCGCCTTGATCGCCTCGTGATCGGCAGGCGTATGCGGGGCGGAAATCTCGACGGGCGCGGTGGTCATGGCCGCATTCTCCCGCCGACGTGCTAGCCTGTCACCCGAAGGATTGGGAGGAAGTGGATGACGAAGGCAACGCGCCGCCGCGCGCTGGCGCTGGGACTGGCGGCTCCCCTTGTCGCGACACAGGTCTCGACAGGGGCGCGGGCGCAGGCGCCGTGGCCGTCGCGTCCGGTGCGGTTCATCGTGCCGTTTCCGCCCGGCCAGGCGTCCGACATCTTCGCCCGCCTGGTGGCCGAGCGCCTGACCGACGTCTGGAAGCAGCAGGTGGTGGTCGACAACAAGGCGGGCGGCAGCGGCATTCCCGCCACCGAGGCCGGCAAGGCCGCGGCGCCCGACGGCTACACGGTGATGGTCGTGTCGAGCGGTACCTTCGGGGTCAATCCCAGCCTCTTCCCCGACCTGCCGTACAAGCCGCTGGTCGACTTCAAGCCGATCTCCAACATCTTCCTGGTGCCGCTGGTGATCGTGGCGCATCCCGACTTCCCGGCGAAGACGCTGGCCGAGCTGATCGAGCTGGCGCGCCGCGAGCCCGGCAAGCTGTCCTATGCCTCGGGTGGGCCGGGTACGTCGCAACATCTCAGCATGGAGCTGTTCAAGCTGCGCGCGAAGCTCGACATCGAGCACATTCCGTACAAGGGCAGCGGCCCGGCGATGGCCGATCTGCTGGGCGGCCACGTCAAGCTCATGATGGATTCGACCGCTTCGGCGCTGAACGCCATCCGCGACGGCCGCATCCGCGCGCTTGCCGTCACGACAGGCCGCCGCGCACCGGCGCCGCTGGATAATATTCCGACGATCGGCGAGACCATCGCCGGCTTCGACGCCGCCGGCTGGTCCGGCCTCGCCGCGCCGGCGCGCACCCCCACCGAGATCGTCGAGAAGATCAGCCACGACGTGCAGGCGCTCCTGCGCGACCCCGCGGTGGTCCGCCAGATCGAGGAGCGCGCGGGCATCCCGGCACCGGGCACGCCGGCGGAGTTCACGTCCTTCATCGGCCGCGAGATCGAGACCTGGGGCGAGGTGGTGAGGGCGACCGGGACCAAGCCGGGCAACTAGACCGGACGTCCGAAGGGAGGAAACGAATGACCGTCACGACACGCCGTCGCGGGCTGGCGCTGGGTCTGGCCGCACCCTTCTTCGCGACGCGCGCCCGGGCGCAGGCGCCGTGGCCGTCCAGGCCGGTGCGCATCATCGTGCCGTTTCCGCCCGGCCAGGCCGCCGACATCTTCGCCCGGCTGATGGCGGAGCGCCTGACCGAGGTCTGGAAACAGCAGGTCGTGGTCGAGAACAAGGGCGGGGGCGGCGGCATTCCCGGGGTCGAGGCTGCCAAGGCGGCAGTGCCCGACGGCTATACGCTGCTGGTCGCCACGAGCGGCACGTTCGGCGTCAATCCGAGCCTCTATCCGGACCTGCCATACAGGCCGCTGGTCGACTTCAAGCCGATCACCAACATGATCCGCGGGCCGCTGATCATCGTCGCCCATCCGAGCTTTCCCGCCGGCACGGTAGCCGAGCTGATCGAGCTGGCGCGCAAGGAGCCCGGCCGGATCTCCTACGGATCGGCCGGCCCGGGCACGGCGCAGCATCTCAGCATGGAGCTCTTCAAGCTCATGGCGAAGATCGACATCGAGCACATCCCCTACAAGGGTTCGGGCCCGGCGATGGCCGACCTGCTGGGCGGGCACATCAAGCTGATGATGGACAGCACGTCCTCGGCCTTGAGCGCGATCCGCGACGGCCGCATCAAGGCGCTCGGCGTGACGACGGCGCGTCGCGTCATGGCGCCGCTCGACATGGTCCCGTCGATCGGCGAGACCGTGCCGGGCTACGATTCGGCCGGCTGGTCCGGGTTCGTGGCGCCGGCCAGGACCCCGGACGAGATCGTGAACAAGGCGAACGCCGACATCACGGCGCTGCTGCGCGATCCCGCGCTGCTGCGCCAGTTCGAGGAACGCGCCACGCTCGCCGATCCGCTCGCGCCCGCGGCGTTCGGCGCCTTCATCGCCAGGGACATGGCGACTTGGGCGGAGGTGGTGAAAGCCACCGGCACCAGACCCGGCAACTAGCATCTCGACGAGCGGAACGGAGGCCACCGGTGAAGCTGTATGATCTCAAGGGGGCGCCCAATCCGCGCCGGGTGAAGATCTTCCTGGCGGAAAAGAGGATCAAGGTGCCGATCGAGACGCTCGATCTGGAGGCCGGCGCGCACCTGACGCCCGGATTCCTGGCGCGCAATCCGCTCGGCAAGCTGCCGGTGCTGGAGCTCGACGACGGTACGGTGCTCTGCGAGTCGGTCGCGATCTGCCGCTATTTCGAGGAGATGGTGCCCGAGCCGCCGCTGTTCGGCCGCTCGACGCTGGAGCGCGCGCAGGTCGAGATGTGGAACCGGCGCATGGAGCACGAGCTGCTGCTGCCGGTGATCGACGTGTTCGTGCACACCCACCCGCTGTGGGTCGGCCGGCGCGAGCAGATCGCGGCGTGGGGCGAGGCGCAGCGCAAGCTGCTGGTCGAGCGCATGCGCTGGCTCGATCGCGAGCTGGAAGGCAAGGAGTTCATCGGCGTGCAACGCTACGACATGGCCGACATCACCGCCCAGGTCGCGCTGCTGACCGCGCGCGGCGTGGCCAGGCTGCCGATTCCGGACGATCACAAGAACCTGACGCGCTGGTGGGCGTCGGTGTCGAAACGGCCGACCGCGCGCGCCTAGGCCAGTCGCAGCAGCGGCACGGCGGCGGCGGAGAGCAGGATCGCCGCCAGCCGCCGCCGGGTGAACGGCTCGTGCAGCCAGACGATGGCGATCACGAGGGCGAAGATCGAGCTGGTGTCGCGCAGCGCCGAGGCGGGCGCGACCGGTGCTCCGCTCCAGACCCACAGGATCAACAGGTAGGACGCCGTCGAGGCGACGGCGATCGGCAGGGCGACGCCTGCATGGGCGGTGACGCCGCGCCATCGGCGGGTCGCGAAGCCCTGGAAGGCGAACATCGCCGCCGCATTGGTCGCCGACACGACGAAGCCGTAGGCGAGCGGCGAGCCGGCGCGCCGCACGCCCTGGGCATCGCACAGCACGTAGCCGGCGGTCGCGACTCCGGCGAGCAGCATCCAGAACAGCGCCGTCCTCGGCACGGCGGCAGGGCCGCGATTGCCCGCCGCGAGCAGCAGCAGCGACGCCACGATCAGGCCGATGCCGAGCAGCCCGAAGCCGCTCAGCCGCTCGCCGGAAAGCAGCGCCGCGGCCGGCGTGACCAGCATGACCGAGAGTGCCCGCACCACGGGATAGGCCGTGCCGAAGCCGAGCAGCGCATAGGCCCGCAGCAGCGCCGTCACGATCACGAGGTTGATGCAGGTCGAGCCGGCGAGCCAGGGCAGGGACGGCGCCGCCGGCAGCCCCGTCCAGAGCAGCGCCGGCAAGCCGAGCACCGCGCCCAGCACCATCTGTGCCGTCATGATCTCGGCAGGGCGAGCGTGCGATTTCACGGCGGCGTTCCAGCCGGCGTGCAAAGCCGCGCTCAGGAGGGCTGCGGCGACCTGCCAGGAGTCCATATGCTCAGGCGAGGCGGCGATAGAAGAGGGTCGTCGCGCACAGTCCCCCCTGCGGCCACAACGCGTAGTCGGGGATGATGCCGGCGCGCTGCCAGCCCAGCCGGGCATAGAGGCGCTCCGCAGCGCTGCCCGTCGCCGTGTCGAGCACGAGCAGCGTCTTGCCGGCCGCCCGCGCGCCGTCCTCTGCCGCGCGCATCAGGGCGGCGCCGATGCCGCTTCTGCGACCGCGGCGATGGACCAGCATCTTGGCGACATCGGCGCGGTGCGGCTGGTTCTCGGGCTGGCTCAGGATCACCTGGACCGTTCCGACGATGCCCGCGCCATCGCGCGCGACGTACAGCAGCCGCCGGCCCTGCGCCACGTCTTCGGCGAGGCCTCGCCAGAAGGCGCCGGCGCGATCGTGCGTCAAGGGAGCCATGAAGCTCACCGACGCGCCGCCCTCGACGCAATCGACCAGGACGTCGGCCAGCTCCGCCACGTCGCGATCGGTGAGCGTCCCGATCCGCGCGATCACGAGGCGATCACCACGGCATAGCGCGCCGCCTTGCGCGTGCGGTTGCGGAAGGCCGTCGGCCGGTCGAGCGCGAAGGCGAGGCAGTCGCCCTGCTGCAGGCTGTGCCGCTCGCCGCCGACCGTCACGTCGATCTGCCCTTCGAGCACCCAGACCTGCTGATGAACCGCCGGCTCGCGGCCGCCGGTTTCGTAGGCGACGTGGGCGCCGGGCGGGAAATCGACCTCGACGATCTGGATCGGGGTGACCGTGCCGCTCGGCGACACGTTGCGGCGGACGTAGCCGGAGTCGGGGTCGCGCCAGACCGCCTGGTCCGCCTTGCGGACCAGCGGGGTCGCGCCGGTGGCCGGTGGCTCGAACAGCGATGCGAGCGCGATGCCGAGGGCCGCCGCGACCTTTTCCAGCACGACCGCCGTGGCGCTCGTTTCGCCGCGCTCGATCAACGAGATCATCGAGCGGCTTACGCCGCTGCGATCCGCAAGGGCCTCGATCGAAAGCCCGCGCGCCGTCCTGAGCTGGCGCACGCAGGCGGCGATCCGCTGGTTGAGATCCATTCCTCCATTATATTGGATATATCATCCATTACAATGGATTCAGTTCCTCAAGCTTGCGAGCAATCTTCCGCTTGGGGCGCGCCACTCCAGTGGCGCGCTCCCAGCGGAACCGACCTGAGGTTCGAGACCGTCAGGCGTCGATCACGGCGACGAGCTGGCCTTCGCCGATCGCTTCGCCTTCGTTCACCCTGATCTCCTTGATCGTGCCCGCCTTCGGCGACAGCACCGGGATCTCCATCTTCATCGATTCGAGGATCATGATCTCGCCCTCGAGCTCGACCTTGTCACCCGGCTTGAGCTGGATCTTCCAGACATTGCCGGCGATTTCCGACTTCACGTTGACGACGGCCATGTCGCGATCTTCTCCCCGGAGTGCTCGTTCAACCGATCTTTTCCGCCACCGCGCGCGCCAAGGCAAGCGCGGAGCCGCCGACGCGGGCGCCCAGCCGGTGGGCAGGCCCGTTGGCTGCCGAAATCGTTCCGTCCTGCAAAGTCGAGCAGCCGTCGCCGATGCGCGCCGACTGCGCGGCGACGGCGATGGCGGCGATGCCGTCCTTCTCCAGCGCGGCGAGCGCCAGCACGCCGCCCCGGTCGGCACCGAAGCCGGCATCGTTGAACATCAGCAGGCGCGGGCGGAACGGCGCCGTCGCCACGGCCGCGTTGAGCGCGCCGTGGCTGCCCGTGGCCACGACGCGATCGCGATCCTCGGGCACGAGGAGCGACGCCGAATCGAGGCAGACGACACCATCGACGATGTGGCGGGCTTCCCCTTTTGGCGGCGGGGCGGCATGTGGCCAGGGAGCCCCCTTCAGCCGTTCGGCGGCGTCGCGGCAGGTCATGCCGATCGCCACACCGCACGCCACCGCCAGGCCGTTGGCACGGCTGACGGTGCCGCGCGCGAGCATGTCATGGGCATCGCCGATGCGCGCGCTGGCGCTCGCCACGGCGGCCATCGCCATGCCGAGCGTCTGCGCATAGTCGAGGCCGGAGACTCCGGCCTCCTCCTTGCCGATCCCGGCATCGTGATGGATCGCGGCGCGGCAGCCGTACTTGGCGGACAGGTAGGCGGCGTAGACGGCCGCGTGCGATCCGCCGACCACGACCGCACCGTCGGCTTCGGGCGGCAGCTTGGTGACGCTGTCGAAGATGAGAACGGGGATGTTCATCGAAGCGACCCTAACCGTCGCCTCGGCCGAAGGCGAGCGCAGGTCTCTCCGCTCCGCTTCGCTTCGGTCGAGACGACGGGCTATATGTCGTCGCATGAACGAGCCCACGGTCGAGAACAAAGTTGCCGTGCTGATCCTGCAGCATCCGCAGGAACAGGATCACGTGCTGAGCACGGCCGGGATCATCGGCTCGACCCTCGCAAATGCAACGCTCACCGTCGGCCTGTCGTGGCGCAATCTCGGCCATGCGCTCGGTGCGCCGGCCGAGGCGAGGGACTGGGGCGTGCTCTATCTCGGATCGGCGCGTGCAGCGAAGGAGAAGGGACCCCTCGTCGCGCTGGACGCAAAGGGCGAGCCGATGGCCGACCAGCGCGGCGCGCGTGCCGGCCTGAAGGGCCTCGTCGCGCTCGACGGCAACTGGGCGCAGGCCAAGGCGCTGTGGTGGCGCAATCCGTGGCTGACCCGGCTGCGGCGCTTCGTGGTGGTACCCGACGGACCGTCGCTCTACGGCGATCTGCGGCGCGAAGCGCGGCCTGACGCCGTCTCGACGCTCGAAGCGGTGGCTCTGGCGCTCGCCGTCCTCGAAGGCGATGCCGCGGTGCGGGAGAAGCTGCTCATCCCGTTCCGCGCCCTGCTCGCCAAGGCCCGCGCCGAAGGCGCGCGCCCGGTCAAGCGCGACCGCCGCCGGCGGCGCTGACTCTTCGCTGGGGGCGCGTCACTCCGAGGTTGTGAATTATTGATCCAGGAGAGTTTTCTGCTGGGAGCGCGGCTCTCCAGAGCCGCTCTTTCTTCCGCTTTGCGCCATCCCATGAGCGGCTCTGGAGAGCCGCGCTCCCAGCTATTCAAGAAATTCACAATCTCGGAGTGGCGCTCAAAGAAAAGAGCGGCACGGAGTGCCGCGGTCCCAGCCATGAGGCTATATTCGCCGCATGCTCGACCAGCCGCAGCTTCCTGTCGCCCAGCGGACCAACCCGGAGCGGTCCTTCAAGGAGGAGGTGCGCTCGCTGCGGCTCGGCGACGGCGAGGTCTTTCGCGGCGAGGGCATCCTCGCGGTCACCAAGGCGATCCTGCAGTCGGGTGTGTCCTATGTCGGCGGCTACCAGGGCGCGCCGGTCTCGCACCTGGTCGACGTGCTGGTCGAATCGCAGGACCTTCTGGACGAACTCGGCGTCCATCTCGAGACCTGCACCAACGAATCGTCCGCCGCAGCGCTGCTCGGCGCCTCGATCAACTATCCGATGCGCGGCTGCGTGACCTGGAAGTCGATCGTCGGGACCAACGTGGCGGCCGATGCGCTATCCAATCTCGCCTCGCCGGGCGTCATCGGTGGCGCGCTGATCGTGGTCGGGGAGGACTACGGTGAGGGCGCCTCGGTCATCCAGGAGCGCACCCAGGCCTATGCGCTGAAGTCCTCGGTCTGGCTGATGGACCCGCGCCCGTCGCTGCCAACCATCGTGCGATGCACCGAGAAGGCGTTCGAACTCTCGGAAGCGACCAACACGCCGGTGATGATGGAGCTGCGCATCCGCGCCTGCCACGTCACGGGCGAATTCGTCGCGAAGGACAACCAGGCCCCGGCGATTTCGCGCAACCGGCGGCTCCCGAATCCGGCCGCGCACAATTACGACCGTATCTCGCATCCGCCTTCGACCTACGTGCACGAGAAGGTCAAGGTCGAGGTCCGGCAGCCCGCCGCCGAGCGCTTCATCGTCGAGCACGGCCTGAACGAGTTCTTCCCGGGCGAGCGCGCCGATCTCGGCATCATCGTTCAAGGCGGCATCACCAACGTGCTGGTGCGCGGCCTCGACCGGCTGGAGGTCGAGGGCAAGGTGCCGACGCTGGTGCTCAACGTCACGCACCCTCTCGTGCCGGACCAGATCGCCGACTTCTGCAAGGGCAAGCGCGCCGTGCTGGTGGTCGAGGAGGGCGCGCCCGACTATCTCGAGCAGGCGATCCACGTCCTGCTGCGCAAGCGCGACATGGACACGAGGATCTACGGCAAGGACGTGCTGCCGATGGCGGGCGAGTACACCGCCGAGGTGGTGACCGACGGGCTGCTGAAGTTCTTCGCGCGCGCCGCCAACGACATCGACGTCTCCGGCCCGCGCGAGCGCTTCGAGGCGGCGCGCGCCGGCCGCGCCGAGGCGCAGAAGATCCTCGGCGGCCCGCTGCCGCTGCGACCGCCGGGCTTCTGCGTCGGCTGTCCGGAGCGGCCGGTGTTCTCGGCGATCAAGCTGCTCGAACGCGAGGTCGGCAAGGTCCATATCTCGAGCGACATCGGCTGCCATTCCTTCGCGACCCTGGCGCCGTTCAATCTCGGCAACTCGATCCTGGGCTTCGGCATGTCGCTCGCCGCGGCGGGCGCGGTGGCGCCGATCATGCAGAAGCGCACCATCTCGGTGATGGGCGACGGCGGATTCTGGCATAACGGCCTGCTGTCGGGCGTGGCCTCGTCGATGTTCAATCGCGGCGACCGCGTGCTGGTGATCATGCAGAACGGCTACACCTCGGCCACCGGCGCGCAGTTCATCCCCAACACGTCGGGCAACCGGCGCGACGGCGAGACGACGTCGGACATCGCCGCGACGCTGAAGGCGATGGGTGTGAAATGGCTGCGCACCATCCGCACCTACAACGTCGCCACCATGCTGGGCTCGCTGCGCGAGGCGATGAGCAGCAAGGAGCCCGGTCTCAAGGTCATCGTCGCCGATGGCGAATGCCAGCTCGCGCGCCAGCGCCGCATCCGGCCGCAGATCGCCGCCCAGCTCAAGGCGGGGATGAGAGTCGTGCGCACGCGCTTCGGCGTCGACGACGAGGTCTGCACCGGCGACCATTCCTGCATCCGGCTTTCGGGTTGCCCCTCGCTGGTCGTGAAGCCCAGCCCCGATCCGCTGCGCAGCGATCCGGTCGCGCACGTCAACAACGGTTGCGTCGGCTGCGGCCTGTGCGGCGAGGTCGCCGACGCCGCCGTGCTCTGCCCGTCCTTCTACAAGGCCGAGATCGTGCAGAACGCGACCTGGTGGGACCGGCTCAAATGGCGCGTGCGGTCGAAGGTGATCGGAGCGTTGGCGTGTTGAATCCTCCCGTCATGCTCCTCTCCCCCGTTAGGGGGAGAGGTGGGGAGAGGGGGTTGCATGAGCTCCTTCAGCCCCCTCTCCTAGCCTCTCCCCCTAGCGGGGGAGAGGAATATGAAACATGAAGCCGATCACCATCCTGATCGGCGCCTTGGGCGGCGACGGCGGCGGGGTGCTGTGCGACTGGATCATCGCGGCGGCGCACGGCCAGGGGCTGGGCGTGCAGGCGACGCAGATCCCGGGCGTGGCGCAGCGCACGGGGGCCACGACCTATTATCTGGAGGTGATGCCGGAGCGCGGGCCGCGTGAGGCGGTGCTGGCGCTCAATCCGGCAATGGGCGAGGTCGACATCGCGCTGGCGACCGAGTTGCTCGAAGCCGGCCGCATGATCTTCAACGGCTTCGTCACGCCCGAGCGCACGACGCTGATCGCCTCGACGCATCGCGTGCTGTCGATCGGCGAGCGCGCGGCGATGGGCGACGGCAGCTTCGACGTGGGCCGCCTGCTGCGCGCGGTGAAGGAGCGCAGCAAGGCGCAGATCCTGTTCGACATGGAGCAGACCGCCGAGGAGAGCGGCGGGGTGATCAATGCCGTGCTGCTGGGCGCGCTGGCCGGCTCGGGCAAGCTGCCGATCCCCGATGCTGCCTTCGAGGCGGCGATCCGCGAGGGCGGCAAGGCGGTCGACACCAATCTCGCCGCCTTCGCCTTCGGCCGCGGCCATGCGCGCGGCGAGCTGGAGCAGGCGGTGCGCGAGCATCGCAAGCGGCAGGCGGCGGCGCAGGGCGTCGAGGACCTGATCGCGCGCGCCCGCTCGGGCTTTCCCGCGGGGAGCCTCGATATCGTGGAGGAGGGCATCCGCCGCCTCGTCGCCTACCAGGACCGCGGCTACGCCACGCTCTATCTCGATCGCCTGCAGGGCATCGACCCGGCCATCGTCCGCGATGTCGCGCGCCATCTCGCCGTCCGCATGTCGTTCGAGGACATCATCCGCGTGGCGCAGGCCAAGACCTCGCGCGAGCGGCTCGAACGCGTGCGCGCCGAGGTCCGCGCCAAGCCGCACGAGCCGGTCGAGGTCACCGAGCATTTCAAGCCGGGCAACGAGGAGATCGCGGCGCTCCTGCCGCCCTGGGCCGCGCGCTGGCTGCTGGCGCGCCGGCCGTTCCACTTCTCCATGCATGTGCGCAGCACGACGGTCTGGGGCTTCGCGCGCCTGCGCTTCCTCGCCGGCCTGCGCTGGTGGCGGCCCCGCTCGTGGCGCTACGTCGAGGAGCAGGCCGAGATCGGGCGCTGGCTGGAGCAGATCCGTGCGGCGCAGGCATTGAGCGTCGAGCTGGCGCGCGAGATCGCCGAGACCGCGCGGCTCATCAAGGGCTACGGCGACACCTACAAGCGCGGTCTGGGCAATTACCGGCGCATCAGCGAGGAGATCATCGCGCCGGCGCTCGCCGGACGCATGCCGCCGCGCAAGGCCGCCGACGCCGTCGCCAACGCGCGCGTGGCCGCCCTTGCCGATCCCGACGGCGACTCGTTGAACCGGACCCTGGCGGCGATCGCGGCATGAGCGATCCGGCCAAGGTCGATCTCGCCGCCCTGGCGGCGCGCGATGCCTTTTGCGTCGGCCTCGGCATCGAGCTGGTCGAGGCGTCGCTCGGCCGGGCGGTGACCCGCGTGACGGTCGGGGCACGGCACCTCAATTTCCACGGCGCCTGCCATGGCGGCCTGACCTTCACGCTGGCCGACGCCGCCTTTGCCTTCGCCTGCAACTCGCGCGGCGTGGCGTCGTCGGGCATCGACACGCACATGATCTACAATCGCGCGGTCAAGGCCGGCGACGTGCTGACCGCGACGGCGGTCGAGATCTCGCGCTCCAGCAAGCTGTCGCACTATCGTGTCGATGTCGTGCGCGGCGACGGCAAGCTCGTCGCCGGCCTGACCGGCACCGCCTTCGTCAGCGGCCAACCGATCGAGGTCTGAACCATGTCGCTCGTCAGCCATCACACCGTCACCGTCGAATGGGGCGACTGCGACCCCGCCGGCATCGTCTACTACCCGGCCTATTTCCGCTGGAGCGACCAGTCGACCTATCGCCTGTTCCTCGCCGCCGGGCTGAAGCGCGACGATCTCAGCAGCGGGCAGTGGAGGGAGGGCACGCCGCTGGTCGCGGCCGAGTGCGCCTTCAAGAGACCGTCACAGCAAGGCGAGAAGCTGGTGATCGAGACCCAGGTCTCGAAATGGGGCCGCACGTCCTTCACCGTCCGCCACGTCTTCCGCAACGAGGCGGGCGAGATCGCGGCCGAGGGGACGGAGACGCGGATCTGGGCCAGGAAGGAAGGGGATGCGCAATCGCTGAAGGCGGTCGCCATCCCCGACGACGCGAAGAAGAAACTCGGGGGATAGGATGCGCCGAAGCGAAGAACGGATACTCACGACCCATGTCGGCAGCCTGCCGCGCGAGCCGGTACTGTCGGACCTGCTGATCCGCGAGGAGCTGGGCGAGGCGATCGATCGCGCCGAGCTGGCGCGGCGCGGCGAGAGCGCGGTGCGCCATGTCGTGGAGCGCCAGACGGCCAGCGGCGTCGACGTGGTCAACGACGGCGAGCAGCCGAGGGTCGGTTTCCAGACCTACGTGGCGCAGCGCATGAAGGGTTTCGGCGGCGAGTCCAAGCGGCCGCGGCCGCGCGACTATGTCGATTTCCCGGCCTTCGCGACGTGGGCGGCCGCGCGCTCGCCCCGCCGCAGCAAGGTGTCGAACGCCCCGCAGGCAATCGCCGAGGTGGCCTACGAGGATCTCGCCGCGGCGGAGGAGGAATGCCGCATGTTCCGCGCCGCGCTCGATGGGCTGGCCACGCCGCCGGTCGAGACGTTCATGACGGCGGCGTCGCCCGGCATCATTGCCACGACGATGCTCAACGCGTTCTACGACACGTATGAGGACTATGTCTTCGCGCTCGCCCGCGAGATGCGCAGGGAATACGAGCTGATCGCCGACAACTTCATCCTGCAGATCGACGCGCCGGACCTCGCCATGGAACGCACCGTGCTATTCCACGACAAGACCGTGGCGGAGTTCGTCGAGATCGCCGAGATGCATGTCGCCGCGCTCAACGAGGCGCTGGTCAACATCCCGCGCGACCGCGTGCGGCTGCATTGCTGCTGGGGCAATTACGAGGGCCCGCACGTCCACGACGTGCCGCTGGCCGACGTGATGCCGGTGCTGACCGGCGCCAAGGTCGGCGGGCTCAGCATCGAGTTCGCCAACCCGCGGCACCAGCACGAATACGCCGCGCTGAAGAAGGCGAGGCTGCCCGACGATCTCATCATCCTGCCCGGCGTGATCGACACCTCGACCAACTATGTCGAGCATCCCGAGGTGGTGGCCAACCGCATCTGCGAGGCCGTCGCCGCCGTCGGCGATCGCACCCGCGTGATCGCCTCCAGCGACTGCGGCTTCGGCACCTTCGCCGGCTCCGAGATGGTGTCCGAGGACGTCGTCTGGGCCAAGCTCAAGGCCTGCCGCGACGGCGCGGACATCGCGACGAAGAGGCTGTGGGGGCGGTAGCTCGATCATGCTCCTCTCCCCCGTTAGGGGGAGAGGTGGGGAGAGGGGGTTGCGCGAGCTTCTTCAACCCCCTCTCCTAGCCTCTCCCCCTAGCGGGGGAGAGGAATATGAAAGGGTGGCTACGCCGCTGCCTTCAGGATGTCCGCCGCCTTCTCGCCGACCATGATCGACGGCGCGTTGGTGTTGCCGGAGGGCATGGTCGGGAAGATCGAGGCGTCGGCGATGCGCAGGCCCTCGATCCCGTGCACCCGCAGCTTGTCGTCGACCACGGTCCTCGGCCCGGCCGGGCCCATGCGGCAGGTGCCGATCGGGTGATAGGCGGTCTGCGAGTTGTTGCGGATGTAGTTCAGGATGTCGGCATCGCTCTTGATCTGCGGGCCGGGCGAGAATTCCTCGCCGCGATAGGCGTCCATCGGCGGCGCGTCGACGAGGCGGCGGATCATGCGGAAGCCCTCCGACATCGCCGCCTGGTCGATCGGGTCGGCCAGGAAGTTGAAACGGATCGCCGGCTGCGCCTTGGGGTCCTTCGAGCGAATGTGGATCGAGCCCAGGCTCTCGGGCCGGAGCTGGTAGACCGACACCGTCATCGACGGGAAGTCCTGCAGCTTGCGCGTCTTGGGGTCCTTGATCGAGTACGGCACGATGTGCATCTGCACGTCGGGCGTGGCGAGCTCGGGCCGGGTGCGCAGGAAGGCGAGTAGCGGCGCCGACGGCAGGCTCATGAAGCCGCCGCCGGTGGCGAGGTACTTCATCATCTGGGTGACCGCGCCGACGCCGCGCGCCATGTGGTTGTAGGAGACCTTCGGATCCTTCACCCGCCACACGATGCGGGCGTTGATGTGGTCGCGGAAGTTCTCGCCGACGGCGGGCAGCGCGTGCTTCACCTCGATTCCGTGCTGCTGCAGCAGCTCGGGCTGGCCGATGCCCGAAAGCTCGAGGATCTGCGGGCTGCCGATGCCGCCGGCCGACAGGATCGTCTCCTTCGCCCGCGCCTGCACGAGCTTGCCGTCCTTCTCGTACTCCACGCCCGTGCAGCGCTTGCCGTCGAGAAGCACACGCAGGATGTGGGCGTTGGTCACGACGTGCAGGTTCTTCGACCGCTTCATCGCCGGCTCGATGTAGCAATGGGCGACGCTCATGCGCCGGCCCTTGTAGATCGAGGTCTGCGTCTTCACGACGCCTTCCTGGTCCTCGCTGTTGTAGTCCGGGTTGAGCTTGAAGCCGGCCGCCTTGGCCGCAGCGAACATCGCGTCGTAGAGCGGGTTCTGGTCGGGCACGGTCGAGACCTTGAGAGGGCCGTCGGTGCCGCGGCCGTTGCTACCGTCGCCGTCGACGAAGCTCTCCATCCGGGTGAAGACCGGCGCCACGTCCTGCCAGCTCCAGCCGCGACAGCCCATCTGCGCCCAGGTGTCGTAGTCGAGCGGCTGGCCGCGCACCCAGACCAGCCCGTTGATCGAGCTCGATCCACCCAGCAGCTTGCCGCGCGGCACCGGGATCGGCCGGTTGGCCGTGTTGGCCTCCGGCTCGGACTCGAAAAGCCAGTTGGCGGCCGGGTTATCGATCAGCAAACCGAAGCTGAGCGGCATGCGGGAGTAGGGGTGGCTCGCCGCGCCGGCTTCGAGCAGCAGGACCCGGTTCGACGGGTTCTCCGACAGCCGTGCCGCGAGGGCGCCGCCGGCGGAGCCGGCTCCCACGATGATGTAGTCATAGTCGGCCATGATGTCGCATCCTCGCACGGAATCTTGATCGCCCTATGCAACCCTAGCGCAGAGCCATGCAAGGAGAAGAGGCAAAATCGCTCGACACCCTGACACGGCCATGATTCCATTCTGCGGTGCCAGATCCGCGGGGGATCGGGCGTCAACCTCGTTCTTCTGGTGGCTTCGGGATGTCGCGTCGCGGGCTCTCTCGATGGGATCGGCTTGCTGGGAGCGCGGCTCTCCAGGGCCGCTCTTCTTCGGATGGCGATATCCAATGAGCGGCTCTGGAGAGCCGCGCTCCCAGCGGGATAGCCGCTCCAGATGCTGAATATCGTCCGTATCGCGCTGGCCAGGCCCTACACCTTCGTGGTGATGGCGCTGCTGATCCTGATCGTCGGGCCGCTGGCGGCCCTGCGCACGCCGATCGACATCTTCCCCGAGATCCGGATCCCGGTCATCGCCGTGGTCTGGGGCTATACCGGCCTGCCGCCGGACGAGATGTCGGGCCGGGTGATGCTGAACTTCCAGCGCTCGCTCACCACCACCGTCAACGACATCGAGCATATCGAGGGCACCTCTTATACCGGCGTCGGCATCGTCAAGGTCTTCTTCCAGCCCGGCACGGACATCCGCACAGCCAACGCACAGGTCACCGCGATCGCGCAGACCGTGCTGAAGCAGATGCCGCCCAACATCACGCCGCCGCTGATCCTGAACTTCAATGCCTCGACCGTGCCGATCATCCAGATCGCGCTCGCCGGCAAGGGCATGTCGGAGCAGGCGGTGTTCGACCTCGCGATCAACACCGTGCGCACGCCGCTGGTCACGGTGCCGGGGGCGGCCATCCCGTTCCCGTTCGGCGGCAAGTTCCGGCAGATCCAGATCGACCTCGATCCGGCGGCCATGCAGGCGCGCGGCCTGTCGGCCAACGACGTGGCCAACGCGCTCGCCGCCCAGAACCTGCTGACGCCGGTCGGCACGCAGAAGATCGGCGGCCTCGAATACGCCATCCAGCTCAACAATGCGCCCAAGGATTTCGAGGCGCTGGCCGACCTGCCGGTGTTCGCCAAGGACGGCACGATCGTCTACCTGCGCGACGTGGCCCAGGTGCGCGACGGCAACCCGCCGCAGCAGAACATCGTCCATGTCGACGGCGGCCGCTCGGTCCTGCTCGCCGTGCTGAAGAACGGCGCGACCTCCACCCTGTCGATCATCGAGGGCGTCAAGGCCCGGGCCGACGACCTGCGCAAGACGCTGCCCGAGAATGTCAGCCTCGCGATGCTGGGCGACCAGTCGCTGTTCGTCGAGGGCGCGGTTACCGGCGTCGCGGTCGAGGCGATGATCGCGGCGGTGCTCACCAGCCTGATGATCCTGCTGTTCCTCGGAAGCTGGCGCTCGACGGTGATCATCGCGACCTCGATCCCGCTGGCCATCCTGGGATCGATCGCCCTGCTGGCGGCGTTCGGCGAGACTCTCAACATCATGACCCTGGGCGGCCTGGCGCTGGCCGTCGGCATCCTGGTCGACGACGCCACGGTGACGATCGAGAACATCAACTGGCATCTCGAGCAGGGCAAGGAGGTCGAGACCGCGATCCTGGACGGCGCACGGCAGATCGTGACGCCGGCCTTCGTCTCGCTGCTGTGCATCTGCATCGTCTTCGTGCCGATGTTCTTCCTCGAGGGCGTGGCGCGCTTCCTGTTCGTGCCGATGGCCGAGGCGGTGATGTTCGCCATGGTCTGCTCGTTCATCCTGTCGCGCACCCTGGTGCCGACGATGGCGAACTTCCTGCTGAAGAAGCACGACACGCACGGGCACGGCAGCAAGCCGCCGACGCGCAATCCGCTGGTCCTGTTCCAGCGCGGCTTCGAGGCCGGCTTCGAGCGCTTCCGTGCGGTCTATCGCGACCTGCTGGCCATGGCGCTCGGCCGCCGCGCGCTGTTCATCACCGGCTTCATGGCCTTCGTGCTGGCGTCGTTCGCGCTGGCGCCGATGCTCGGCCGCAACTTCTTCCCGTCGGTCGATGCCGGCCAGATCCTGATGCATGCGCGCGTTCCGGTCGGCACGCGCGTGGAGGAGACGGCCAACCAGTTCGTCGCCATCCAGAAGGCGATTCGCGAGATCATCCCCTCGCGCGAGATCGCGACCATGGTCGACAATGTCGGCATGCCGGTGAGCGGCATCAACCTGACCTACAACAACACCGGCGTGATCGGCCCGCAGGACGGCGACATCCAGATCAAGCTGACCGCCGACCACGCGCCGACCGAGCATTACGTGGCGGAGCTTCGGCGCAAGCTGCCGGAGCTCTTCCCGGGCGTAACCTTCTCGTTCCTGCCGGCCGACATCATCAGCCAGATCCTCAATTTCGGCGCGCCCTCGCCGATCGACGTGCAGGTGCGGACATCCGACCTCAATGTCGGCTTCGAGCATGCCAACAAGCTGCTCGCCCGCATCCGCACCATCCCGGGGATCGTCGATGCCCGCATCCAGCAGGCGCGCACCGCGCCGGTGTTCGCCGTCGACATCGACCGCACCCGTGCCCAGTATGTCGGCCTCACCACGCGCGACGTGACGAACTCCCTGGTCGTCAACCTCGCCGGCAGCAGCCAGGTGGCGCCGACCTATTGGCTCAACCCGACCAACGGCATCACCTACAACATCGTGATGCAGACGCCGCAATACCGGCTCGATTCGCTGTCGTCGCTGTCCAACCTGCCGATCATGGCGCCGGCGGCGACCTCGCTGCAGGTGCTGGGCGGCGTGGCCGACCTGCGGCGCGACGTGGGAAATGCGGTCGTCTCGCAGTACGACCTGCAGAACATGGTGCAGATCTACGCCGCCGTGCAGGGCCGTGATCTCGGCGCGGTCGCCGCGGACGTGCGCAAGGTGGTGGCCGAGCTCGCGGTCGGCGCCTCGCCCAAGATCCGTGCGGTCAAGGTCCAGGGCCAGGTCAAGACCATGGAGAGCGCGTTCTCGGGCCTGCTGTTCGGCCTGGTCGGCGCGATCGTGCTGATCTACCTGCTGATCGTCGTGAACTTCCAGTCGTGGAGCGATCCCTTCGTCATCATCACCGCGCTGCCGGCGGCGCTGGCCGGCATCGTGTGGATGCTGTTCGCCACCGGCACGACGCTCTCGGTCCCCGCGCTCACCGGCGCGATCATGTGCATGGGCGTTGCGACGGCGAACTCGGTGCTGGTCGTGAGCTTCGCGCGCGAGCGGCTGGCCGAGCTGGGCGACGCGACAGCGGCGGCGCTCGATGCCGGCTTCGTGCGCTTCCGCCCGGTGCTGATGACGGCGCTCGCCATGATCATCGGCATGACGCCGATGGCGCTCGGCCTGGGCGAGGGCGGCGAGCAGAACGCGCCGCTCGGCCGCGCCGTGATCGGCGGCCTGATCCTTGCAACCATCGCCACGCTCATCTTCGTGCCCGTGGTGTTCAGCGTCATTCACCGGAACCACGGGAAGGTGGCCAAGGCCGCGCCCGCCGGTGAACACGGAGTTTCGCATGCCGTCTGACTCGCTCCCCCCTCCCGGCAAGGTCTCGCGCCGTGGCCTGGCGCTCGCCGGCATCATCGGCGGCCTGGCGATTGCCTTCGTCGTCGTTAACGGCGTCGGGAGCCGCAATGCCAGCGAGGCGAAGCTCAAGGAGGCGACGGACGCGATGGCGATCCCGACCGTCGCGCTGATCGAGCCCGGCGTCGGCGGCAACAAGTCCTACCTCGACCTTCCGGGCCGCCTCGAGGCCTATTCGCGGGCGCCGATCTATGCCCGCGTCAGCGGCTTCCTGAAGGCCTACTACGTCGACATCGGCGCCTCGGTGAAGGCGGGACAGCTCCTCGCCGAGATCGAGGCGCCCGACCTCGACCAGCAGCTCCTCCAGGCGCGGGCGGCGCTAGCCTCGGCGCAGGCGGCGGAGACGCTGGCGACGGTCACCGCGCAACGCTGGCAGACGCTCGGCGGCAGCAATGCCGCCTCCAAGCAGGCGGTGGACGAGAAGGCGGGCGACCTCACCGTCAAGCAGGCCCTCACCAAGGCGGCTCAGGCCAATGTCGACCGGCTGGTCGTGCTGTCGGATTTCAAGCGCGTGGTGGCGCCGTTCGACGGCATCGTGACGACCCGCAACACCGACATCGGCGCGCTGATCAACGCCGATTCCAGCGCGGGCCTCGCCCTGTTCGTGATCTCCGACACCCAGAAGCTGCGCCTGAACGTAAGCGTGCCGCAGAACTACGTTCCTGCGGTGAAGCTCAATACCAAGGTCGAGATCACCGTGCCGGAATACCAGGGCAAGGTGTTCCACGGACTGGTCGAGGCGTCGGCGCGCTCCGTCGACGCCGCCTCGGGTACCACGCGCATGCAGGTCGTGGTCGGCAACGCCGCCGGAGAGCTGATGCCCGGGGCCTTCGCCAACACCCGCATCCAGCTTCCCGAAAACGCCAAGGCGCTGACGATCCCGGCCGGCGCGCTGATCTTCGGCCAGAAGGGCCTGCGGGTCGCGGTGGTCGATGCCGACAGCAAGGTCACGCTCAAGAACGTCACGATCGCGCGCGATCTCGGGCAGGTGGTGGAGATCGGCAGCGGGCTCGAACGCACCGACCGGGTGATCGAGAGCCCGCCGGACGGCCTGTCGAACGGCGATCCGGTGCGGGTGGTCGCTGGCGCGGCGGGCCGGAAATAGGCCGCTTCCGCGAGTTGAAAGACCGCGGCGCTTCTTTCATAACCGGACGGGGTGAGAGGAAGGTGGGGCCGGTCTGATGGCGCAGATGGATCAAGTTCCCTTCGGTGCGAGTGAATTCGCCGACAATCCGGAGCCGCGGTGCCCCTGCCTGCTCTTGCTCGACACCTCGGCCTCCATGGAAGGCGAGGCGATGGAGGAACTCAATCGCGGGCTCGACGCCTTCAAGGAGGAACTCTCCAGCGATGCGCTGGCGATGAAGCGGGTCGAGCTGGGAATCATCTCGTTCGGACCGGTGCGCGTGCTGGCCGACTTCCACACGCCGGACCTGTTCCAGCCGCCCCTGCTCAATGCCTCGGGTGACACGCCGATGGGTGCGGCGATCACCGGTGGGCTGGAGATGATCCGGCAGCGCAAGGATTCCTACAAGGCGAACGGCATCTCCTATTACCGCCCGTGGATCTTCCTGATCACCGACGGCGCGCCGACCGATTCCTGGGAGCGTGCCGCCGAGCTGGTTCGCCAGGGCGAGGAGGCCAAGGCCTTCTCCTTCTTTGCCGTCGGCGTGGCCAATGCCGACATGGACGTGCTGGCGCAGATCTCGGTTCGCCCGCCGCTCAAGCTGGCCGGCCTGCGCTTCGCCGAGCTGTTCGCCTGGCTGTCGTCCTCGCTCAGCAACGTGTCGCGCTCGCGCTCGAACCAGCCGGTGACCCTGCAGCCGCCGGGATGGGCGCAGGTCTGATGCCGCACTCGCCCTGGCGAGTGGCGATGGCTTCCTCGATCGGCACCTCGCATGCCGCGGCCGACCAGCCCTGCCAGGACGCCCATTTCCACATCGAGGCGACCGGTCCGGACGGCCAGCGCACCATGGTGCTGGCGGTGTCCGATGGCGCCGGTACGGCCGCCTTCGCCGAGGTGGGGGCGGAGCTGGCCTGCAGCACCTTCGGCCGCCTGGTCGCCGCCTATATCGGCCAGGGTGGCCAGGTCGCCGACATCGGCCGGCCGCTGGTCGAGCGCTGGATGGCGGGCGTGCTCTACCGGCTGAAGCTGCACGCCGAGGAGTCGGGCGCGGCCCTGGAGGACTATGCCTGCACCCTGATCGCCGCCGTGATCGGCGAGCGGGATTCGGCATTCGCGCAGATCGGCGACGGCGCCGCCGTGCTGTCGGCCGGGACGGGCTGGAACCATGTGTTCTGGCCGCAACATGGCGAGTTCGCCAACACGACGAATTTCATCACCTCGGCCCACGCCCTCGACGCGCTCGAGTTCGGGACCTCGAATCAGCCGATCCAGGAAATCGCCCTGTTCACCGACGGCCTCGAGAACCTGGTGTTGCAGAAGGCGGCGCGGGCGGTGCATGCGCCGTTCTTCGACAGCATGTTTCCCGCGGTCCGGCGCTCGACGGCGCCGGGCGTCGATGCCGAGCTTTCCGCCGCGCTCGGCCGCTACCTGTCGGGCGCGCCGGTCAACGAGCGCACCGACGACGACAAGACCCTGGTCCTGGCCTCGCGGCGGCAGGCCTAGCCATGCCTGCGGCGTTGCCGGTGCAGGAGGTGATCGAAGCCGACGGCACGCGGATCCGCCTCGGCGCCAGGATCGGGCAGGGCGGCGAGGGCGCCGTCTGCGAGCTGCAGGGCCAGCCCGGCGTCGTGGCCAAGATCTTCCACCAGCCGCTGCCGGCCCAGCGTGCCGACAAGATCAGGGCGATGGCTGCCTTGCGCACGCCGGCACTCGATCGGCTGACGGCCTGGCCGCTGGGCCTGCTGTCGCTGCCGGATGGCCGTGCGATCGGCGTGAAGATGCCGCGCGTCGTGGGCCATCGCGACATCCACCAGCTCTACAATCCCAAGAGCCGTCGCACGGCCTTTCCGCGCGCCGACTGGCGCTTCCTCGTGCGCGTTTCGGCCAACGTTGCGCGCGCCTTTGCCACCGTACATGCCGAGGGTGCGGTCATCGCCGACGTCAACCACGGCGGCGTGCTGGTCGGCGGCGATGCGCGGGTCCGGCTGATCGATTGCGATTCGTTCCAGGTCACGGTCGGCGGCCGGTGCTTTCCCTGCGATGTCGGGGTGCCGATCTTCACGCCACCGGAACTCCAGGACCGCAGCCTGACCGGGGTGATCCGCAGCGAGAATCACGACAATTTCGGCCTGGCGGTGATGATCTTCCTCGTCCTGTTCATGGGCCGCCATCCGTTCGCCGGCCGCTACCTCGGTGAAGGCGACATGCCCATCGAGCAGGCGATCAAGGAGCACCGCTTCGCCTACGGGCGGGACCACGACTATGCCGCGATGGAGCAGCCGCCCGGAACGCCGCCGCTCGCCATCGTCTCGCCGCCGGTCGCCGAGCTGTTCGAGCGCGCCTTCGCGATGTCGGCGCCGCGCGGCGGACGGCCGTCGGCGGCGGAATGGATCGAGGCGCTGGAAACCCTGGCGGGCAAGCTGGGCGAGTGCCAGGTCGGGATCGCCCACTGGTATCTGGCGGACCTGCCCGAGTGCCCGTGGTGCCGGGTCGAGGCGGCGACCGGCGTGCCGCTGTTCTCCGGCGCGATGTCGGACGCCACCGCCGGGCTGTTCGACCTGCCGGCGTTCTGGAAGCAGGTCGAGGCGGTCGAGCATCCGGGGCTCGCACCCGACATCACCCTGCAGGCGAAGCGGCCCGGGCTGTCGTCCGTCGCGCGCCGGCTGCGGGTCCGGCGAAGCTGGAACGGGACGGTCGCGCTGCTCGTGGCCGTCATCCCGGCGGGGTTGAGCTTCGGCGTCGACCTGCCGCCGCTCGCCCGCGGCTTCTTCTTCCTCGCGGCGGCCGTGCTCTATGTCCTGGTGCGGCTGATCCTGCGCGCGACGGTCGACGTCACGCCGTTCGTCGTGCGCGAATACGAGTGCCGCCAGCTCTGGGAGACCACCCTGGCCGAGTGGGAGGCAAAGGCCGGCCCACGCCGGTTCGAGGACAAGCGCCGCGAGCTCGAGAAGCTCAAGGACTGGTGGGATGCGGCCCAGCCGCAGCAGCGTCCTCGCATCGAGGCCGCCATCCGTCGCGCCTTCGACGAGCTGCAACAGGTCACGGGCCAGATCGACTTCGCCCGCACGTCCCTGCGCGAGAACGCCGTGGAGACCTACGAGCTGCTGCTCCAGACCCAGGTCGACCTCGCCGCGTTGCAGAGGAAGAAGCGATAGGAAGCGCTGCTCGCCCGAGTTGGAGGCGAGCCATGGAAATGCTAGACAAGGCATATGGTGGTGCAGCTCCCTTTGGAACAGCAACGCTGGCTCGAGGAGCAAGTGGCTGCTGGTCATTTCGCCTCGCTGGAGGAGGCGCTGGCGGTTGCCGTCTCCGATCTCATGGCCGCGAGCGAGGATGACCTCGATTGGGCGAGGCCTTTGGTAGAAGTCGGCTTGGCCGAGGTCGAACGGGGCGACATGGTCGATGGGGACGAAGCCTTGGCAAGGCTCTCGGCCATATTCGATCATTCGCGCTGAGGCGTGCTGCGGTTGAGCTTCACGTCGTCCGCGCTGGCCGACGCCCATGACATTCTGACGAAGATTCAACAAACAGCCGGCTGGCGCGTGGCGGGAAGGTACTTCGACCGCTTTCGGTCGACATTCGATCGTCTTCGCCGCTTTCCAAGGTAGGGCGCGCCGAGATTCCGGCTTGGACCGGGGTTGCGTATGGCTGTCGTGCGTCCCTATCTGATCTTCTATCGGTCAAATGACGCCGAGATACAGATCGTTCGGATCGTCGACGGTCGACGGCGCATCACGAGGAGAACCGTGAGCGCCCCGTGAGCCGTCCCATCAGCCCTTCCTGATCTCCGTCAGCGCCACGCCCGCGGCCACCAGCGCGTCGATCTCCGTGGCCGAGTAGCCGCACTCGGCCAGGACGGCGCGGGTGTCGAGGCCGAACGTCTTGGGCTTGCTGCGCACCGCGGGCGGCGTGCGCGAGAGCTTCACCGGGTTGCCGACATTGCGATAGCCGTCCTTCTCCCAGACCATGCCGCGGTGCTTCGTATGCGGGTGCTCCATCACGTCGGGCACCTCCTGCACCGCGCCCGACGGCACGCCGTTCTGCATCAGCTCGTTGGCGAAGGCCTCGCCGTCGCGATCCCTGGTCAGCGCGCGCAGCTCGGCCTCCATCTCGGCCTTGTGCGCGAGACGGTCCTTGTTCGTCTTGAAGCGCGGATCGTCGGCCATCTCCGGCTTGCCCAGCATCTGCACGAGCTTGCGGAACTGGCCGTCGTTGCCGGCGCCGATCACGATGTTGCGGCCCCTGGTCGGGAAGTTGGCGTAGGGCGCGAGGTTGCCGTGGCTGTTGCCGTGAAGCTTCGGCTTCTGGCCGGCCATGAAGTAGTTCGGCGCATGCGGCTGATGCAGCGCGATGGCGCTGTCGTACAGCGTCGCGT
>CAMFJT010000077.1 GCA_945957125.1 uncultured Rhodospirillales bacterium | reverse complement strand
AGAAGTGGCTTGCGACATAGGCGGTCGCCAGGGTGGCCACGATCACGAGGCCCTGGCGGCGGAGGGTGGGAGACATGGTACGCGTTAGAGCCTGTCGTCTTCCGCTGGGGGCGCGCCACTCCAGTGGCGCGTCTTCCTCGCCGTTGCCACACCGCATGACGCGTCACTGGAGTGACGCGCCTCCAGCAGAAGACTCTTCATCGCTACACCACGCAGCCGTAATGGGCCGACGACACCAGCTTGATGTATTTGTCGTGCACCGATCCCGGGCGTAGCCGTCCCGCAACGTCGGGCGGCCGCCAGTCGGCCATGCGGCGGGCGATCTCGGCGGCGGGCAGGTCGAGCGTCAGGGTCCGTGCGCCGGGATCGATGACGATCGTGTCGCCGTCGCGCACCGCCGCGATCGGGCCGCCGCGCGCGGCCTCCGGCGAAATGTGGCCGATCAGGATTCCGTGGCTCACGCCGGAGAAGCGGCCATCGGTGATCAGCGCCACGTCCTCGCCCAGGCCGCGCCCCTGGAGCTGGATGGTGAGCATCACCATCTCGGGCATGCCGGGCCCGCCGACCGGACCGACATTACGTACGACGATGACGTTGCCCGGCACGATCTCGCCGGCGCGGATCGCCTTCATCGTGTCGGCCTCGGAGTCGAACACCCGCGCGGTGCCGCGGAACTCGCCCTTCTCCAGCGTCTTGCCCGACAGCTTCAGCACGCAGCTCTCCGGCGCGAGATTGCCCTTGAGCACGCTGATATGGTTGTTGGCCGGCGCGACCGGGCGGCTCACCGGACGAACGATGTCCTGCGCCGGTATCCGGTCGAGGGTCGGCACGTCGGCGAGGTTCTCCGCCAGCGTCCGGCCGGTGACGGTCATCACGTCGCCGTGCAGCAGCCCCGCACGCAGCAGCTCCTTCATCACGATCGGCACGCCGCCGATCTGGTGCAGGCTGACCATCGCGTAGGGCCCGTGCGGCTGCAGGTTGCCGATCAGCGGCACCCGCTCGCCGATCGCCTGGATGCGCTCGATGGTGATCGGCACCTCGGCCTGCCGCGCGATGGCGAGCAGGTGCAGGTACATATTGGTCGAGCCGCCCATGGCATAGACCGTGGTGATCGCGTTCTCGAACGCGCGCTCGGTCATGATATCGCGTGGCCGGATGCCGGCCTCGATCAGCCAGTAGAGCGCCTCGACCGAGGCGCGCGCCTGCGCCCGCACATCGGCATGGATGTCGCTGCCCGCCTCGTAGTCGGCGGGATGCGAGGCGCCGTGCGGCAGCATCATGCCGATCGACTCGGCCACGGTGCTCATCGTATTGGCGGTGAACATCGCGCCACAGGTGCCGCTGCCCGGCATCACGTTGCGCTCGAGCTGGAGCAGCTCGTCGGCGGAGATACGGCCCGATTCCTGCGCCGCGCGACCCTCGGCATAATCCATGATCGTCAGGTTGGTGCCCTTGGCGGCCCAGGCACCGAAATTCACCCGGCCCGGCGAGCTGGTGCCGGGGTAGAGCACCAACCCGAAGGCATTGGTCCGGGCGAGCGGCATCAGCGCCGCGGCCCCGGTCTTGTCGCAGCCGGAGATGACGATCATCGCGTCGCCGTGATGGGCGTAATGGCCGATCTCGAAGCAGTCGGCCACGACATCGCGCGAGACCAGGCTGTAGCCTGCCGTCGGAGTCCCCTGGGTCAGCGCATCCGACACCGCCGGCGCGCCGACGATCAGCCCCTGCCCGCCTTTCTCCGCCAGGATCTCCACCAGCAGATCGGCGATGCCGCGGACGCGATTGTTGCAGCGATGCGCATTGGTATGGGCGGCCGCGATGGTGACGACCGCGCTGGTCTTCGCCGCGCGGTCCGGATCGAAGCCGGCGGCGCGCAACTCGACCCGCGCCTTCTTCCAATAGGTGCTGCTGTCTTCCGCCATGGCTCTCCGCCCCAACTGTGCTTTATTGTCCGCCGCGCATTTGTGGAACAAGGTAGCCGATCCCGTCCCTTGCACCAGCGCGGATCGACGGCTGGGTATGAAGAGCGAAAACAACAACAAGGCGGCCTCCTCGTTCCGATCCGTTCTGCAGGCCATGCCTGGCGACTTCTGGCGCCTGTGGTTCGTCGGCATGATCGCCTCGACCGTGCGCTGGCTGGAAACCGTGGTCGTCGGCGTCGTGGTCTACCAGCAGACCGGCTCGGCCTTCATCGTCGCGATGATGACCATGCTGCGCCTGCTGCCGATGGCCCTGTTCGGCGCCTTCCTGGGGGCGTTCGTCGAGCGTTTCGACCGGCGGCTCACGCTGGCCGGCGTCCTTGCCGTGATGGGGCTCACCTCCGCGGCGCTCGGCGTCATCGCCTGGAACGGTTCGCTCGAAGTCTGGCATCTCGCAGTGGGGAGTTTCGTCAACGGCTTCGGCTGGACGACCGACAACCCGCTGCGCCGCATGATGATGGGCGAGGCGGTCGGCCGCGATCGCATGGGGATGGCCATGGCCTTCGATGTCGGCGCCTCGAATGCCGCCCGCATGGTCGGCCCGACCGTCGGCGGCCTGTTGCTGGTCGGCATCGGCATCGAAGGCGCGCTGCTGCTCGGCGCAGGACTCTATGCTGTCTCGATCGTGGCGACGCTGGCGGTACGCAGCCGCTTCGCCGTCTCGCCCGGCTCGGGCGCGGTGCTGGCGCGAACCTGGGAAGCCGTGCGCATCGTCGCGGCCGACAAGCGGCTCGCCGCCATCATGGTGGTGACGATCGTCTACAACGTCTTCGCGTGGCCCTTCACCAGCATGATCCCCGTGATCGGGCGCGACCGGCTGTCGCTCGGGCCGGAGGGCGTCGGCATCCTGACCAGCGTCGACGGTGTCGGCGCCTTCGCCGGGGCGCTGATGCTGGCGCTGTGGCTGACGCCGGGCTGGCATGCCCGCGCCTATGTCGGCGGCGTGGCACTCTACCTGTTTGCCTTGGTCGCCTTCGCTCTCGCGCCGACGCCGGTCCTGGCCGGCATCGCCATGCTGGCGACCGGCTTCAGCGGTGCGGCCTTCGCCACGCTTCAGGCCACACTCGTCTATCTCGCCGCGCCGCCCGAGATGCGCTCGCGGATCCTGGGCGTCCTCTCGGTCTGCATCGGCACCGGCCCGATCGGCTTCGTCTGGCTCGGCTGGCTCGCCGACCGCATCGGCGCCTCCCACGCGACGGCACTGACCGGCGCCTTGGGCCTGCTCGCCGTGGCGGCCACATGGCGAATGTGGCGGAGAATCTAGCGCTCGCGCCATCAGTTCTTCCGCTGGGGGCGCGCCACTCATAGGCGCTAACTTTGGCTTTTTTCGTGCTCCTCCCCCGTCATACGGGGGAGGCTGGGTGGGGGAAGGCCTCAGCAAAATCATCGTCCCGTTTCAGATCATGATCTGAAATCGGAGATATCGACCGTGTCGCCTGCCCCCACCCGGCCTCCCCCGTATGACGGGGGAGGAGGAAGAGTGGCAAAGTTAGCGCCTATGGGTGGCGCGCCCCCAGCGGAAGACTTCGCCTTGTCCCGGGCGGACGAGATGGCGAGTATGTCGGCGGAAAACAACGAACGGACCAAGCCATGAAGCCGGTCGACGACGTGCGCCAGATATCGGCCCTGACCTACGGCTTCATCGCCTCCAAGGCGCTGTTCGCGGCGATCGACCTCGACCTGTTCACGAAGATCGCGGGAGGGGCAACCACCCTGGCCGACCTGGCGGCCGCCACCGACACCGCCCCCAACCGCCTGCGTACGCTGCTCACGGCGCTGAAGACGGTCGGCCTTGTGAGCGAGACGGACGGCACGTTCGTCAATGCGCCGGCGGTCGCGACGTACCTCGTCGCCGGGGCACCAGGCGATTTCCGCGACTATATCCGCGTGGTCAATGGCGGGTTCCTCTACGAAGGCCTGCGCCATCTCGAGAAGGCCATGCGCGGCGAGCGGATCTTCCCGGACAAGGGCTTCTACGAGGGCATCGTCTATTCCGAAGGCGGTGTCGGCGGCCCGGCCTTCAGCAGCGCGCAGCACGCCGGATCGCTCGGCCCTGCCCGGTTGATGGCGCGACGCGTCGACCTCGCGGGCGCCACCAGGCTGCTCGATGTCGGCGGCGGAAGCGGCGCCTACACGCTGGCCTTCCTGAAGCAGAACCCGAAGCTCGGCGCGACGATCCTCGACTTTCCGGAGACGACCGAGACCGCCCGGCACTACGCGCGCGAGGCGGGGATGAGCGATCGCGTCGCCCACATCCAGGGCAACGCGATCACCACGGAATGGCCGGGCGAACAGGACGTCGTGCTGATGTCCTATGTCTGGAGCGCCGTCGGCGGCAACGACATCCCGACCCTCGCCCGCCGCGCCTTCGCGGCGCTGAAGCCCGGCGGGCTGGTGCTGGTGCATGACTTCATGGTCGACGATCGCCACGACGGACCCGCCTTCGCCGCCTGGTACCTCCTGGCATCCCTGCCCGACAATCCGCAAGCCGAGTGCCTGACGCCCGGCTTCGTGGAGGGCGCGCTGCGAGACGCCGGCTTCGTCATCGAAGGAACGGCCACCATGCTCGACGAGATTACCCAGCTCACCCGCGCGCGCCGCCCGTGACGCGACGCACTACCGCCAAGAGGAAGATATCGATGGCTCAGCCACGACACGCGTCTCCGACCCGCCGCCAGGTGCTCGCCGGTGCCCTGACGCTCGTGCCGGCGGCGGCACGAGCCGCCGAATGGCCGGAGCGGCCGCTGCGCATGATCATCCCGTTCGCGCCGGGCGCGGGCGCCGACATCGTCGGGCGTACCTTCGCGGAGGAACTGGCCAAGGCGCTCGGCCAACCGGTCGTCGTCGACAACAAAGGCGGCGCGGGAGGCCTGTTGGGAACCGTCGAAGGCGCCCGCGCGCCCGCCGACGGCTACACGCTGCTGCTCACGTCGCAGGGCACGACGGTGTTCAACCTCGGCCTCTACAAGACGCCGGGCTACGACCCGCTCAAGGACCTCATGCCGGTCACCACCGCCGGCATCCTGACCAACGTCGTGGTGGTCTCGACGGCCAACCCGGCCCGGACCGTCGCCGACCTGCTCGCGCAGGCGCGCGCGAAGCCGGGCGAGATCACTTACGGCTCGAGCGGCGTCGGCAGCAGCCTGCACATGTCGGGCGTGATCCTGGAGCAGCGCACGGGCGTCACGATGCAGCACGTCCCCTATCGCGGTGCGCCCACCGCGGTCCTCGCCGTGGTCAACGGCGAGGTGACGTGGGGGTCCTTCAACGCGCCGACGGTGCTGGGCCAGATCAAGGCCGGCAAGCTGCGGGCACTCGCCGTCACCACGCGCGATCGCTCGGCAATGCTGCCTGACGTGCCGACCATGATCGAGGCCGGCGTGCCGGACTTCGAGGTCGCGACCTGGCTGGGCTTCGCGGTGCCGACGGGAACGCCGCCCGCGATCGTCGCGCGGCTCAATACCGAGCTCAACCGCATCGGCCAGCTCGCGCAGGTCAAGGAGAAGCTGCTGGTCCAGGGCTTCGAGATCCTGCCGCCCGCGCCGCCCGAGGCTGCCCGCACGCTGATCGAGAAGGATCAGGCCATCTGGCTGCCGATCATCAAGCAGTCTGGCGCGAAGGCAGAGTAGCGGAACCTGATGGTCAGTAGCTCGGCCTGGTCGGGAACGGCGTGAGCTGCAGCTCGTGCGTCCAGCACGAGCGGTCCTGGGTATGCAGGTAGTAGAACGCCTCGGCGATCTTGACCGGGTTGATCAGCAGGTCGGGATTCTGCTTCGCCCTGGCAAGCGCGTGCGTGCCGGGCGAATCGATCAGCCCGTCGATCACCACGTTGGCGACATGGATGCCGTGCTCGGAATATTCCTCGGTCAGGACCTGCGCGAGCGTGCGCATCATGACCCGCGGATAGTAGAGCGACTGGCCGGTCATGCGCTTGCGCCCGCGCAGCGAGCTGGCGTTGTTGGAGAAGAAGAACGAGCCCTCGCCCCGCTTGCGCATCGCCGGCAGGACCTCCTTGGCGACCAGGAACGGCCCGCGGCTGGCGATGTGCTGGGCGGTGTCGAACATCTCGACCGGGATGTGCTCCAGCAGCTCCTTCTCCGGCGGCAGGTCGCGGCCTTCGAGATAGCCCGCGTTGTAGACCAGGACATGCGGATCGCCCGCCTCGGCGCGGATCGTGGCAAAGGCTGCAGCCACAGACTCCTGCCGCGCGAGATCGAGCTCGACGATCATGCAATCGCCGCCCTGCTCGCGGATCGCGGCCGCAAGGCCCGACGCGTTGCCTTCGCTACGCGTCGTCAGCACCGTGAAGAATCCCTCGCGGGCGAACTTCTGCGCGATGGCGCCGCCCACCCCCCAGCGGATGCCGACCGGCAGGTCGCTGTCGTCCACCGCCTTGCCGTGCGCCAGCTTCGTGTTGCGGCCGTCGGACTGCCATTTCGACGTGGCACCGACGACTACCGCGACCGGCTTGCCCTTGGCGTTCTTCCCGCTCATCGCGCGCCGCCCCTCAGTTGCGCGGCGTCATGGGTGCATTGCCCTGCCAGTCCGCGGGCTGCGGCTCGCTGGGATCGAAGTCGATCTCGACCTCCACGCCGTTGGGATCGGGGAAGAAGAGCTGCCAGGTCCGGAACGGATCGGGCGCACGGACCAGCCGGTACTGCGCGTTCCGCCCCTTCAGCCAGTCCAGCGTGGACGCCATGTTCTCGCCGCGGAACGCCATGTGGTCGAGCGCGCCACGGCGCGGCGTCGGCATGGTCTTCACCTCGATGACGTGCAGGATCGGCTTGCCCTCGGCGGCGTAGAGCCAGAAGCCGTTGACCGCGAAGTTGGGCCGCGCCCCCGGATGCAGCCCGAGCTCGGCGTAGAACGCCTTGGTCTCGTCCGGCTTGTCGGTGACGATCGTGAAATGATCCATTCGCTGAACGATGCTCATCGTCTTCTCCCTTTGTTTCAAACCAGATCAGGCGGGTACATGCCGGCCGATGAAGGCCACCATGCGGTCGAACATGTCGCCGGTCTTCGACAGGTCCGGCGCATGCCCGACGCCGCGACTCATGTCGATATAGTCGAGCACGATAGACCCGCCGGCCTTGCGATAATTGGCGCAGAAGCGCTGCGGCTCGTTGCCGTCGAAGCTCGATTCCGCGTCCTTGTAATCGTGCAGCGTGTCGTCGCGCCCCTGGAACCAGACGGCCGGCGGCGTGAGCACCGGCTCGCCGCGTTCCAGCGCAAGCATGGGGTTGCCCTCCTCCATGGCGGCTTCCGTGCGCCAGTAGGAATCCTGCCGCGCCATGATCCCCTTCGGCCATTCGGGTGGGTTCGGAGCGGCAAGCGCGCGCCTTGCATGGCGGTAGCGGCTCAGCGGATTGATCACCGGCCACGACATGACCACGCAGCGCACGCTGGCGTCGTGCTCCAGCGAGCCGGCCGGCAACGCGATGGCGGCATATCGGGGGTCGCGCGGCCGCATGGCCACGAGCATCGCCAGATGGCCGCCGCTCGACTGGCCCGACAGACCGATGAGATCGGGCCGCGTCTTCAGCGCAGCGGCGTTCAGCTTCGCCCAGCGCACCGCATAGTTGATGTCCTGCGCCGATGCGGGATAGGGCTCCTCGTTGCCGGAGCGGAAATCGAGCGCGATCGAGACGATGCCGTGCGAGGCCATATGCTCATGGCGCAGCCGTTCGGTGAAGCGGTCGCTCTGGCACCACGCGCCGCCGTGGCATTCGAGCATCGCGGGGAACGGCCCCGCCCCGCGCGGCCGGTAGATCCGCGCCAGCACCGGCTTGTCGCCGTGGCGCAGGTACTCGACGTCCTCGACGTCGAAAGCGGCGGCCCGGGGCTCGAGGACGGCAGTCGTCATCGCTGGTCTCCTCCACGTCTTGCTTCACGCGGCAGGAGCCTAGCGCACTTCGACCGCAGCCGCCGCCCCTTCCGTCAGATATAGCCGCCGCGGAAGCTGATCATCGGTTCGCGCGTCGAGGCGCTGTAGGCCACCACCTTGCCGAGGGCGATGACGCTGCCGTGGCGCTCGATCAGCTCGTCGAGCTGGCAGTCGATGACTCCGACCGAATCGACCAGGGTCGGCGCGCCGCTCTTCAGCGTGGCCCACGCCCCGGGCAGGAACCGGTCGGCGCCCTTGAGCGAGCCGCCGCCGCCGAACTCCTTGACCAGCGCTTCGCTGCCCTTCGGCACGTAGTTGATGGCGAAGTGATTGCCCTGCCGCACCGCGCCGAGCGCGGAGGTGGTGAGGCCGATCGAAACCATCATCATCGGCGGGCTGGCCGACAGGTGCGTGGCCGAGAGGGCGAGGAAGCCGGCCGGCCCGTCCGTACCCTGTGCGGTCACGATCGCCACACCGATCGCGCGGCAGCCGATCGCCTTCCAGAAGGTCTTGGCGTCGATTTCGCTATCCATTCGAAGCTCCTTTGTGCGGGACCCACCCTAGCAAAAGGAGCGCCGAAGAGGGCTATGCAAACGCCGCGCTACGGCGCAGCGGCGAGCGAGGGGCCCGGCAGGCCGGCGATTTCCTGGATCAGCTTCTTCGTCAGCGAGCGGCCGAAGGCTTCATGCCCCTCGGCCACGACGGTGAACGAGCCTGGCCCTCCGATGACGTTGTCCCGGAAATACTTTTCCAGGCCGCCCGGCGGGTTGGTGTGCTCAGGCCGGAACGATTCGCCGATCGGCGTCAGGATCACGAGGGCATTGATGGTGATGCCCTTCTCGAGCGCGCCATCCCGGGCATCCTGGACGGACCGGCCGGAATTGTTGTTCCCATCTCCCGAAATGTCGATGACACGCCGGTCGGCACTGAACGGTGCCCGCTCGAGCTGGTTCACGGAAAAGTCGATGGCGCCGCTGATCGAGGTGCTGCCGGCGAACGAACGCGGCGTCTCGATCAACCGGTCACCGAAACCGCGGGCGTCACCGGCGCCGGAAATCGCCGTCCAGTCGACGATGACGCTCTGCTGCCCGGCCGTCGCCCATTCGACGAAGCAGATCGCGATGCGCCGGTTGGGGCCGGAAGTGATCGCCTTCACGACGTCCGGGTGGGTGATTGCAGCGGCCGCGCCCTCGCGCTGGAGCCTGAACTTGGGCTCGGTCACGCTGCGCGAAACATCGGCCGCCAGCACCAGCAGCATGTCAACGGGCTCGGCCGCCTGCGCCAGCACCGGCATCAGCAACAAGCTCAAGATCCCCAAAATGGCTCTCATCGCTCGATTCCCGGAAGGGCGGATGCCGTGCTCCCGCCAATGCTCCGTCGACAGCCTACGCGTATGCGGCATTCGCGACAAACCCAAGCCCCGTCGCTTGGCGGCTGTCGTGCGGCGCCGGGTGGGAACACCACTCCTATCTGGCAGGAGCTTCTTTCCGCACCCACAGGAAAATCCTCTCCCTCGGCATGATCGGCCCGCGCGCACCGACGTCGCGATCAACCGCCGTGCAAAACCAGCGCTTGCCATCGATGAGGACACTGCGGTTGACAAGGCCGCTTCCATCGGACGGACGCTGCCGGTCCGCATTCACGATCGCGATCTTCTGGTCCCTGGCAGGCGACCATGCCAACGCCGAGAATATCGGAATGCTCTCCACGGCCACGGCTATCCCCCGCCCCCCGACTGGAACGAGTGCGAGGCGAGCCTGCGACACGTGCCACCCCAATAGCATGGTCAAGGATTCTTACTTTTGCCTTACTCCGAATTCAGGGGGTCAGGGGCCGGCGCTCCAGATCGTCACCGGCCTCGTACTCGAGCATCTCCGCCAATCGCCCGGCGCGAAACTCCGCGCCCACCCCTTTTGGCGAGAGTTTGGCGAGCACCTCGCGGGCTTCAGCGCGTCGTCCCAGCGCGGCCAGCACCTCTGCAAGATAGAGGTAGGCCTGGTTGCCGCTGCCGCCAGCACCGATCGCGGACTCGAAGAAGCTCACGGCGCGCTTCATGTCTCCCCGACTCTGAAACCATCTGCCGACGCTGGTGTGCGCTCGCCCGGCGTGCGGCGGAAGGGCTGCAAGCAGCCGCGACAGGACGCCGATCACGATGTCCTCGTCGCCTGTAGCTTGCGCGGCGTCGAGCAGCGCGTACCAGAACGTTCCAGAGCTGAGCTTCTTGGCGGCCGGTCCGTCGACCCTGGCCGCGAACCCGTTCAGCAGGTCGACCGCCTCGCGGGGACGGCCAAGCCGGACCAGGATCCGAGCCCTTGCCAACGCGGTCCGCAGGTCCGGCATTCCGGCAGGAGCACGATCGAGCAGAGCCAACGCCTCGGCCCAGCTGCCCGCACTCGCGAGGAAGTCCACATGCTCGAGGACGAAGTCGGGGGAGTCGATGAATCGGGGCTGAAACTCCGCGAAGAATGCAGCGGCCTGCTCGCGCGACCCGGCACGCAATGCTTTCGCCTTCTCGACCGCCACCGCGGCACCGCCAGCGTTGACCTGTTCCCGCACGTCGTCGGTACCGTCTCCGGCTTCGATGAAGGCGTCGACCATACGGCCGACGTTCAGCGCCACCATCTCATGCGTCACATGGATCATGTCGTCGCGCCATGCCCGCTGCCGATCGCTCAGCGTCACCGATTCGTAACTCGGATAATAGGTCACGAAATCGTACCGGGCGACCAGGGTTTCGGCCACGGCGCGCAGGACCGATTTCGAATAGCCGTTGGCGACGATCACATCTTCGTCGCGATGGGTTGCTCCCAGCGGCACGGGCGAAACCGTCAGCAGCATCTGAAGGTCCGGCCGGCAGTGCTTCTGAAGAAGTTGGACGGTGCGGTGGAGATAGTCGTAGGATTCTTCGAACGACAGAACATGCATCTCGAATCGGTCGGGTTCGCTGCGCAGATGCATGGGGCGGGGCGACACGTTCAGGTAGTAGCCGCTCCTGGTGTCGTACCAGGTTTCGACCAACCCCAGCGTCATGATGACGACGGAACAGTCCGCGGCCTGTCGATACGCGCGCGTGATCGCTTCCCGTCGTGCGCGTACTTTCTCCAGCGGTTCCGGCCGCAGAGCCGGCGACAGGTGAAGATCGGCGAACTTGCCCGGCCCGACTTCCACCAGATGATCCTCGGCCACATACGGACGCTCGCCGAACGCCCAGGCGAATTCATTGTAGATCGACGGCGTTCCGTAGTTGTTGAGGATCGCCGTCGGCGCGTTCTGCAGGATGACGTTGCGCATCGGCAGGTCGAAGCCGCGTCGCTCGAGCTCCTCCTCGACGTTGCGGGCAAAGCACGAACCTACCGTGAATATCCTGGCGCCGGGCTGCAGCTTGAATGGCACGTGAAACGCCGGTCTGGCGACCGGTTCGACCCGGTTCGCCGATGCTCGATCTCCCCAATCGCCGTAAGGATTGCCCTTCCGGTTCTCAACGGCCTGCCTCGCCGACAAACGGATCAACGGCATCGGATCCTCTGCTTCCTGAGGGCGGTGGATCGCCATCGATGTCGCGGCCACCGACAGGCCGCTCGGCCATCGCGCGATCGTCGTCCCCGCGCTTTGGATAGCATACCATGATGCCCAGGCAACCGAGGCGGGCAAATCGAGTGTGCTGCTACTCCCGTGCCGTGCGGTGCGATCGAGCCGATCTCCGGCCAGCCCTACATGACATCGATCCTGGCGAAATCGGCGAGGCTGTTCTGGCCGACCAGCCCGACGGCTTGCTCGATCGTGTGCTTGTCGCCGTCGATATTCCACAGCAGCCAGCCGTGGGTATTGGAGGACGTCAGCCAGCGTGAGCGTGGCGTCGGGATCGCGAGCGATCTCGACCTCCCCCGGCGGTATGCGAGGTCTCATGCGTCAGAGCAGGCAGGGCCAACCCGGGCGACACCGGCATCAGCGCCAAGATGGCAAGCAGCAGCGCCCGCATCTGCGGCGCGAAAAACCCCTCCCTCTGGCGCCACACGCTTCCCATTTCAGGGGAAATGCCGATAGAGGCGCCGCAGAAGCCCGGGCAAACCCTGTTTGCCGCGATGCCGCGGGGCACGGGCGATAATGGCGGAGAGGAAGGGATTCGAACCCTCGATAGGGATTATCTCCCTATAACGGTTTAGCAAACCGCCGCCTTCGACCGCTCGGCCACCTCTCCGCGAGCCCGTTAAGACCCCGGCAGTCGAAATATCCACGACGGATGCGGAGGGGTTCTAGCGGCGGGGGTGGCAGGTGTCAAACGAGCCGGCCGGCGTCTTTGGGATTCTGCCTGCAAAATCAGGCTCTTGGCCGCTCGGGCGCGGCATGCCACGGTGGCGGCCATGCGTACCCAGGCCCCCTCCTCGATCGAGATGCTGCAGCGTCTCGTGGCATTCGACACCACGTCGCGCAATTCGAATCTCGATTTGATCGAGGATATCCGGAGCTATCTCTCGGAGTTCGGCGTGGCCAGCACGCTGGTGCCCAACGCCGAGGGCACCAAGGCCAACCTCTTCGCCACCATCGGACCGGCAAGCGAAGGCGGTATCGTGCTGTCGGGCCACACCGATGTCGTGCCGGTCGACGGCCAGCCCTGGAGCACAGATCCGTGGACCCTGACCGAGAAGCCCGACGGCAACCTCTACGGTCGCGGCACCTGCGACATGAAGGGCTTCATCGCCGTGGTGCTGAGCCATGTCCCCGCCTTCCAGCGCGCCCGGCTCAAGGTGCCGATGCACTTCGCCTTCAGCTACGACGAGGAGGTCGGCTGCCTGGGCGCGCCCGCGCTGGTCGAGAAGCTGATGGGCAACGTGCCGCGGCCGCGCGCGGTGATCGTCGGCGAGCCGACCATGATGGGGGTGGTCAACGCCCAGAATGCCGGCGGCGGCATCGTCACCACCTTCACCGGTGTCGAGGCACACTCCTCGATGACCCATCTCGGCGTCAGCGCCATCCACTTCGCCGGCGACTTCATCCATTGGCTGAACGAGCTGCAGGTCGAGCTCGCGGGGCGCAAGCGTTCCGACATCGACACCGTGCCCGGCCACACCACGATCAATGTCGGCATCATGAGCGGCGGCACAGCCGGCAACATCCTGGCCCGCGAATGCAAGCTGAACTGGGGCTATCGCACCCTGCCCGGCGACGATCCCTGGGAGGTGCAGCGCCGCGCCGAGAAGTACATCGCCGAGCTCCTGCTGCCGAAGATGAAGGCGAAGCATCCCGACGCCAGCATCGAGCTGAAGCGTCGATCCTTCCTGCCCGCCCTCAATCCCGACGAGAATGTCGAGGCCGCCAAGCTCGCCCTCGAATGGACCGGCGGCAACCGGACCTACGCGGTGCCCTACGGCACCGAGGCCGGCATCTTTCGCGGCCATGGCGTGTCGACCGTCATCTGCGGTCCCGGCGATATCGCGCAGGCCCACCAGCCCGACGAGTTCGTCGCCCGCGCGCAGATGGATGCATGCGACGCGTTCGTCGGCAGGGTCATCAAGTGGGCCGAGACGGCCTGACGCCTCTTATTCGGCGGCCCACGCTTCCAGCGCGCTCCAGCTCGGCCCGGGGGCGAGCTTAACCTTCCGTGCGGCGGCCGGACTCGAACAGGAACCAGGTGCGCCGCTCCGTTTCGTCGACCCAGTTCTCGATCAGGCTTGCGGTCGCGATGTCGTTGTGTTCGTCGCAAACCTCGTGGAGTGCGCGCAGGTTCTTCGCGAGCTGCTTGTTGTCCTCGCGCAGCTCAGCCAGCATGTCGAGCGGCGTGACGTAGTCGGCGTCGTTGTCGAGCACCCGCTGCAGCTTCTTGATCTGACCGATCGAGCGGATCGTGTTGCCGCCGAGCTTGCGCACCCGCTCCGCGATCGGATCGCCCATGGCGTAGATCTGGTCCGCCTGTTCGTCGAGCATCAGATGATAGTCGCGGAAGTGGGGGCCCGACACGTGCCAATGGAAGTTCTTGGTCTTCAGATAGAGCGCGAAGACATCGGCCAGCAGGACGTTGAGCCCGGCGGAAATGTCCTTGGTCGCATTGGCGCCCAGATCGGTCGGCGTCGCCAGGTTGGCGGACTGGCGCGTCTTGACGTTCTTGCCCATGGCGGGAGCTCCCGAGAAGCGGCGATCAGGACCTCAGCTTAGGCATCTTTCCAGAACGACGCCACCGAACGTCCGCCGCGCGATAGCGCGACGACCCTCACCGTTCGCGGAAGGCGTGCACGATCTGCTCCTTGAGCGGCTTCAGTAGGTACTCCAGCGGCGTCTTGGTCCCGGTCTGGATGAACGTCTCGGCCGGCATTCCAGGTACCAGCCGAAGGCCACCCAGACGTGCTGCCTGATCAGGCAATAGCGCGAGCCGGATCGAGTAGTACGAGGGCCCTGCCTGCCCGCCCGTCCCCGGCTCACGCGTCAGGTCGGCGGATACGTGACTGAGCTCGGCCCGGAGATCGGGCATGGTTCGCTGGTTACCGGCCATGATGCGCACGGTCGCGGGGCTGCCGACCGCGATCTGATCCACATCCTGCGGCGCGACCTTCCCCTCGATGACGAGGGTGTCGGCAACAGGCACGATCAGCATGATCGGCTCGCCGTTGGCGATGACGCCACCCACCGTGTGCACCGCCAGCTGGTGTACCACGCCGGACTGCGGGGCTCGGATGTCGATACGCTTGAGCTGGTCCTCCGCGGCTGTGAGCCGCTCGCGAAGCTCCGCGATCTTGCCTTGCGTCTCGCGCAGGTCCTTGAGGACCTCCGTGCTGAGGTCCTGGTCGAGCTGGAGAATCTGCAGTTCCGTCTCGTTTATCTTGCCGCGAGCCCGGGCGATGTCGGCAATGTACTGGCCACGCTCGCCCTCGAGCCTCGCCTTGTCGCGCTGCAACACCATCATCCGCGAGATCGGAACGAGACTCTTCGACCAAAGCTGGGAAACGCCGCTGAGCTCCTCGGCAATGAAGGCGATCTCCCGCTCCTTCGCCTCCTGCTGGGCGGACAGCCCGCGTATCTCCTCATTGCTCTGGGCAATCCGCTCGCGCAGCTGCGAGCGCTGGCCTTGCCGGGCGCTCAAGCGCGAGGCGAACAGCTTTTCCTCGCCCTGAGTGGCAGCGCGGACCGTCTTCTCGTCGCGCCGCGCGAGAAGATCGTCCGGGAAAACGAGTGCCTCGTCACCATCGCGCTCGGCGAGAAGTCGGGCTTCGCGGGCCATCGACTCGTCGAGCTGCGAGCGCACGACGCCCAGAGTCGATCGCGTCACCGTCTCGTCGAGGCGCATCACGATCTGGCCCGCCACGACGCGATCACCCTCCTTGACGAGGATCTCGCCGACGATGCCACCTGTCGGGTGTTGCACCTTCTTGACGTTCGACTCGACGACGACGAAGCCCGGCGCGATGACCGCGCCCGACAGCTCGCTGCCGATCGCCCAGCCACCGAAGCCGAATACCAGGAGGCCGATCAATCCGAAGCCCACCAGGTTCAACCGGCGCATCGTCCGGTTCGGATCGTGCTCCGCGTTCATCGGTCCGCTCCAGCCGTCGCGTCCCGCACGACCTTGAGCGCCGGCGACGCGGGCGGGGCAGCCGGCGCCAGGATCTTCCGCAAGGTCTCCTCGCGCGGTCCGTAGGCCTGCTGGGCACCGTTCGCCAGCAGCATGACCTTGTCGCAGTGCGCGAGCGCCGACGGCCGATGCGCGACCATGATCACGACCGCGCCCCTCGCCTTGGCCGACTTGACCGCGGCCAGCAGCGCGTTCTCGCCTTCGCTGTCGAGGTTCGAGCCGGCTTCGTCGAGCACCAGCAGGAAGGGCTTGCCGTAGAGCGCGCGCGCGAGGGCAATGCGCTGGCGCTGTCCCCCGGAGAGGACGGCGCCGCCTTCGCCGATCGGCGTGTCATAGCCCGCCGGCAAACGCAGGATCATCTCATGCGCACCTGCCTCCCGCGCCGCTTCCAGAATAGCCTCGCTATCCGGCTTGACGGCCATGCGCGAGATGTTCTCGGCGATCGTGCCGTCGAACAGGTCGACGTTCTGCGACACGAAGCCGATGCTCTGCCCTAGCGATGCCGGGGTCCATTGGTCGATCTTGCCGCCGTCGAAGCGGACTGCGCCCCGGGCCGCCGGCCAGATGCCGAGCAGGACGCGGACCAGCGACGTCTTGCCGGTACCGCTCGGGCCGACGATGCCCAGCGCTTCGCCCGCCTTGAGGATGAACTTCACGTCCTTGACGATGGGCGCCTTACCGCCGGGTGCCATGACCGTGAGGTCCTCGGCCTGGAAATGCATCGACGGCTTCGGCAGCTCGGTCGGCCGCGCCGTCGGCGTCATCCGAGCGAGGACGGCCGAGAGCCGGCGAATGCTCTGGCGGGCCCCTTCGAAGGCTCGCCAGTTGGCGATCAGGGTCTCGATCGGCGCCAGCGCGCGTCCCATCATGATCGAGGACGCGACCATGGCGCCTGCGCTCAGCTGCCCCTGGATGACGAGATAGGCGCCGACGCCCAAGACCGCCGACTGCAGCAGGAGACGGAAAACCTTCGATATGCTGCCGAGGGTGCCGGTGATGTCGCTGGCGCGGCCCAGCACCCCGAGATAGCGCCGATTGGCCGCCGTCCATCGTTCGGTGAGCGCCGGCTCCATGCCCATTGCCGCGACGCTCTCGCTGTTGCGCCGGTCCGCCTCGACCGCCGCTGCGCGCTGCCCGACATGCTGACCCAGATCGCGTCCCGGCGCCCGGCTCAGGCGCTCGGCCAGGAAAGTGAGAGCGAGAAGGACGATGCCACCCGCAAGCGCCGTCACGCCCAGCCACGGATGGACCAGAAAGCAGATACCGAGGAAAACCGGCATCCACGGCAGATCGACGATGGCCAGCGGCCCGGTGCCCGTCAGGAAAGCGCGGATCTGGTCGAGATCCCGCACCGGCTGCAGCGCGTTCTGAGCGCTACCGCCCTGGTTCGCGAGCCGCAGGACAGCGCTATGGACGCTGCCCTCCAGATGCTTGTCCAGTAGAGAGGCCGCACGCATCACCACGCGCGAGCGGACGAGATCGAGCGCTCCCTGGAAGGCATAGGCGCCGACGACGAAGACCGTCAGCGCCACCAGCGTCGGCACGCTCCGGCTCGACAGCACCCTGTCGTAGACCTGGAGCATGTAGAGCGGACCCGCCAGCATCAGCAGGTTCACGAACCCCGAGAAGACCGCGACGCTCCAGAAGGCACGTCGGCAGTCCTTGAGCCCCGCAGCGATCGCCGGATGTGTCATTGGCCCACGAGTCGAAGGTTGCGGGAAAGCGAAGACGCGGCACGCCGGTCCCCGCTTCCCCGGAAGGTTCAGTGTTCGTTACGCCACCACGAAGTGATCGTGATCGAGCGTCAGTCCCGGCGACAGGGTGGCGAACTGAACGGCGGCGGAGCCGTTGCCCGACCCATCCGCATCGTAGGACAGCGCCCCCGTCGTATCGTTGTAGATGATGCGTTGACCCGCATCGGTCGCTTCGGTGCCGGTGTGGAAGGCCGATGCCGAGAGGGTGCCCACGTCGATCGCTCCGAAGATCGCGTGGTCGAGCCTGATCGTGTCGTCCGCCGTCGAGAAGTCGGTGATCTGATCGACGTTGGTCGAGCTGTCGAGAGCGGTGCTGAAGACGAAGGTATCGTCGCCTGCTCCGCCGGTCAGGATGTCGTTGCCGGCCTTGCCGTCGATGACGTTGTCGCCGGCGTTGCCGACGATCGTGTTGCCGACGGCATTGCCGGTACCGCTGAGGTTTCCGGTCCCCGTCAGCGTCAGGTTCTCGACATTGTTGCCGAGAGTGTAGCTCAGGGAGGCTTCGACGGTGTCGTTGCCCTGGTTGCTGCTCTCGTTCACCACGTCGCCGGCACTGTCGACCTCGTAGGTGTCGTTGCCGCTCCCGCCGAACATGTTGTCGGCACCGCTGCCGCCGGCCAGACGATCGTCGTCCGATCCGCCGAGCAGCAGGTCGTTGTCCGCGCCGCCCGACAGGAGGTCGTTGCCGGCACCGCCGGTAAGGACATCGGCGCCGTCGTTGCCGGAAAGCGTGTCGTTGCCGGCAGCGCCATCGAGCGAGTTGTCCTCGGCGTTGCCGACGATGGTATTGTCCAGCTCGTTGCCGAGGCCGTCGGTCGCGCTCCCCTGCAAGGTGAGGTTCTCGAGATTGGCGCCCAGCGTGTAGCTGATCGACGACCGCACCGTGTCCGCGACGCCCTGATCGGCCAGCTCCGTCACACTGTCGAGTGCATTGTCGACGACGTAGGTATCGCTACCCAGGCCGCCGGCCATGGTGTCGGCTCCCGCGCCGCCATCGAGCACGTTGTCGCCCGAGTTGCCGGTCAGCACGTTGGCTCCGGCATTGCCGGTGCCGTCGATGTTTCCCGCGCCTGTCAACGTCAGGTTCTCCACGTTGGCGGACAGGGCGAAGGTCGCCGAGGCGTACACGAGGTCGGTGCCGGAGCCCGCGCCTTCGATCACCACGTCTGCGGTGTCGTCGACATAGTAAGTGTCGCCGCCGTCCCCGCCGCTCATCGTGTCGGCCCCGCCCTGGCCGTCGAGCACGTTGGCGGCGGCGTTGCCGGTGATGCTGTTGACCAGCGCATTGCCGGTGCCGTTGATGGCAATCGCGCCCGTCAGCTCGAGGTTCTCCACATTGTCCGACAGGGTGTAGGATACCGACGACTGCACCGTGTCGCTGCCCTCGGTGGCGTTCTCCACCACGTGGTCGTTGGCATCGTCGACGACGTAGGTGTCGTCGCCGGCCCCGCCTTGCAAGGTGTCGGCGCCCGCGCCGCCATCGAGCCGGTTGTTGCCGGAATTGCCGACGATGGTGTTGCCCAGCGCGTTACCCGTGCCGTTGAGTGCCGCGCCGAACAAGGTCAGGTTCTCGAGATTGGCCGACAGCGTGTAGCTCGCATAGGCATTCACCTGATCGACTTCGGCGTCGAGGCTCTCGACGATCACGTCGGCCGTGTTGTCGACGACGTAGGTGTCGCCGCCACCGCCTCCGATCAGCGTGTCGATACCGCCGCCGCCGTCGAGCGTATTGGCGCCCGAGGTGCCGGTGATGACGTTGGCCCCGTCATTGCCGGTGCCGGAGACGGCCGAGCCGAACAGCGTCAGGTTCTCGACGTTGGCCGACAGCGTGTAGCTTGCATAGGCGTTGACCTGGTCGGCCGTGCCGCCACCGGCGATCTCCACCACGACGTCGTTGGTGTCGTCGACGACATAGGTATCGTTGCCGGCACCACCCTCCATGGTGTCGGCTCCGCCCTTGCCGTCGAGCGTGTTGGCGCCCCCGTTGCCGATGATGTGGTTGGCCAGATCGTTGCCGGTGCCGTCGATCGAGCCCGAGCCGGTCAGCGTCAGGTTTTCGACGTTGGCCGATAGCGTGTAGGTCGCCGACGCCTGCACGAGATCGGCGGTACCCTCGTTCGCGTTCTCCACCACCACGTCATCGGTATTGTCGACAATGTAGGTGTCGTTGCCGTCGCCACCCTGCAGGGTGTCGGCCGGGCCGGCTCCCGCACCGCCGTCCAGCACGTTGTTGGCGGCATTGCCGATGATGGTGTTGCCCAGCGCGTTGCCCGTCCCGTTGATCGCGTTCGAGCCGGTCAGCTCGAGGTTCTCCACGTTCGCCGACAACGTATAGGTCACCGACGACCTTATGGTGTCGATCCCCTCGCCGGCGTTCTCCGTCACCACGTCGAGCACATGATCGACGATGTAGGTGTCGTTGCCGGCACCGCCGATCATGGTGTCGCGGCCGAAGCCGCCGTCGAGCACGTTGTTGTGCGCGTCGCCGGTCAGGATGTTGGCCAGGGCGTTGCCCGTCGCGTCGGTGTCACCGGACGCGCCGACCAGCGTCAGCCGTTCGACGTTGGCCTTTCCGGCCGTGTCCGCCAGCGAGTAGCTCACCGACGCCTTCACCGTGTCGGTGCCGCCGTTGAGGGCTTCCTCCACCAGGTCGCCGGCATTGTCGACGATGTAGGTGTCGTTGCCGGCACCGCCGATCAACCGGTCGGCACCGGTGCCGCCATCGAGCACGTTGCTGCCGCTGTTGCCCTGGATGACATTGTCCAGGTCGTTGCCCGTGCCGCCGATGGCGGCAGTGCCGAGCAGGGTCAGGTTCTCGACGTTGGCCGTCAGCGCATAGTTCACCGACGACTGCACCAGGTCGGCATCGCCCTCGCCCGAATTCTCGACCACGATGTCGCCGGAGCTGTCGACGACGTAAGTATCGTTGCCGGCGCCGCCCCTCATCGTGTCGGCGCCCGCCTTGCCGTCGAGCTTGTTGTCGTGCGCGTCGCCGAGCAGGATGTTCTTCAGGGCGTTGCCGGTTCCGTCGATGTTCGTCGTGCCATTCAGCGTCAGGTTCTCGACGTTGTCGGACAGGGTATAGGTCGCCGAAGAGATCACCGTATCGGTGCCCTCGCCTGCGTTCTCGATCACCACATCGGCCGTATCGTCGACATAGTAGGTGTCGCTGCCGCCCTTGCCGATCAGGATGTCAACGCCCTCGGCGCCATCGAGCGTGTTGTTGCCCGAGGTGCCGGTGATGGTATTGCCGATGGCGTTGCCCGTGCCGCTGACGGCCGCGCCGAACAGCGTCAGGTTCTCGATGTTGGCCGACAGCGTGTAGCTGGCGGAGGCGTTGACCTGGTCGATGTCGGCATCCAGGGCCTCCACGATCACGTCCGACGTGTTGTCGACGACATAGGTGTCGGCGCCGCCGCCGCCGATCAACGTGTCGGCCCCGGCACCGCCGTCGAGCGTGTTGGCGCCCGAGGTGCCTGTGATGACGTTGGCCCCGCCATTGCCGGTGCCGGTGACGGCCGAGCCGAACAGCGTCAGGTTCTCGAGGTTGGCCGACAGCGTGTAGCTTGCATAGGCGTTGACCTGGTCGGTGCCCTCGCTGGCGTTCTCCACCACCACGTCATTGGGGTCGTCGACGACGTAGGTATCGTCGCCAGCACCGCCTTTCATGGTGTCGACGCCGCCCTTGCCGTCGAGCGTGTTGGCGCCCCCGTTGCCGATGATGAGGTTGGCCAGATCGTTGCCGGTGCCATCGATAGAGCCCGAGCCGGTCAGCGTCAGGTTCTCGACGTTGGCCGATAGCGTGTAGGTCGCCGACGCCTGCACGAGATCGGCGGTACCCTCGTTCGCGTTCTCCACCACCACGTCATCGGTATTGTCGACAATGTAGGTGTCGTTGCCGTCGCCACCCTGCAGGGTGTCGGCCGGGCCGGCTCCCGCACCGCCGTCCAGCACGTTGTTGGCGGCATTGCCGATGATGGTGTTGCCCAGCGCGTTGCCCGTCCCGTTGATCGCGTTCGAGCCGGTCAGCTCGAGGTTCTCCACGTTCGCCGACAACGTATAGGTCACCGACGACCTTATGGTGTCGATCCCCTCGCCGGCGTTCTCCGTCACCACGTCGAGCACATGATCGACGATGTAGGTGTCGTTGCCGGCACCGCCGATCATGGTGTCGCGGCCGAAGCCGCCGTCGAGCACGTTGTTGTGCGCGTCGCCGGTCAGGATGTTGGCCAGGGCGTTGCCCGTCGCGTCGGTGTCACCGGACGCGCCGACCAGCGTCAGCCGTTCGACGTTGGCCTTTCCGGCCGTGTCCGCCAGCGAGTAGCTCACCGACGCCTTCACCGTGTCGGTGCCGCCGTTGAGGGCTTCCTCCACCAGGTCGCCGGCGTTGTCGACGATGTAGGTGTCGTTGCCGGCACCGCCGATCATGGTGTCGACACCGGCGCCACCATCGAGCACGTTGCCGCCGCTGTTGCCCTGGATGACGTTGTTCAGCTCGTTGCCCGTGCCGTGCAGGCCGGTCGTGCCGAGCAGCGTCAGGTTCTCGACGTTGGCCTTCAGCGTATAGCTCACCGACGATTGCACCAGGTCGGCGTCGCCTTCGCCCGCATTCTCGACCACGATGTCGCCGCCGCTGTCGACGACATAGGTGTCGTTGCCGGCGCCGCCCCTCATCGTGTCGGAGCCCGCCTTGCCGTCGAGCTTGTTGTCGTGCGCGTCGCCGATGAGGATGTTCTTCAGGGCATTACCCGTGCCGTCGATGCTCGTCGTGCCATTCAGGGTAAGGTTCTCGACATTGTCGGACAGGGTGAAGGTCGCCGACGAGATCACCGTATCGGTGCCTTCGTTGGCATCTTCCAGCACGTGGTCGTTCATGCTGTCGACATAGTAGGTGTCGTTGCCCGCCTTGCCGATCAGCGTGTCATTGCCTGCGGCGCCGTCGAGCGTGTTGTTGCCCGAGGTGCCGGTGATGGTGTTGGCGATGGCGTTGCCCGTCCCGCTGACCGCCGCACCGAACAGCGTCAGGTTCTCGATGTTGGCCGACAGCGTGTAGCTGGCGGAGGCATTGACCTGGTCGATGTCCGCATCCAGGGCCTCCACGATCACGTCCGACGTGTTGTCGACGACGTAGGTGTCGGCGCCGCCGCCGCCGATCAGCGTGTCCGCCCCGGCACCGCCGTCGAGCGTGTTGGCGCCCGTCGTGCCGGTGATGACGTTCGCCAGATCGTTGCCGGTACCGCTGACCGCGGAGCCGAACAGGGTCAGGTTCTCGACGTTGGCCGACAGCGTATAGCTCGCGGAGGCGTTGACCTGGTCGGTGCCCTCGCTGGCGTTCTCCACCACCACGTCGTTGGTGTCATCGACGACATAGGTGTCGTTGCCGGCACCGCCTTGCATCGTGTCGGCCCCGCCCTTGCCGTCGAGCGTGTTGGCCCCGGAGTTGCCGATGATGGTGTTAGCCAGGCTGTTGCCAGTGCCGTCGATCGAGCCCGTGTCGGTGAGCGTCAGGTTCTCGACGTTGGCCGACAGCACGTAGGTCGCCGAGGAGAGGACCAGGTCGATACCCTGATTCACGCCTTCCTCGACCACGTCATTCGTCTGATCGACGATATAGGTGTCGTTGCCGGCGCCGCCTCTCAGCGTGTCGGCATTGGCACCGCCGTCGAGCGTGTTGTTGCCCGAATTGCCGACGATGGTGTTGGCAAGATCGTTGCCCTTACCGTCGACCGCACCGGCCAGCAGCGTGAGATTCTCGACGTTGCTGCCGAGCGTGTAAGTCGCCAACGACTCGTTCACCGTATCGTTGCCCTGGCCGGCACTCTCCGAGACCAGGTCTCCAAGATCGTCGACATAGTAGATGTCGTTACCCGCGCCGCCCGCCATCTGGTCGCCGCCGGTCCCGCCATCGAGCACATCGTCGCCAGTCGAGCCGGCAAGCAGATCCTGCCCTGCCCCGCCATACAGCGTGTCGTTGTCGGCGCCGCCGAACAGCTGGTCGTCGCCGTCCTCGCCGCGCAGCGTATCGTTCCCGGCCTGGCCGTCGAGCGTGTTCGCGCCACCGTTGCCGATGATCGTGTTGGCCGCGCTATTGCCCGTGCCCGTGAGATCGGCCGAGCCGGTCAGCGTCAGGTTCTCGACATTGGAGCCGAGGATATAGTCGACCGACGACTCGACTGTGTCGGTCCCCTCGCTCGCGGCCTCCGTGACCGTGTCCGCCGCGGAGTCGACGACGTAGGTGTCGTCGCCCGTGCCGCCGATCATGATGTCGTTGCCGGTGCCGCCATCGAGGCGGTCGTTGCCCGCGCCGCCGCTCAGCATGTCGTTGCCGCTGCCGCCCTCGAGGAAGTCGGCGCCGGTATCGCCGATCTGCCCTTCCCCGGGCTTGTCGTGCCCGTACAGCTCGTCGTTGCCGGCACCACCGATCAGGTGATCGTCGCCCCCCTTGCCGATCAGCCGGTCGCCGAACTCGGTGCCGGTGATGGTCTGGTCGGTCACCGCCTGGCCGGGCTTGTCGCCCTGCAGCTCGGTGGCGATCCCGGCTGGCAGGACGACGTCGAAGCCGGACGCGTCCACGGTGCTGAGGATGCCGTCGATGTTGAGGACGGGGCCCCAGTACGTAGCCAGGCCGGACAGGTCGACCGAATGGCCCGACACGCTCTCATTGCCGATGGCGAGGCCGTCGATATTGGCGAAGTTGTAGATGGCCAGGCCGTTCTTCTCCATGAAGCCGGTCATCTGGACATTGTCGATCGTGACATGGCCCATCGCCTTGGGACTGGCGCCCGGATTGGGCGTTCCCGTCAGCTCGATTCCGTAGTCGGGCCGCACCGACCTCGGCAAATTGCCGTCCAGCTCACCCTCGATCGTGACGTTCTGGATCAGCGCGTCGCCCGGGAAGCCGTACAGCTTGATATGCGCCGCGCCGTTGGCGGTGTTGTAGCCGTTATGGCTGAAGGCGCTGTTGGTGATCATCACGTTGGCCGCGGCCTGCAGCGGCGTGGTGGTCTCGCCGTCGACGAAGACGCCGTAGGAGCCGGCGTCCTTCACCGTGACATGGTCCAGAGTCAGCGTGCCGACATTGGCATTCTGGGTGACGTACACCCCGATGCCCTGGTTGGGCGCTGCCGCCACGCCATGAATCTCAAGCCCCAGGATGCTGACGTTGCCGGCGGCGAAATTGCCGCCGAGCGTGATCGCGTTGGAGCCGGCGGTCGCCTGCAGCACCGCGTGGCTTCCGACCGCCTGGAGCGTGACCGCCGTGCCGGTGATCGAAAGCGCTTCGGTGTAGGTGCCGTCGGCGATCAGGATCGTATCGCCATTGTGGGCCGCGTTGATCGCCGCCTGGATGGTCGTGAAGCCACCGCTGCCGACCAGCAGGACCTGGCCGTTGT
>CAMFJT010000076.1 GCA_945957125.1 uncultured Rhodospirillales bacterium | reverse complement strand
AAGCCCCCGTCGTCCCGACCGGAGCCGAGCGTAGCGAGGCGTAGCGGAGGGACCTTCTCATGGAACGCCTGCCGGGATGAGGAGGTCCCTCGACTACGCTTCGCTTCGCTCGGGACGACGGGAAGTGACTCACGCCGCACCCCGCATCTCTTCCTCGGCCATCTCGGGCGTCATGCCGAGATAGGCCTCCAGCACGCGCGGGTCCTTGTGGATCTCGGCGGCGGTGCCTTCGGCCAGCTTGCGGCCCTGCTCGAGCACGATCACGCGGTGGCAGAGGGTGGTGATGAACTCGACATTGTGCTCGACGATCAGGAAGGTCTCGCCGGCGGCGTTGAGCTGCTGCAGCGCGACCTCGATCTCGCGGATGCGGCTCGGATTGACGCCGGCGACCGGCTCGTCGAGCACGACGATCTTCGGATGCGGCATCAGCGCGGCCGCGAGCGCCACCAGCTTCTTCTGGCCGTAGGAGAGAATGCCGGTCTCGATCTCCCAGTATTTCTGCAGGCTGATCAGCTCGACCAGCTCGCGCGCGCGCTTCTCCGACGCCTCGATCGCATCGCGATAGCGGCGGGTGCGGAAGAACTCATCGACCCAGGTCGCGGCGTCGAACTGCTGTGCGGCGATGGCGAGGTTGTCGCGCAGGCTGAGCCGCTCGTAGATCCGCACCGTCTGGAAGGTGCGCATGAGGCCGGCGCGCGCGATGTGGTGAGCGACCTTGCCGGTGATGTCGTTCCCGGCGAGCACGACCTTGCCGCCGTCGAGCTTCTGGAAGCCCGAGATGCAATCGATTGCCGTGCTTTTGCCTGAGCCGTTGGGACCGATCAGGCCGGTGATGCTGCCCGCTTCCACGTCGAACGACACACCGGCGAGCGCATGCACGCCGGAATAGGACTTGCGCAGGTCGGTGACGGTGAGGATCGCGCTCATCGCAAGCTCGCCCGCATGCGGGCGATCTCCCGCTCACGCAGCCAGCCGGCTACGCCGGACGGCATGACGAACATCGCCGCGACCAGGATCACGCCATAGATGATCATGCGGAAATCGGCCGAGAAGCGCAGCACCTCGGGCAGCGCCGACAGGGCGATGCCGGCGACCACCACGCCCCAGAAGCTGCCGGCCCCGCCGATGATCACGATGATCAGGAAGGTCTGCATGTAATAGAAATCGAGGAACAGCGGATCGATCACGCGCAGGTTGAAGGTGAACACGCCGCCCGCCATGCCGGTGATCGCCGCACCGATGGCGAAGGCGGCGAGCTTGTAGGGCATCGGCGAGATGCCCTGGGCACGGACCAGCGGCTCGTTCTGCTTGATCGCGACCAGCGTGCGGCCGATGCGCGAGCTGCACAGCGCGTACAGGAAGCCCAGCATGACGACGGCGAACGCCCAGGCGATCCAGTAGAACTTCGCCGTGCTGTCGAAGGTGATGCCGAAGGCGTGCGGTGCCGGCAGGTTGGGAATGCCGAGCGGCCCGCGCGTCAGGCTGACCCAGTCGCGCGCGATCAGTGCCACCAGCAGTGCGAAGGTCAATGTCGAGATCACGAAGGCATGGCGGTTGGTGCGCAGGATCGGGAAGCCGATCACCAGCGCCACGACGGCGTTGAGCAGGCCGGCATAGACCACGCCCATCCAGAAATTGCCGCCGAAGGTCATCACGGTGAGCGCGGCGGTGTAGCCGCCGATGCCCCAGAAGCCGAGCTGGGCGAAGGAGAGCAGGCCGGTGAAGCCGTAGACGAGATTGAGCGCCGCGGCCGCGACAGTGAAGATCAGCGCCGAGAGCGCCACGCCGATGATGTAGTTCGACGCAGTGAGCCAGGGCAGCGCGCCGAACGCCAGCGCCGCGACCAGGGCCAGAGGGAGGGCAGCCGCGCGCGTCATCCGACCCTCATGCCGCCGCGCTTGAACAGCCCGTCGGGCCGCAGGAACAGCACCGCGATCATGATCACGAACACGGCCGCCTCCTGCCAGGCGATCTCGAAGAAGCCGCCGATCCAGCTCTCGATCAAGCCGAGGCCGATGGCCGCTGCCACTGCGCCCGGGATGTTGCCCAGCCCGCCGATGATGACCAGCGCGAAGGCCTTGAAGATCATGAACTGGCCCATGTAGGGCGTGACGAGCTGGATCGGCGAGATCGCGGCGCCGGCGAGGCCACACAGGCCGGCGGCGAGGATCACCGCGTTGCGCGCCACGACCCGCGGCCGGATGCCGACCATCAGGGCCGCGTCGCGGTTCTGCGCAATGGCGCGCATGGCGCGGCCGAACTGGGTGTAGCGCAGCACGAGATAGAGCCCGCCGAAGGCGACCAGCGCCGAGCCCGCGCCGATCACCCTCGTCCAGGTGATGCGGATGGCGCCGATCTCCACGCCGTCGAAGCCGTACTGGGAGTCGACCATGCGCGGGGTGGCGGTGAAGACGTATTGCATGACGTGGATGATGATGATCGACAGGCCGAGCGTGACCAGGATGCTGCGCTCGAACTCGTCGGGCTTCAGCCGCACCAGCAGCAGCTCGTAGACGACGAACCCGACCAGCATGGTGGCGACGATGGCGACCGCCATCGACGGCCAGTAGAGCAGCCCCATCACCGGCAGCGCGAAGCACATGGCGAAGGCGCCCAGCATCAGGAGCTCGCCGTGGGCGAAGTTGATGATCTCCATCACGCCGAAGATGAGGGAGAGGCCGACCGCGATCAGGGCATAGAGCAGGCCGAGCGCGATGCCGTTCAGCGTGAGCTGAAGGAGGTAGACCGCATCGATGGTCATGATACGCGCCGCATTGCAATTACCGGACCAGTCGCCAAAGGCATTTTGCCCAACCCATTCTCCGTTGACACCTAGCGAAGGTCTTGCGAGCGTTCAACCATCGAAACGATGTACCGATATTCGGCACGGACGAGGAGAGGGTGATGGGGATCAAATCCTGGATGATGGCGGGAGTCGCGGCAGCGGTCCTGGGCGCGGTGCCGGCGATGGCGCAGCCGATCGTGATCGGCGTGTCGACGGCGCAGACCGGGCCGGCGGCGGTGGCGGCGGAATGGGAGCTGTGGGGCGTCAACCTCGCGGTCGAGGAGATCAACGCCAATGGCGGCGTGCTCGGCCGCAAGCTCGAAGTCCTCGTGATGGACAACAAGTGCAACCCGTCCGAGGCCGTCAACGTGGCCAACAAGCTGGTCGAGGCCAAGGTCGTGGCGATCGAGGGCGCGCATTGCAGCTCGGGCCATCTCGCCAGCATGAAGATCATCCAGGACGCGAAGATCCCGATGATCACCGGCATCGCGTCCAACCCGCAGATCACGACGCTGTCGGGCAAGGGTGGCAACGAGTACGCCTTCCGCATCAGCGCCTCGGACGCCGGCATGATGCAGGCGCTCGGCATCTACCTCGCGGAGAAGAAGCCGTTCAAGACGGTGGCGATCCTCGCGGAGGACTCCGACTTCGGCCGCGGCGGCGCCGACGCCTTCAAGTCGGTCGTGGTGCCCAAGGCAGGACTGGAGGTCGTCTCGACCGACATCCATCCGCAGAACACGCCGGACTTCACCTCCATCCTGACCCGCCTGCAGCAGCGCCGGCCGGACGCGATCGCGACCTTCCAGCTCGGCGGCGATTCGCTCAACTTCCTGCGGCAGGCGATGCAGATCGGCGTTCGCATCCCCTATACCGGCCGCATCGAGCTGGGCGGCCGCAACGTGCCGATCATCGAGGCCGGCGGCATGGAGAAGTCGATCAGCGCCTGGCAGTACAGCCCCTATGCCGACGCACCGTCGAACAAGGCCTTCGCCGAGAAGATCAGGGCCAAGCACAATTCCGAGCCCTACCTGCAGACGTGGGCGGGCTATGACTCCATCCGCGTGCTGGCGCAGGCGATCAAGGATGCGGGCAGCACCGACGGCACCAAGATCAAGGACGCGATCAAGGGCATGACCTTCACCAACGTGATGGGCAAGACGGTGACGTTCGACGACCACAACCAGGCCGGCCACTGGGTCGCCCTGCACACCGTGCTGAATCGCAAGGTGACGCTGGCCGGCCTCGTCGAGGTCAAGTAGCCCGCGATCGATGCCGCGCCCCCTCAAGGCCGCGCCGGGATCGCAATCGCTCGAACGCGGCCTCGACGTGCTCGAGGTCGTCGAGGCCGAGGGCGGCGACATCGGCGTGCGCGAGATCGCGCGCCGGCTGGAGCTCAGCCCGACCATCGTGCAGCGCATGGTCACGTCGCTGGCGCGGCGCGGCTATGTCGATCGCAACGCCGAGACCGCGCGCTATCGCCTCGGCTACCGGGCGCTGGCGCTCGGTGCCAACAGCGAGCACGGTTCCGACTATATCGGCAATGCGCGCCGCGAGCTGGAGCTGTTGGCGCGCGGCCAGAGCCTGAACGGCTTCATCTCGGTGCTGCACGGCGGCCGCGCGGTCTACCTGCTCGCCGTTCAGGCCGAGGGCCCGGTCGCCATCAAGGTCGCGCCGGGCAGCGAGATGCCGCTGCACAGCACCGCCGCCGGCAAGGTGCTGCTCGCCTCGCAGACCGATGCCGAGGCGCGCAAGCTGCTCGGCCACGGCAAGCTTCCCGCCATCACGGCGCACACGATCACCGACCCCGCCGCGGTGATCGCCTCGCTCGCCAGGGTCCGCAAGCAGGGCTACGCGACGGTCGCCGAGGAAAACATCCGCGGCGTCCTCTCCATCGGCGCCCCGATCCGCGACCGCACCGGCAAGGTGCTGGCGGCTCTCAGCGTTGCCTTCCCCAAATACCTCGACGCCAGCCAGACCCTGCAAAGCGTGACGCCGCTGGTCGTCGAAGCCGCCCACCGCATCTCCCGCGCGGTCGGTGGGGCAGCATCATAGGACCGAGCGAAGACGCTCGCGTGGCTCAAGACGACAACCAGCGGTGTAAGTGATACTTTTGGTCGATGTACACTGCCTTGGTGATCGGCGCGGTGCTTGCTCTCGTGTTCGGCACCCGAGCGGTCCTGTGGTTGTCAAAGCTGATCTGGCCGCCAAGACCGGAAGAGGAGAAGATCCATCGCGGCGTCGAAGAAGCTCGCAAGAGATTCGATCGCTTCCGCTATTAGTTCCAACACCGGCCGTTGAAGGCACAGCGGTGTGGGGCCGTTGATCCAAGTTCGCACCGATGTCGTCCTGAGCGCGTATGAAATCTTGAGGGGGCGCGCCACTGGAGCGGCGCGTTATTCTTGTCGTTGCAATACGCCATGACGCGCCACTGGAGTGGCGCGCCCCCAGCAGAACTCATCTGACGAGGACCTGTCCTGTCGGTTCAAGGCGCAACCGGCCGTCAACGGGCGCGGGCGACGGCTCTTGGCTTCGGCAGGACGCGGCGTTTGTCGCCGTCGGTGAGGGAGCCGGTCCAGCGTTCGGCGACCTCGAGCTGGATGGGGGCCAGTGCCTTGGCGGCGTGGGCGGCGTCGTGGCGTTCGGTGCCGGCGTCGCCGTAGAGCGTCGTGCGGATGCGCGAGGTGTGGCCGAGGCTCTCGATCAGGCGCTCCATCGCGTCGGGCGGCAGCTCCTCGCCATGCTCGGCGCCGGCGGCGCGGGTGATCGATTCGTTCATCAAGGTGCCGCCGAGATCGTTGGCGCCGGCGCGCAGGCAGTATTTGGCACCCTCGATGCCCATCTTCACCCACGAGGTCTGGATGTTCGGGATGTGCGGGTGCAGCGCCAACCGGCCGATCGAATGCATCAGCACCGCTTCGCGGAAGGTCGGGCCCATGCGCGCCTGGCCCTTGAGCGCGATCGGCGCCTCGGCGGCGACGAACGGCAGCGGCACCAGCTCGGTGAAGCCGCCGGTGTCCTTCTGGAGGTTGCGCAGCCGCAGCAGGTGGCGCGCCCAATGCACCGGCCGGTCGACATGGCCGAACATGATGGTCGCCGTCGAGCGCAGGCCGACGCCGTGCGCGGCGCGCATGATCTCGAGCCACTGGTCGGTCGAGACCTTGTCCGGGCAGAGGATGTCGCGCACCTCGTCGTCGAGCACCTCGGCTGCCGTGCCGGGCAGGCTGCCCAGCCCCGCGTCGCGCAGCTGCGCGAGGTAATCCGACAGCGAGAGGCCGAGCGTGGTCGCGCCGTGCCAGACCTCGAGCGGTGAGAAGGCATGGACATGCATGCCGGGGATCGCCTCGCGCACGGCGCGGCAGACATCGATGTAATGCTGGCCGGTATAGTCGGGATGGATGCCGCCCTGCATGCAGACTTCGGTCGCGCCGCGGTCCCAGGCCTCCGACGCGCGCCGCACGATCTCCTGCGTGGTGAGGTCGTAGGGCGAGCCGCGCAGGTTTGCCGCCAGCTTGCCCTTCGAGAAGGCGCAGAAGCCGCAGCGGAAATAGCAGATGTTGGTGTAGTTGATGTTGCGCACGACGGCGTAGGAGATCGTGTCGCCGACCACCTCCTTGCGCAGCGCGTCGGCCGTCTGCGTGATCGCCGCGAAGTCCGGCCCGCGCGCCTCGAACAGCCGCACGATGTCGCCCTCGCCGAGATCGTCGCCGCGCACCGCGCGATCGAGGAGCGGCGCCAGGCTCGCGCTCGGCCGCACCGACGGCGTGGCGAGCGTGGCCACATCGTCGGCCGGCATCGCCATGACGAGGCCGGGCCGCCAGTCGTTGTCGCGCCGCAGGCCGCTCGCCGAGCTCATCGCCAGCACGCGCGGGCGCAGCGCCGGATCGATCCATGCCTTGTCGTGGACGTAGCGCGGATAGACCGCCAGCCGCTCGGTCAGCACCTTGCCGTAACGCGCGCTCTCGGCCGCAAGTGCGTCGAGCTGCGGCCACGGCCGTTCCGGGTTCACATGGTCGGGCGTCACGGGCGACACGCCGCCCCAGTCGTCGATGCCGGCTTCGATCAGGCGGCCGTAGCCCGGCTCCTGCAGGTTGGGCGGCGCCTGGACCGAGAGCGTGTCGCCGAAGATCAGGCGCGCGACCGCGACGGTCCACAGCAGCTCGTCGAACGACGGCTCCGGCGCGTCGGCCATGCGCGTGTCGGGCTTGGCCTTGAAGTTCTGGATGATGACTTCCTGCAGATGGCCGTGTTGGCGGTGCAGATCGCGCAGCGCCAGCAGCGCCTCGATCCGCTCCTCGCGCGTCTCGCCGATGCCGATCAGGATGCCCGAGGTGAACGGTACCTTCGCCTTTCCGGCCGCTTCGAGCGTGGCCAGGCGCAGAGCCGGCACCTTGTCGGGCGCGCCGTAATGCGCGCCGCCGCGCTCGCCCAGCCGCTCGGCCGTGCTTTCGAGCATGATGCCCATCGAGACCGACGACTTGCGCAGCTTGGCGAGGTCGGCGGCGTCCATCAGGCCGGGATTGAAATGCGGCAGCAGGCCGGTCTCCTTGAAGACCAGCGCGCCCATCGCGGCGAGATAGTCGAGCGTCGTGGCGTAACCCATCGCGGCCAGCGCCTCGGCGGCGGGCTTCCACTTCAGCTCGGGCTTGTCGCCCAGGGTGAACAGCGCCTCCGCGCAGCCGGCCGCCTGGCCCGCGCGCGCGATCTCGAGCACCTGCTCGGGCGTGAGATAGGCCGCCTCGCCGCGCCGCGGCGGATGCACGAAGGTGCAATAGCCGCAGGTGTCGCGGCAGAGATGGGTCAGCGGGATGAACACCTTCTTGGAGAAGGTGATGCGCTCGCCGAACGCCGCGTCGCGCACGGCGGCCGCCTCGCGCATCAGCGAGGCGAGATCGCGGGAGAGGAAATCAGGCGACATGGCGGAAGACCTGGTACGCAGGATGATCGGAAACGAGAGCGCGCAGATCGTCCGGCGTATCGATGTCGCGCGCAAGGCCCGGACGGCGCACGAAAGCGGGTTCGATCCCTGCGTTGCGCGCATGGTCGGCGTGGAAAGCCGCACTCGGCCGGCCGGTCGTGAAGGCGAATTGCAGCGCGGTCGGCGGCCGCAGCAGCAGGGCGTTGGTGCCGCCGTCCTTGGCCTCGGCGATGACCACCGGGCTGGTGCGGCCGGCTTCGATCAGGGCGGCGATGTCGGCCGCGGCGAGGTAGGGCAGGTCGGCCATCACCAGCAGCAGCTCGGTGGCGCCCTCGTCCTGCACGCGGCGCGCGGCGGCGGCGACGTCGGCATTGAGGTCGCCCGTGCCCTGCTCGCTGCTCGCGACATGGATGGTGCCGAAGCCGGCCTCGCGCAGCGTGGACAGCACGTGCTCGAACATCTGCCGCGCGAGCGCGTGGCGGCCGCCCGCGTCGAGCCTGCCGGACAGGCGGCTCTTGGCGAGGGCCATTGATTTCATCGGAACGACGGCGGCGCGCATGGGGTCAGGAGTGTCGCCCAGAGACGGCAAGCTCGTCCACGAATTCGAGCACCTCGGCGGCAAGCCGCCGCTTGTCGGCGTCGTTTCGCATCATGGTGTCGGCGACCTTTACCCGCATGCCCAGTGCGGTGATGGCGGGGGCGAGAACGGCATCCTGGGCGTCGAGCACGAAGCCATCGACCCATTCCTTATAGTGGCGCGCTACGCCCAGCGCCGAGACGTCGTGGCCGAGCTCGGCCAGCATCTTGGCTGCCGGCCCCTTGATCGCCTGGCCGCCGACGATCGGCGTGACGGCAATCCGCGGCGCCCTGGTGGCCACGAGTGCGGCGCGGACGCCAGGCACGGCGAGGATCGGCGCCACGCTGACGAACGGGTTCGACGGGCACACGACGATGCCGCGCAGGCCGCCCGTGTCGAGCAGGGCCGGGTGCGGCCGGGCGGTATCGGCGCCTGCGAATCTCACCGACGTTACCGCCGGCTTGCACTGCAGGCGGACGAACCAGTCCTGGAAGGCGAGCTCGCCCTGGCCGGTGGCGACCATGGTGCGCACCGGATCGTCGGACATCGGCACGAGGGCGGGCTTCACGCCGAGGCGCGCGGCGAGATCGCGCATCACCGACGACAGGCTCTCGCCGGCACGCAGGCGGCGGGTGCGCTCGATATGGGTCGCGAGATCCTTGTCGCCGAGGCGGAACCAGGTCTCGCCGCCCAGCGCGCCGAGCGCGTCCATCACCGTCCAGCTCTCGCCCTGCCGGCCCCAGCCGGTTTCGGGATTGGCGATACCTGCCAGCGTGTACATCACCGTGTCGAGGTCGGGCGAGATGCTGAAGCCGAGATGCTCGAAGTCGTCGGCGGTGTTGACCGCAACCGTCAGCGCCTCGGGCGGCAGCACGAAGGAGAGGCCGAGCGCCAGCTTGGCGCCGCCCACGCCGCCCGCGAGGGCGAGGATTCTTCCGGACATGGCCGCAGCTTATAGCGCAAGTCAGCGGTGCCGTTCGCGGCGGTAATGGTCGGCCAGTGCATCGTTGCCGAAATCGGCCGTGAGGTCGCGCCACACCGAGTGGATGTGGTTGGCGTCGTTCTGGGTGTTGTCGTGCTCGATCAGCGTAACCGGCCCGTGCACGCGGAAGTAATGCGCCTGGCCCGGCGCGAGCGAGCCGGCCCAGGCGAAGCGGAAGCGGCCGAGCTCCTGCTCGATCACCCGCTGCCTCTGCGCCGCGGCGAGGTCGGGCGCCAGCGTGCCGACGAAGTGGTCGATCAGCGCCTCGACGAGACCGCGCCCCGCACCGTCCATCGCCGAAAGCGCGAGGCCGGTCGGCTGCCCGAGTTCGCGCTCGCGGCCAGGGCTGGCGACGATCTCGCCGAACGAGCGCTCGGCGATGATCGCCGTCCGCTGTTGCTCCGGCGTGAGCGAGGCCATCAGCCGCCGCGCCAGGTCCTCCGCCGCGCCGAGTGGGCGCAGGCCCTTGTGCGGCCCCTCGCGCACCGTGGCGGGATGCGCGCCGATGAAGAACGGCGTCACGCTGATATGCCCCGCCGCCGGCAGCGCCACGTTCAGCGAGAGATGATGGCCCTCCAGCCGCCAGCCCCACGGCAAGCGGCCCGGCGTGCCGAAGATGGAGACGAAGTAGCGGTCGGGATCGCGGAATGTGCCCTGCTGCTCGCGCAGCACGCCCTCGAGGAGGCGCACGTTCTCGATCGCCTCCAGCCCGCGCTCGTTGAGCACGGCGGCGAAAAGCGCGTGCGCCGCCGCACGCTGCGCGGGCGTCATCTCGGCCAGAGCGAGGCCCTGCCGGCTGCGCGGGACGTAGTGCCAGTCGAGGCGATTGTTCGAGTCGAAGGCGATCGTCGCTTTGCGGCGCTGCGCATCGTCGAGCCCCGCGAGAAGGCGATTGGCTGCGTCGGCGATACGCTGGGCGGCGTCGAGGGTCTGTGCGCTGGCGGCACCGAACGGCAGGAAGGTCGCCGCGGCGAGCACCATCCGGCGCTTCGGATGGTGCGCGTGCCCGCGATGCGGATGATCGTGCGGATGCCAGCCGTCGTGCGGCATCGCGCGTCTCCGTCAGGCGTTGCTGCCGTATTTCAGCGTGCAGCCATAGGGCCGGGTCGAGGCCTCGGCGACCGGCTTGCCCGCCAGCACCTGGTCCAGCGCCACGCGGACATATTGCGTCGCCTTGGGCACGTCGGCGACGTTCGACGAGGGGATCGAATCGATGCCGCCCCTGTACACGAGCGTGCCCGAGGCATCGATGACGTACATGTGCGGCGTGACCGTCGCGCCGTAGGCGCGCGCGATGCGGCTTTGCGGATCGAGCAGGAAGGCGGCCGGCGCGGCGTTGCGCTTCTGCGTGAGCTCGTTGGCCTGGGCGGCCGTCACGAAACCCTGCTCGCCCGGCGCGGAGGAGGCGACGGTGAACCACACGACACCCCTGGCCGCGGCTTCGCGCTGCTGCGTCTGCATGTTCGTCGAGTTGTAGTGCTTGCGGACATAGGGGCAGTCCTGGTTCGTTGTCTCGAGCACCACGACCTTGCCCTTGAGTTCGGCCAGCGACCACGTCTTGCCGCTGCTGTCGGTGGCGCTGAACGCGGGCGCCGGCTTGCCGACATCGCCGGTGGCGAAGGCCGACATCGGCGCGAGAGCGACCGCGGCGCTGCCTAGCAGCAGCACGCGGCGCGGGACGATGACGTTCGACATGGCTGCCTCCTATCGCTTGGCTTGCAGTTCCGAGACGATCGCCGCTTCGGTAAGGACCTGCGGCAGGATTTTGGGACGCTCCGCGCCCGGCGCCCAGTAAAGATACAGCGGCACGCCGGCGCGGCCCAGTTCCTTCAGCACGGACGTGATCTCGGGATCGCGGTTCGTCCAGTCGCCCTTGAGCTTCACCGTGCCGGTCTGCTCGAAGGCACGCCGCGCGCCGGGCGTCTCCAGCGCCACCCGTTCGTTCACCAGGCAGGTGATGCACCAGGCGGCAGTGAAATCGACGAACACCGGCTTGCCGGCCGCAGCAGCCTCGGTCATCCGCGCGCGGGAGAAGCGCTCCCAGCCGTCGAAGCTCACACCCGAGGACGGTCCGCCCGAGGCGGAAGCGGCGGTGGCCGGGCTGTCCTGGAGCTTGAAGACGGCAGCCAGGGCCAGCAGCACCGCGCTTGCCGCGAGGCCGCGCCGCAGCCAGGCGCCGAGCGTGCCGGCGCTGCCGAAGCGCAGCAGCCAGATGGCGAAGGCGATCAGGATCATGCCGCCCAGCGCGTAGATCACGCCGTCGGGCCCGGTCTGCTGGGTGAGCACCCAGATCATCCACACCGCCGAGGCCCACATCGGGAAGGCGAGGAACTGGCGCATGCGGTCCATCCATGGGCCGGGCCGCGGCATCAGCCGCTGCAGGGCGGGCGTCATCGACAGCGCGAGGTAGGGCAGGGCGAGGCCGAAGCCCATCGCCAGCAGCACGGCCAAGGTCTGCGGCGCGGGCTGGGCGAGCGCGAAGCCCAGCGCCGCCGCCATGAACGGCGCCGTGCAGGGCGTGGCCACGACGACGGCCAGCACGCCGGTGAAGAAGGCGCCGGTCGTGCCGTTGCGGGCCGTCAGGCCCTGGCCGACGCCGACGAAGCGGCTGCCGACCTCGAACACGCCGGCGAGGTTGAGCCCGACCACGAAGAACAGGTAGGCGACCAGCAGCGAGAAGATCGGCGATTGGAACTGGAAGCCCCAGTTGACCTCGCCGAGGCTGGCGCGGATCGCGATCACCACGGCGGCCATCGCGCCGAACGCCACCAGGACGCCGGCGGTATAGGCGAGGCCGTCGCGCCGCATGGCGCTGCGCTCGTGACCCGCCAGCCGCGCGAAGGCCGCCGCCTTCATCGCCAGCACCGGGAAGACGCACGGCATCAGGTTCAGGATCAGCCCGCCCAGCAGCGCGAACAGCAGGGCCTGCACGAGCGTCAGGCTCTCGCTACCGTCCACGGCGGCGAGCGGCGCGGGGCCCGGCACGAAGGCAGGGTCGAGCTTGGCCACCACGTCGAACGCCTGGCGCTGCTCACCGTCGCCGGTCTTCTCGGTGAGCACGAGCGTGCCGGCGATCGAGGCAGGCGCCGTCGTCGCCTTGGCGTCGCCCTTCTTGAGGGGAATGCGGATCCCCTCGGCGGTCACGCTGGCCGATTGCTTGGCCATGCTGGCGACCGGTCCCCATTCGGCGGGGAAGAAATAGACGTCGCGGATCGTGCCGGGCTTCAGCCCCTTGGCGTCGACGAGGAGCGTGGGATCGCCCGACTTGGCGAGCCCGAAGCGGGCCGGCCACGGGCTTTCCACCGGTACCGCCCGGCGCGCCTTGTCGAATAGCGCGCGGGTGGCGGCATCGGCCGGCGTGGCCGCGGCACCGACCGGCAGGTCGAGCGCGAGCTTGCCCTCCTCCGGGATGCACACGTCGTCGCACACCAGCCAGTTGGCATCGGCCTTGAGCGCGAGGGTGCCCGTCACGTCGGCCGGCGGCGTGATCCGCACCAGCAGCAGGATGTCGTCCTGGAAGCCGTAGTTGATGACGCCGCTGACATCGATCAGCGTCGGTGCCGGCCAGACGATCGGATCGGCCTTCGCGCCGGCCGGCAGGGTCCAGGCGATCTCGGTCGGCAGGCCGGAATCGCCCGGATTCTTCCAATAGGTATGCCAGTGCGGCTTGATGGTCTGGCGCAGGGCGACCCAGAACGGCTCGCCGGGCTTCACCTGGGAGACCTCGGCCAGGAGTTCCGTGCGCACGTTGTCGGTCTTCACGACGGAGGACTGCGCAATGGCAGGTCCGGCGAGGCAGACGGCCAGCAGGAGGGCGAGCAGGCGGAGCATGGTCACCGGCTTTAAGTGACCCCGGGCCCCCGTTCTGGCAAGCCAAACCGGATCACCCCGACGTGATAGGCTGCGGTGCAATGACACCCGAACTTTCCGACCGCCATCTTTTGGCCAACCTCGACGCTCTCGCACGGATCGGCGCCATCGACGGGGGCGGTTGCGCCCGGCTGGCCCTCAGCGACGAGGACCGTCAGGGCCGCGACCTCGTCGTCGGCTGGATGAAGGAATTGGGCCTCGACGTCAGGATCGACGCCATCGGCAACGTGATCGGCGTGCGCGCCGGACGCGAGGACCTGCCGCCGGTCATGACCGGCAGCCATATCGATACGGTGCGTACCGGCGGCCGCTACGACGGCAACTACGGCGTGCTGGCCGGGCTCGAGGTGGTGCGGGCGCTCAACGCGGCGAAGGTGGTCACGCGGCGTCCGCTCGCCGTCGCCTTCTTCACCAACGAGGAAGGCGCGCGTTTCCAGCCCGACATGATGGGCAGCCTCGTCTATGCCGGCGGTCTGGGGCTGAACGAAGCCTATGCCGCGGCCGACAAGGACGGCCTCGCCGTCGGCGACGAGCTGCGCCGCATCGGCTATCTCGGCGCCACGAAGCCCGGCGCGCTGCGGCCGCATGCTTTCGTCGAGCTGCATATCGAACAGGGGCCGATCCTCGACGAGGAGAAGGTGCGGATCGGCGTGGTCGAGAGCGTGCAGGGCATCTCGTGGACCGAGTACACCGTGACCGGCGTGTCCAACCATGCCGGCACCACGCCGATGCGGCTGCGCCGCGACGCGGGCTACCTTGCCGCTTCGGTCAACCTGTTCGCCCGCAAGCTGGCCTGGGAGATGGGAGGCGATCAGGTCGCCACGGTCGGCGCGCTGGTGCTGCGGCCCAACCTGATCAACGTCGTGCCGAACCGGGCGGTTTTCACCGTCGACCTGCGCAACACCGACGAGGCGAAGCTGCAGGAGGCCGAGGCCCGGGTCGCCGCCCACATCGCCGAGGTCGCGGCGTCAGAGCGCGTCGCCGTCGAGTCCAAGGTGCTGGCGCGGTTCGAGCCGGTGATCTTCGACCCGGGCCTGGTCGACCGCGTCGAGCGGCACGCCCGGGCGCTGTCCCTGTCCACCCGCCGCATGCCGTCCGGCGCCGGCCACGACGCGCAGATGATGCAGCGCCTCTGTCCCACCGCGATGATCTTCGTGCCTTCGGTCGAGGGGCTCAGCCACAACGTGAAGGAACATACCGAGCCGGCCGACCTCGTCGCGGGCGCGCAGGTGCTGCTCAACCTGATCGTCGAGCTGGCGGAAGGCTGACGAAAGGTAGAACGGGCCAACGAATGGCCGGGAGCGCGGCTCTCCAGAGCCGCTCATGGGATGCCGCGAAGTGAAGAAAGAGCGGCTCTGGAGAGAGCCGCACTCCCAGCCGCATGACGTGTCTGCTTCGGTCCGTCGGCGCCCTACATCTTCAGTAGCCATGCCTCGACCTGGCCCTTGCCCTTGACGTCGATCGCGCCGCGCGGCTCGAAGACGAACTTGTCCCGGAGCTGATCGTGGACCGCGCGCGTCACCTGGATCGCGCCGGGAACGCCGGTCGATTCCATGCGGCTCGCGAGGTTCACCGTGTCGCCCCACAGGTCGTAGATGTACTTGCTCTTGCCGATGACGCCCGCGACGACGGGGCCGCTGTTGATGCCGATGCGCACCTCGATCGACGCGCGATGCTCCAGCGCGTGCTCGCGCGTGATGTGGACCATGCGGATGGCCATGCGCAGCATGCGCTCGGCATGGTCATCGACCGCCAGCGGCAGGCCGCACACCGCCATGTAGGCATCGCCGACGGTCTTGATCTTCTCGATGCCGAGCTCCTGCGCGGCCAGGTCGAAGCGGGTGAACAGGCCGTTGAGCATGCTGACCACCTCGTGCGGCGGCATCGCCGAGGCGAGCGCGGTGAAGCCGACGAGATCGGCGAACAGGACGCTGACGTTGGCGAACCCGTCGGCGATGCTCTGCTCGCCGCCGCGCAGCCGGTCGGCGATCGGGGCGGGCAGGACGTTGAGCAGCAGCGCCTCGTTCTCCTGGTTCTTGGCCTCGATCTGCGCACTCTTGCCGCTGATGTCGGCGACCATGCCGTTGAAGGCATGACAGAGCTGGCCGATCTCGTCGCGCGTGCGCGCAGGGACCTGCACGTCCGCATCGCCGGCGGCGAAGCGCCTTACGCCGGCGGTCAACTCGCGCAGCGGGCCCATCAACGAGCGCGACAGCCAGCCGCCGATCGCGATGACGCCGAGCAGGACCAGGCCGCCGACGATCAGCAGGTCGCGTTCGAGGCGCCGGATGGGCGCGAAGGCTTCCGCCGTCTCGATCGTAGCGACGAGTCCCCAGCGCACGCCGGGGATCGCAAGCGGCCCCCAGGATGCCAGGGACGGCTTGCCGAAGTTGCCGGCCACCTGGCCGACGCCCTCGACACCGGCCAGGGCGGCGCGCGAGGCCTGGGTGTCGAAGCGCTGATGCAGGACCGGAGAACCGAAGCGCTTGATCGCCGCGATCTCCTCGGCCGGCGTACCGGCCGCCTCGAGCTCCGCGAAATAGCGGTCGCGATCCTCGTGAAACAGCCGCCCGCCGGAGCGGACCATGAGGTCCGGTCCGACGAGAACGGCTTCGCCGGTTGCACCGAAGCCCTCCCGGCGCCAGTGCCGGTCGCCGGTGACCTCTCGGTCGATCTCCTCGATCGACAGCTGCGCGACGAGCACGCCGATCACCGCGCCCTGATCGATCACCGGGGCGGCCATGAAGGCGTTGGGTTCGCCGTTCGATGGCAGGTAGGCCGCGAAGTCCTCCAGGCAGGTCGCCGACCGGTCGGCCAGGCCGGTGCAGTGCGCAACCGCGGCCGCCAGGTTGGTGGCGCGGTATGGGCCCTTGTGCAGCGACGTCCCGAAATCGACTTCCTTGTCGAGGCCGTAGATCACCCGTCCGGTCCTGGCGTCGGCCAGCAGGAAGTCGGCAAAGCCGGCCGTGGTCGCCGCCTCGCGCAGCAAAGGGTGGTGGATCGCATGGACCTGGCTGTAGGCGCTGCCGTCGCCGGCATCGTCGAGAAGGCGTCGGCGCGATGCCGGATGGGGGTTGGCGACGATGTAGTGATATTGCAGGTAGTGGCCGGCCGGGCTGATCGGCAGGTAGTCGGCGAGCGGGACGTCCTTGCCGGCCAGCCGGCGCACGACGGGAAGATAGTGCTTCTCGTACCAGGCCTCGACGGCTTGGCGAAGCTCCATCGGCACCGGCTTGGCATCGAGCGCGTCGGTCGCGTCGCGGAAGCCGCGCACGGCCTCGACCACCATCTTGGAATGGGCAAGCAGACGTACGTCCTGCCGGAGGTCGTGGAAGTGATCCTCGACCTGCCGCGCCTTGGTCTGCCGCGCCGCGGTGAGCTGGTTGTAGATCGTCTCCTCGAGCGCGTCGCGCGCCCGGATGTAGCCGAGCGTCCCGATCACGAGGACCGAAAGGGCACCGAGGAACAGCAGGGCGGCAAAGAGCTTGGCCCCCAATCCCCACCGGGTCGGGCGATGGGCGGTGGACGAGGCATCGGCGGGCATCGGATTCATTGTAATCCGGAGAAGGACGCGAAAAGAAATCGCCGGAACAGGCAATTGTCAAATTGCCGGGAACTCATGAGAGGCGACGGCGGAGCTCGGGGCGGTTCGGCGGCGCGACAAGGTGCGCGCGCCGCCGCGTGTTCACTCGGACCTAGAGGGTTCTCAACGCATGCCGCGACGGCGAGACCGGCAACCAACCCGGTATTCGACGCCGGATCAGCCAGTATGGACGCCACAGCGCGATCCAGGTGGCACGGTCGAGCGGAACGCTGCCCCATTTGCGTCTCTTCGGATTCACCTGAAAGGCGCCGTGCATGTTCACCCATTGATGCGCCGCCCACCACACCTCGACCGGCATCTCGGCGTTTGCCGGACCTTTGAGCTGGACCACGCGGGGCAATGGATCGGAAGAACCGAAGGCGACTTCCAGCGTCGCCACCCGCTGTCCGTTCATTCGCATGCTCCAGAGGCGAGTGAAATTGTGAGCCACGTCCTTGCCATAGTTGCGCAGGCAATTGTTCATGGCGGCGGCTTCGTCGACGATCTCCGACGCCGATGCGAGGGGCTTGAAGTCGAATCCGTAGACGTGGGCAGGCCGTAACCACAAGTCGGCGATCGGCCCCTGCCCGAGACTTACGTGCAGCTCGATGACCCGCCGCCAGTCATGGGCAGCATCGACGGCTGGCACGAACCGAACGTCGGCCGTCCAACGCTTCCGGATCATGCCGTGACCGAATGTGCCCTGGCGGTTCGAGAACCATGCCCAAAGGCTGACGAGGCGCAAATAGTCGAGCTTCACGCTCCGCGGATCGCGGGCCGTCTCCCGCGCGATCCAGATCGTGACGGATTCGTCGGCGAGCCCTGCGGTTCGTGACACGGCCTGCAGCCAGTGAGCGGCATGCCTTCGTGCGGGCAGATGATTGGCGATCCGGCAGCGGAAGGAAGGGCCGTCGGGCAGCCTTGCGAGCCGATCCACGAACGCCTCGGGCGGCAGCTTGCGCAGCCAGAGCGCGACGCCGGCTGCCGTCGCCGCCTCGGCCAGCGATGAACCACCGACCGCGAGCCCGATCGCGCGTGCAGGATCGAGATCACGCCGTGGAACGGCGAGCGCGAAAAGCAGTGCCGGAAAGCTCAGGGCGAGGTCTGCCAGCCGGGCGTGTCGCATCGCCAGAGCGCGCACCGCCCCCTGGTGGCGAGGGCAGTATCTCCCGAGTTGGCGGTCCAGGAGATCGGAGCATGCGGCGCGCCTGGCGGGGGCCCGCGAAAGAATCGAGTGCATGGATGAAGGCGGAGGCTCGCCGACCGATTGAAACGAGGAAAATCTTCGGTTTTCGCCGGGATGATGATCCCGGGGCCGCCGCGTCAAATGTCGCGAGGCGAGCCCGGGAAGCGTGCTGCGTTCAGCATCGTCGCCTCCGTTGTTTGAATTCGCGGTGCTCCAATACGCGACTCTTTCCGAAAATGCAACGTGAAGTCGAGTGTCACAGGACCCCGTGGAAGATCGCCTCGCCGCGTTCGCTGGTGCCGATCCGCTTCCAGCCGGCGGCGGTGTAGAAGCCGGCGGCGCGGCTGCCCGGGTCGGTCGTCAGCCAGGCGGTGCGATGGCCGTGCTCGCGCAGCACGTCGCAGGCCTTCTCGAACAGCGCGCGGCCGATACCGCGGCGCTGGTGGTCGTTGGCCATGAACAGCGCCCAGATCGAGCCGTCGCGGGTGTCGGCGGCGGAGAAGCCCAGGATGACGCCATTGTCTTCCCACACCCAGACGCCGGGATTCTGCTCGAACCACCGGTAGTCCTCGACCGTCACGCGGCTGGGATCGCGCAGCACGTTCTCCGTCACGCCGTTACGGATCTCGGTGATGCGCGGATGGTCCTCGGGGCGGGCGCGGCGGATCATGCCGGCCATGTGCCTCAGAACTTGCCGAGGAACAAGCGCGGCAGGCCGAGCGAGAAGACCGGCACGTAGGTGACCAGCAGGAGCGCGGCGATCAGCGCGCTGTAGAACGGCAGGATGGTCTTCATGACCTGGCCGACCGAGATGCCGCCGATCGCGCAGCCGACGAACTGCGTCGTGCCGACCGGCGGCGTGTTCAGGCCCAGCGCGCAGTTGATCAGCATCAGCATGCCGAACTGCACCGGCCCCATGCCGAACTGCATGCAGATCGGCAGGAAGATCGGCGTGCAGATCAGGATCGTCGCGGCCATGTCGAGGAAGGTGCCGAGCACGAACAGGATCAGGTTGACCAGGAAGAAGATCACCCACGGGTTGGCCGAGAGGCCCGACAGCGCCTGGCCGGTGAGCTCAGCCGCGCCGTAGAGCGTGATCAGGTAGCCGAAGGTGTTGGAGATGCCGATCAGCAGCAGCACCACGCCGGTGGTCTTCACCGCCTTTGCCGCCGCCTTGAGGAAGTTGTCCCACGACAGGCTGCGATAGACGAACAGGGTGAGGACCAGCGCATAGACCACCGCGATCGCCGCCGACTCGGTTGCGGTGAACACCCCGCTCAGGATGCCGACCAGGATGATGGCGACGACGAACAGGCCGGGGATCGCACCGAGCATCGAGCCCCAGACGGCGTTCCAGCCGGGGAACGTGCCGGCGGGATAGCCCCGCTTGATCGCCACGAGGTAGGCCGCGACCAGCATGCAGATCATCAGCAGTGCCGCCGGCACCATGCCGGCCAGGATCAGCGCGGTGATCGACACCTTCCCGCCGGCGGCCAGCGAATAGATGATCATGTTGTGGCTGGTCGGCATCAGCGCGCCGACCAGCGCGGCATGGGTGGTGACGTTGACCGCGTAGTCGGCGTGGTAGCCCTCCTTCTTCATCATCGGGATCATCACCGCGCCGGTCGCCGAGACGTCGGCGACCGGAGAGCCCGAGACGCCGCCGAACAGGGTGCACGCCACGACGTTGGCCATGCCCAGCCCGCCGCGCACATGGCCGACCAGGCTCTTGGCGAAGGTCACGATGCGGTCGGCGACGCCGCCGTAAAGCATCAGCTCGCCGGCGAAGATGAAGAACGGGATGGCGAGGAACGAGAAGATGTTCATGCCCGAGGTCATGCGCTGGAACACGACCGCCAGCGGCAGGCCCTCGTAGAGGATGGTGGCGACGGCGGAGATGCCGATCGAGAACGCCACTGGCACTCCCAGCACCAGGCAGAAGACGAAGACGATGCAGAGGATGGTCAGTGCCATGACGGCTCGACCTCCTCGCCGCGCACCAGCGCGACGATGTGCTCGAGCGAGAACAGCGCGATCAGCACGCCGGCGAGCACCGAGGGGATGTGGTTGATGCCTTCGGGCAGGCCGAGGGTCGGGATCGAGTAGGCCATCACCGATTCGGCGAGCACGCCGCCGTTCCAGGCCATGATCAGGCCGAAAGTGCCGACCAGCAGGTGGATGACGATCTCGAGCTTCAGCCGCACGCTCTCGGGCACGAGGACCAGGAGAGATTCCAGCCCGATATGGCCGGAGTCGCGCACGCCGACGGCGGCGCCCAGCATGGTGACGTAGAGGATCAGCACCAGCGCCGTGCTCTCCGCCCAGGTCGGCGTGTCGTTCAGCACGTAGCGGCCGAACACCTGCCAGGCGACGGTCGCGACGATGCCGATCAGCCCGGCGACCGCGACGTACATGCACCATCGCGCGACGGTGGCGTTGAAGGCGACGAAAGCTTGATACATCGATTTGTTCTTGCCGGACCGCGAGCGTCCCGCCCGCGGTCCGGCAAGAGGTCCTCTAGTCGATCGCCTGGATGCGCTTGACCATGTCCTGCAGCTTCGGGTCGGCGGCGAATTTCGCATAGACCGGCGCCATCGCGTCGGAAAACGACTTCTTGTCCACGTCGGTCACGACCTGCGCGCCGGCGGCCTCGACCGTCTTGCGCGCCGAGACCTCACGCTCGTCCCACAGCTTGCGCATGTAGGGCACCGATTCCTTGGCGGCGGCGCGGATGATGGCCTGGTCCTCCTTCGAGAGCCCGTCCCAGACGCGCTTGGAGAAGACCAGGATCTCCGGTGCCAGCGAATGCTCGGTCACGCTGTAGATCTTGGCCGCCTCGTAGTGCCGCGAGGATTCGTAGGACGGCCAGTTGTTCTCGGCGGCATCGACCACGCCGGTCTTGAGCGCGGTGTAGACCTCGGCATAGGGGAGCGGCGTGGCGTTGGCGCCCATCGCCTGCATCATGGCGACCCACATGTCGGACTGCTGCACGCGGATCTTCATGCCCTTGGTGTCGGCCACGCTCTTGATCGCCTTCTTGCCCGAGTAGAACGAGCGGGCGCCGGAATCGTAGAAGCACAGGCCGATGAAGCCCTGCGCCTCCATGGCAGCCAGGATCTCCTCGCCGATCGGCCCATCGAGCACCTTGCGCATGTGTGCCGTCGACTTGAACAGGAAGGGCAGCGAGGGAACGATGGTCGCCGGCACGATGTTGTTCATCGGCGCGACGTTGACGCGGACCATGTCGAGCGCGCCGATCTTGGTCTGCTCGATCGTATCCTTCTCCGAGCCCAGCGTGCTCTGGCCGAACACCTTGACGCTGTGCCGACCGTTGGTGCGCTCGCCGATCAGCTTGCCCATGTAGACGACGGCCTGGACCGTCGGATAGTCGAGCGGATGGACGTCGGAGGAGCGGAACTCCTTGGCCTGCGCGGCGCCGGCCGAGAAGGCTGCCGCCAGCAGCGCGGCCAGGATCGGGATCGGGCGCATCGTTTCTCCCCTGTGGTGTCGTCTTCTGAAGTTGTCTGACAACTTTCCCGACGCTACCATTGGCTCCGATGGCGGACAAGCATTCTCCCAGCAATCTCGCCGAGCGGGTGATGGCGCGGCTCGGCGCCGATATCCGCGGCGGCCGCCTCGCGCCCGGCGCGCGCCTGCCGACCGAGCAGGAGCTGACCGCGACCATGGGCGTGAGCCGCACCGTCGTGCGCGAGGCGGTGGCCGCGCTGCGCGCCGACGGGCTGGTCGTGACGCGGCGCGGCTCGGGCGCCTATGTCGCGGACAACCCGACCGCCTCGCCGTTCCGTATCGTCGCCCCGCAGCTCGGCCGCATCGAGGACGTGCTCGATGTCATGGAGCTGCGCCTCGCGGTCGAGGTCGAGGCCGCCGCGCTCGCGGCGGAGCGCGCCAGCCGCCGGGACGTGACCCGCGTGCGCGCCGCGCTGCGCGAGATCGACCGTGTCCTGGGCGGCGGCGAGGGTGCGGTCGCGGAGGACTTCGCCTTCCATCGGGCGATCGCCGAGGCGACGGGCAACGCGCAGTTTCCGCGCTTCCTCGCCTTCCTCGGCAGCCATGTCATTCCGCGCCAGAGCGTGCGCCTGTCGGCCGACACGCCGGCCGAGCGGCGCGCCTATCTCCAGCGCATCCAGCGCGAGCACGGCGACATCGTGGCCGGCATCGCTGCCGGCGATCCGGCCGAGGCCCGCCGTGCCATGCGTGAACATCTCACGCGCTCGCTCGAGCGCTACCGCAAGCTCGCAGAAGGATCGAGGAAATGACCGAGGACAAATCGCGCCGCATCGTTTTCACCGGCGCCGCCGGCGGCATCGGCACCATGACGCGGCCGCTGCTGGCGCCGCTCTATCCCGGGCTGGTGCTGAGCGACCGGGTCGAGCCGGCCGATATGCAGCCCGGCGAGACGTTCGTGCGGGCCGATCTCACCAGGCCCGATGAGGTGGCCGCGGCGCTGGAGGGCGCGCACAGCGTGATCCATCTCGGCGGCCATTCGGTCGAGGGGAGCTGGGACCAGATCCTCAACGCCAACATCATCGGTTGCTACAACGTCTTCGAGGAGGCGCGGAAGGCCGGCGTGAAGCGCCTCATCTTCGCCTCGTCCAACCACGCGGTCGGCTTCTATCCGCGCAAGCGCCGGATCGGCACCGACGTGACGGTGCGGCCCGACAGCCGCTACGGCGTCAGCAAGGCGTTCGGCGAGTCGCTGGGGGCTCTCTACTCGGACAAGCACGGCATGGCCGTGACCTGCCTGCGGATCGGCAATGTCGGCCCGCGCCCGCTCGACGTGCGCCGGCTGTCGATCTGGATCTCGCCCGAGGACATCGTCCAGCTCTTCCGCATCGGGCTGGAGCATCCCGACATCCGCTTCGAGATCCTCTACGGCGTCTCCGACAACGCGGCGTCCTGGTGGGACAACTCGCGGGCGCACAAGCTCGGCTATCGTCCGAGCGGCAAGGGCGAGGACCATCGCGCCCATGCCGAGGCGGAGCAGGTGAAGATCGGGCCCGACCCGGTCGGCGACCTCTTCCAGGGCGGCACTTTCACGTCCGCAGAGTTCACGAACGACGTACGGCGTGCCGGGCCGTAGCAAAAGGTTGCGAAAAAAAGTGGGAAAAGACGGCTGATTTTCGCGTTTCCCTTTTTCGTTCGCCGGCGTTGCATAGTTACAACAGAAGGAGTTGTCCCTATGCGTAATATCAGCATGGCGATCCTGGCCAGCGGTCTTCTGGTCGGCACGGCAGGTGTTGCGACCGCGCAGAACATCGCGACGGCAGTCCCCGCGCCGACGAAGGACTACGTGGTCTTCGCCGATCGAGGCAGTGCGCTTTCGCCGACCGCGGCAGCGACCGTCCGGACCGCCGCCAACGAGGCCAGCGGCGTGCAGCGTGTGACATTGATCGGGCGCGCGGAGAACGTGGCGCCCGTCAAGGGCGAGCTGGTGCGCCAGGGCGTGTCTCCGCAAGCCATCGTCGTGAGGCAGGACGTGCGCGGGCCGATAGCCAAGTCGGGTGACGGGCTCAGCGATCCGATCGACCGCCGGGTCGAGATCCGGTTCTAACCCGAGATCCGGTTCTAACCATCGTGTCGTCCGTCGAGCGGCCGCTTGCCGCTCGACGGTGGCGTCACCCATTCGCCGCTCTTGAGATGGTCCCCGAAATGAAAGTATGGGGAGGGGCGGAGGGTGACCGATGAGCAGATTTTTGACAGTTGGGGCTGCGCAAATGGCCCCGATCCAGCGCAGCCATTCGCGGGGCGACGTGGTCGAACGCCTGATTGCGCATTTGCGCGAGGCCAGGCGCATGGGCTGCGATGTCGTGGTGTTTCCGGAACTCACGCTCACGACCTTCTTTCCGCGCTGGTGGATGACAGACCAGACGGAGATCGATTCGTTCTTCGAGCAGGAGATGCCATCGAACGAGACGGCGCCGCTCTTCACGGAGGCCAGGCGTCTCGGTATGGGCTTTTGCCTCGGCTACGCCGAGCTCGCTCACGAGGACGGTCGCATCCGTCACTTCAACACGTCGATCATCGTGGAGAAGGATGGCCGCATCGTCGGCAAGTACCGCAAGGTCCACCTGCCGGGGCATGCGGAGCACGAGCCGGAGCGGCCGTTCCAGCACCTCGAGAAGCGCTATTTCGAGGTCGGCAATCTCGGCTTCCCGGTGTTCAAGGCGTTCGGCGGCAACATGGGCATGTGCATCTGCAACGACCGGCGCTGGCCCGAAACCTATCGCGTGATGGGCCTGCAGAACGTCGAGATGGTGATGCTGGGCTACAACACGCCGCTGCACAACGCGCCGTCGCCCGACCACGACGAGCATTCGTGGTTCCACAACCAGCTCTCGATGCAGGCCGGCGCCTACCAGAACGGTACCTGGGTGGTCGGCGTCGCCAAGGGCGGCACCGAGGAGGGCGTGCCGTCGCTCGCCGATTCGATGATCGTTGCGCCCTCGGGCAAGGTGGTGGCGCGCGCCGCCGGCATCGATGACGAGCTCGTCGTGCATCGCTGCGACCTCGACGCCGGAAAAAGCTACAAGACCACGACCTTCAACTTCGCCGTCCACCGACAGCCGGATCAGTACCGCCGCATCGTCGACCAGAAAGGCGCCGTCGATCCGGCGTGAGTCATCGCTGGGACCGCGCCACTCCGTGGCGCTCATGTCATGATCATGAGCGCCACGGAGAGCTTGTGAATTTATCGGCCGATGGCAAAAAA
>CAMFJT010000075.1 GCA_945957125.1 uncultured Rhodospirillales bacterium | reverse complement strand
ACCGGGAAGCGGATCGTCCGCGCGCTCCATGGCATCGATCTCGACGTGCATCGCGGTGAGGCGCTGGGGCTCGTCGGCGAATCGGGATGCGGCAAGAGCATCACCTGGCTGGCGGCGCTCGGGCTGCTGGGCAATCGGGCACGGATCGGCGGCGAGGTGCGGCTGGACGACCGCAATCTTGTCGGCGCTCCGGTCGCGGAGCTGGAGCATGTACGCGGCCGGCGCATCGCGATGATCTTCCAGGACCCGTCGAGCAGCCTCAATCCGGTCCATCGCATCGGGCGGCAGCTCGGCGAGGCGCTGCGGCTGCATCGCGGCCTGCAGGGCAGGGCGGCGGAAGCCGAGGCGCAGCGGCTGCTCGACAGGGTCGGCATCGCCGATGCCAAGCGGCGGCTGGGCGACTATCCGCACGAGCTGTCGGGCGGCATGAACCAGCGCGTGATGATCGCGATGGCGCTGGCCGGCCAGCCCGACCTGCTGGTCGCCGACGAGCCGACCACCGCACTCGACGCCACCATCCAGGCGCAGATCCTCGAGCTGCTGGGCGAGATCCGGCGCGAGAGCGGCATGGCGCTGGTGCTGATCAGCCATGACCTCGGTGTCGTGTCCGAGAACACCGACCGTGTCTGCGTGATGTATGCCGGCCGCATCGTCGAGGATGCACCGATCGACACGGTGTTCGACGCGCCGGCGCACCCCTATACGCGGGGGCTGCTCGCGGCGCTGCCCGAGCTTGAAGGGCCGCGGCGCGCGCTGGTACCGATCGCGGGCGTCGTGCCCGAGCCGTCGAACCTGCCGCCGGGCTGCAGCTTCGCGCCGCGCTGCGACCGCCGCATCGCCGCCTGCGAGACGGCGGTCCCGCCGGGAATCCCCCTGGCCGCCGATCACCGCGTCGCGTGCATCCGCGCATGACGGCACTGCTCGAAGTCACCGACCTGTCGCGCACCTACGAAGTCCGGCGTGGAAGCTGGCCGTTCGGCAAGGTCGCGACCCTGCATGCCGTCGACGGCGTGTCGTTCGAGCTGCAGGCCGGCCGCACGCTCGGGCTGGTCGGCGAATCGGGCTGCGGCAAGACGACGACGGCGAAGCTGGTGCTCGGGCTGGTGCCGGTGACGGGCGGGCAGGTGCGTATTGCCGGCGAGAGCCTGCCGGCGGGCGGCACGGCCGCTTGGCGCGCGCTGCGGCGGCGGATGCAGATGGTCTACCAGGATCCGCTCGGCGCGCTCGACCGCAGGCTCAGCGTCGGCCGCCAGGTCATGGAGCCGCTGGCGATCCACGGGCTGGGCGGCACGGAGGCGGAGCGGCGCGAGAAGGCGCGGGCGATGATGGATGCGGTCGGGCTGGCGGGCCATCACTTCGATCGCTTCCCCCACGAGCTGTCGGGCGGTCAGCGCCAGCGCATCGTGCTGGCGCGGGCGCTGATGCTCGATCCGCAGCTCCTGGTGTGCGACGAGCCGATCTCCGCGCTCGATGTCTCGATCCAGGCGCAGGTCGTGAATCTGCTGCTCGCGCTGCAGCAGCGGCTGGGGCTGGCCTATCTCTTCATCAGCCACGACCTGCGCATGGTGCGGCAGGTCAGTCACGAGGTTGCGGTGATGTATCTCGGCTGCATCGTCGAGCAGGGCGATCCCGACCGGCTGTTCTCGGCGCCGGCGCATCCCTACACGCAGGCGCTGGTGTCGGCGATCCCGACCCATGCGCGGCAGAAGAAGCGCCGGCTGGTGTTGCCCGGCGAACCGCCCAATCCGGTCGACCGGCCGGCCGGCTGTGCCTTCCATCCGCGCTGCCGCCACGCCGTGGCGCGCTGCCGGGTCGAGACGCCGGCCTTGCGTGCGCTGGCGGACGGCCGGCTCGCCGCCTGCCATCTCGCCGAGCAGATCGCCGCGAGCGCCACCTGATGCTGCGCTATCTCGCCGGCCGCCTGCTGCGCGCCATCCTCACGATCTTCCTGGTCATCGCCTTCGCCTTCTTCGTGCTGCATCTCTCGGGCGATCCAGCGATGATGATCCTGTCGGCCGACGCGCCACCCGAGTCGATCAAGGCGTTCCGCGAGGCGTGGGGGCTGGATCGGCCGCTATGGCAGCAGTTCCTCGCCTATCTTTTCCATGCGCTGCAGGGCGATCTCGGCAATTCGATGCGAGATGGCCGGCCGGCCCTGCAGCTCGTTCTCGAACGCGTGCCGGCGACCCTGGCGATCACCCTGCCGGCCTTCGCGCTGAAGCTCTTCCTCGGCATCCCGGCCGGGATCTACGCCGCGCTGCATCGCAACTCGTGGGCCGACCGGCTGACCATGATGGTCTCGGTCGCGGGCTTCACCGTGCCGAGCTTCGTGCTCGCGCTCGTGCTGGTGCTGGTCTTCTCGGTCCAGCTCGGCTGGCTGCCCTCGGCCGGCAGCGACAAGCCGACCAGCGCGATCCTGCCGATCGTGACGCTCGGCATCGCGGGGGCGGCGATCCTCGCGCGCTTCACGCGCTCGGCCATGCTCGAGGTGCTGGGGCAGCCCTATATCCGCGCCGCCTCGGCCAAGGGCCTGCGCTGGCGCACCGTCGTGGTCGAGCATGCGCTGCCCAACGCCGCGATCCCGACCACGACCATCGTGGGCTTCATGGTCGGCACGCTGATCGCGGGCGCGGTGGTGGTCGAGAGCGTGTTCGCCTGGCCCGGCATCGGGCGGCTTTTGGTGTCGTCGGTCTCCAATCGCGATCTCGCCGTCGTGCAGGCGATCCTGCTGCTGGTCGCGGCGACCATGGTGACCTCCAACATCGTCGTCGACGCGATCTACGGCTGGCTCGATCCGAGGTTGCGGCGGGGAGGCGCCCGTGGCCGCTGATCGCGCGCATCCCGGCAAGCTGGCGCGCTTCTTCGAGGCCTGGCCGCCGCTCACCCTGCTGGCGCTGGCCTGGATCGCGACGATGGTGATCGTGGCGTTCGGCGCCGACTTCCTCGCGCCCTATTCCTTCACCGGTCTCGACCTGCGGGCGCGGCTGTCGCCGCCGGTCTTCATGGGCGGCAAATGGGCCCATCCGCTGGGCAGCGACGAGCTCGGCCGCGACGTGCTCTCGCGACTGATCATGTCGATCCGGCTCAGCCTGCTGATCGCCTTCTTCGGGACGCTGATCGCCGCTGCCTTCGGCACGGTCATGGGCTTCGTCGCCGCGCATTTTCGCGGCAAGGTCGAAGGCCTGATCCTGATGATGATCGACTTCCAGGCGAGCGTGCCGTTCCTGATCGTGGCACTGGCCGTGCTCGCCTTCTTCGGCAACAACCTCGTGCTGTTCGTCATGCTGATGGGCCTGAACTCGTGGGAGCGCTACGCCCGCATCGCGCGCGGCCTCACCCTGTCGGCCAACGAGCAGGGTTATGCCGCCGCGGTCCGCCAGCTCGGCGCGACCAACTTCAGGGTCTACGGCCTGCACGTTCTGCCCAACATCGCCTCGACCCTGATCGTGTCGATGACCATCACCTTCCCGGAGACGATCCTGCTGGAGAGCGGCCTTTCCTTCCTCGGGCTCGGCATCCAGCCGCCGCTCACCTCGCTCGGCAACATGGTGGGCTACGGCCGCGAATACTTGACGCGCGCGCCGTGGATCATGCTTTCTCCCGCCGCCGTGATCGTGCTCACCACGCTGTCGATCAGCATCGTCGGCGACTGGCTGCGCGACCGGCTCGACCCGACCCTGCGTTAGAGGACCTGATGACAGACATTGCTTCGCATCGCGGCGGCGCGTTGCTGTGGCCGGAGAACAGCCGGCTCTCGTTCGAGAACACCGCGAAGCTCGCGGTCGAGCAGGTCGAGTTCGACGTCCATCCGACGCGCGACGGCAAGCTGGTCGTGATCCACGACAGCACGCTGGACCGCACGACCGATGGGAAGGGACCGGTCGCGGCACAGGACTGGGCGGCGCTCTCGACGCTGGTGCTCAAGGGCACCGGCGGCCAGCGCATGCTGCTGCTCGACGAGGTGATCGAGATCTTCCGGCCGACACCGATCGTGCTGCGGCTGGAGATCAAGTGCGGTCCCGACCGCGTGCCCTATCCGGGCCATGCCGCGCGCGTCGCCAGGGCGCTGGAGCAGGCGAAGGTGCTGGACCGCAGCGTCCTCACCAGCTTCCAGCTCGGCACGGTGTGCGAGGCTGTCGCCGCCGCGCGGCCGATGAAGCATGTCTGGCTGGTCCTGCCGGACGTCCAGACGGATATCGGCCTGGCCAACGTGATCGCCTCGACCAAAGGGGCTGGCGTGCCGATGCTCGGCTTGCGGCAGAACATGCTGACCGCCGAGATCGTCGCGACGGTGCGCGCCGCCGGCCTCGGCATCGGCGGCTGGGCCTGCAACGACGCCGCGGCGATTGCGAAGCTGCTGGCACTGGAAGTCGACGTCTTCACGACCGATCGCCCCGACCTCGCGATCGCGCAAAGAAGGGCACGCGCGTAGAGTTCTTCCCCGTGCGCCGCGCGGGGAGACGCGTGAACCGGAGAGGAATCCATGATCCTCGATCGCCGCGAGACGATGAAAGCACTGGGAGCCGTCCTCATGACCTCGACCGTCCATCGCGCCGCCTCGGCCGAAGGCGCTTACGACCAGCGACTCGCCGAGCTCGAGCACTCGGGACGCGTGTTCGGGCTGCATGCGCTGACGGTGACTCGCGCCGGCCGTATGGCTTTCGAGCATTACGGGACGGGCGTGGACCAGAACTGGGGCCGGCCGCTGGGCGAGGTCACCTTCGATCGAACCGTGCTGCACGACCTGCGCTCGGTGTCGAAGAGCGTGGTGAGCTGGCTCTACGGCATCGCGCTCGCCGAAGGCAAGGTGCCGGCGCCGGAGGCCAGCCTGGCGTCGGCATTCCCGCAATATGGCGAACTCTGGCAGCAGCCGGGCCGCGACCGGCTGACCGTCGGGCACGTCCTCACCATGACTCTCGGCATGGGCTGGGACGAGCTGACTGTTCCCTACGGCGATCCGCGCAACAGCGAGAATGCGATGGAAGCGGCGCCCGACCGCATCCGCTACGTGCTCGATCGGCCGATCGTCGGACCGCCCGGCGAAGTCTGGAGCTATAACGGCGGCGCCACGACGCTGCTCGGGCGGCTGATCGCCCAGGGCACCGGCGAGACGCTGCACGCCTTCGCCCGGCGCGCGCTGTTCGATCCGCTCGACTTCGGACCGAGCGAATGGTCGGTCAGTTCCGACGGCTTCGAGCGGGCGGCCTCCGGCTTGCGGCTGCTGCCGCGCGACATGTCGAAGATCGGACGGCTGGTGCTGACCGGGGGGCGGTGGAACGATCGGCCGGTCGTGCCGGCGGAGTGGGTGACGCGCGCCACGACGGCAACGGTTCGGCTGCCCGACGGCCGCGGCTACGGCTACCACTGGTACACGGGCGCTTTTTCCGACGGCAAGCAGCCGCCGCTGCCGTACATCGCCGGCATCGGCTGGGGCGGCCAGCGCCTCTACGTGATCCCGAAGCTCGACCTCGTGGTCGGCATCAATTGCGGCAACTATCGCCGTCCCGGTACCGAGCAGAGCGCCGTCGGCATCGCGATCATGACGGAGGTGGTGCTGCCGGCTTTTCCGTAGGCCGTTCTTGCCGGAGCGCGGGCGAGACGCCCGCGCTCCGGCAAGAACGAAATCAGTTCTGCGGCAGGAACTCGATCATCAGGCCGCCGGTCTGCTCGGCCGGCACGACCACCCGGTCGCCGTCGGTCAGGGCAAAGGGGACGTTGTTGGCGCGCAGCAGGGCCTGCAGGGGGCGCGCACGCTCGACCGCGACGGCGATGCCGACCACCGTCGGCCTGTGCTCGGGTGCCATCGCCTCGACCGCCTTGTATTCGGTCTGGAAGGCGGACGGCGACCAGATCAGGACCTCGACGGCGCCGGTCTGGATCATCGTGCAGCCCTCGAACAGATCCTCCGTGATGGCGCCCCACTGCTCGCCCAGCGCTTTCGCCGTGGCCGGCGGATCGTCGGACACGACATGCACGGCCAGCATGCCGAGCGCGCCGTTGGGGTGGACGATCCATTCCGGCTCCATGAATGCCTCGGGCGTCTGGTGGCGCACGGGAAACCACGGCAGCGGACCGTCGAGCTCGCCCGCGATCACCTCGGCGTCGATCTCGTAGCCGTCGTCCGTCTCCCAGCTGTGCTCGCGGACCTCGCCGTCCAGCTCCGCGACATTGACCGCCAGGGCGACGCGGACGTCCGCCTCGATCAGCTCGATGTAGTTCGGGATGTCGTCCTCGGCGGCCTGGAAACAGATGCAGCGCGGTTCGACCCCTTCGGGCGTGAGATTGAAGCCGATCTGCTGGAGCCTGATCGCGAGGGCCTCGGGGTCGGGGGTGGCGATGCTGAGATGGTCGATGTCGCGTGCGGAGACTTGCATCGCGGCGTCATAGGACCGGCCCTAGGCGGCGTCGAGTGTCTTCTTCATGAAGCCCGCGGCGTGGTCCATCATGCTCTCGATCGCCGGCGCGAGCGCATCGGGCAGGAGATCGACGGTCCAGACCAGCCGGCAGCGGCCGTCGCTCTCGGGAAATATCTGAACGGCGGCATTGTAGTGGCTCGCCCGCCCTTCCACGACGGAATAGACCAGCCGGCGCTCCGCGTCGTCACGGGTCACCAGACGCTCGCGGGCGATCATGCCGTTGAAGAAGGTGACGATACGGTCACCCTCGTCCATCTCGAGTCCCTTGAGGAAGCCCGGCGCCACGCGCGTGTGGACCGAGCCGAAGTCGCGCAGGGCGGACCAGGCGTTCCCGGCGCTCGTGTCGAGCGCGATCTGCTTGCGAAGAGTGGCCATCGGATGCTCCGTGTGCGAGCGGCCATCTAGTCGCCAGGCAAGGCGGCGGTCTGGCGATTTTCGGACGGGGTCGCTCGAAGCACCGTCGCGTTCCTCTCCCGCGAGCCGAATGAACCGACAAACGCTCAAGGCGACTGGGCAAGGGCGAATGGCGTGTCGGTCCGAGCCGGAGCCTCGTTAGCTTTCGTCCCAGCTTGCGGCGACGGTCGCCCGGTCCAGGTCGCGGGTGATGAACACCAGGCGCGAGCGGCGGTCGGCGTCGGGCCAGCGCGCGAGCAGGGTGGGCGGATGGAACGTGCGATGCACGCCATGAATGACGAGGGGCTGCGTCTCGCCCTCGACATTGAGGACGCCTTTCACGCGCAACAGCCTGTCGCCCCAGGCGGCGCGCACCGCCATCAGCCACGGGTTGAACCTGTCCCAGTCGAGAGGTTCGTCGAAGGTCAGGCAGAACGAGCCGATATGCGCGTCGTGGCGCGTGCGGTCGTGATGGTGGCCATGATGATCGTGCGTCTCCGCGTTCAGCCATTGCCTGACCTTGTCGCTTTTGCCGGCCGGATCGAACGGGCCGGAATCGAAGAGCAGCGCCGGATCGATATCGCCCCGGACCACCTCGTAAAGCTGGGCGCCGGGGTTGAGCACGCCGAGCCGGGCGCGGAGATGGGCGCTGCTGGCGGCTTCGGCCAGGTCGGTCTTGCTGATCAGCAGGCGATCGGCGACGGCTGCTTGCCGGAGAGCTTCGGCATGGTCGTCGAGCTGGCGCGCGCCGTTGATGGCGTCGACCGTCGTGACGACGCCGTCGAGCCGATAGTCGTGGCTGATCATCGGCGAGTTGAGCAGGAGCTGCAGGATGGGGGCGGGGTCGGCGAGACCGGTCGTCTCGAGCAGCACGCGGTCGAACGGCGGCGTCTCGTCCCTGGAGCGCCGGCGGGCGATGTCGCGCAGGGTTCGATCGAGATCGCCCTGGATGGTGCAGCAAACGCATCCCGACTGGAGCAGCACCATGTCGCCGTCGATCGATTCCATGAGCAGATGGTCGAGCCCGACCTCGCCGAATTCGTTCACCAGCACGAGACTGCGCGCCATGCGGCGGTCGGCGAGCACGCGGTTGAGCAGGGTGGTCTTGCCGCTGCCGAGGAAGCCCGTGATGAGGGCGACGGGCAGGCGCTTGGCGGAGGTATCGGTATCGAAAAGGCTCATCGAATGTTGCGGTTTTATGAAGTTTGCGATGGAGGGCTGCAGGTTTCTTGACCCCGCAACAGGACGGCACGACGCTCCCATCGTCAATGAAGAACAGACGGAGGAGCGCTCATGGACTCGCGTTACTTGCAGGACAAGGAAGAGCTGAAGTCGAAGACCGAGGCGATCGATGCCGAGCGGCGCTCGCTGCTGACGGCGGGCCTGGTCGGCGGTGCCGTGGCGGCTACTGCCCTGATGTCGGCGGCAGCTCATGCCCAGGCGCCGGTCCCCGGCGGAGCGACGGACAAGCCATGGTGGCCGCATCCCAAATGGGGCAAGGACGACATGGCCGGCGCGTCGAACTACATGACGCCGGAGAAGGTCCTCGACACGGTCAAGCTGATCAAGGACGGCAAGGTCTATCGCATCGGCCGGGTCTACGAGTCGGGAATGCCGAAGTTCGGCGACCGCGTCTTCGCGCTGCGCATCCCGGGGTCGCCGACCGGCGGGCCGTTCGGCAACAACAAGATGGTCTATCACGACGAGTTCCTCGCCACCGAGATCGGCCAGACCGGCACGCAGTTCGACGGGCTCGGCCATATCGGCATCCAGATGGGCAAGGACGGCGACAAGAACGAGATGCGCTTCTACAACGGCTTCACCGCGCAGGAGATCGGCGGCCCCTATGGCCTCAACAAGCTCGGCGTCGAGAACTGCAAGCCGTTCTTCACCCGCGGCCATCTGTTCGACGTCGAAGGCCTGAAGGGCAGGATGCTCGACGTGGGCGAGGAAATCACGGTGAAGGACCTCCGCGACTGCATGCAGAAGCAGAACATGAGCGAAGCGGACATCAAGGAAGGCGACGCCGTGTTCTTCAACACCGGCTTCGGCAAGCTGTGGATCAAGAACAACGACAAGTTCAACAGCGGCGAGCCAGGCATCGGACTGGAAGTCGCCAAGTGGGTGGTCGACAAGGGCTGCTGCCTGACCGGCGCCGATACCTGGGCGACCGAAGTCGTGCCGAACGCCAACAAGGATCTGGTTTTCGTCGTGCACTCGGAGCTGATCTGCAAGCAGGGCATCTACAACCACGAGAATCTCGACTTCACCGCGCTGATCGCCGACAGGAAGTACCAGTTCGCCTATATCTTCTCGCCTGCGCCCATCAAGGGAGCGACCGGTTCGAACGGCGGCCCGATCGCCGTGACCTGATCGCCTTCGCATCAAAGCAGGACGCCCTCGCGCAAGCGGGGGCGTTTTGCATTCGAGGTGGCATCGCGTGTCCGATCCGGGATGCGATACGTGCCCCAAATTGAGCCCTGAGTTATTCGTGGCAGTGCCTTGACGAGGGGCGCCGGCTACCTGACCATTTGTCGCATAAAGAAGTAGGAGGAGTGCCCATGGTCAGCCGATTCTCGCGTTCCATGCGTAACCTGGCGTGCGCGGCAGCATTGCTCGGCGCCTCTTTGATGCCCGCGGCGGCCCAGGAAGGGCCGAAGCTCTACGTCTTCAGCTCGGGCGCGCTTACCGGCTTCCCCAAGGCGGCGCTGCAGATGGGCGGTGTCGGCAACATCGACTGGGCGCCGGTGAGCTTCTACGTCATCAAGCATCCCAAGGGGAACGTGATCTTCGATACCGGCAACAACGACAAGACCATCACCGATCCGGAAGGCTGGTGGGGTCCGTTGGCCAAGGGCTTCGGCCTGAAGATGACCAAGGACGACGCGATGGCGGTGCAGCTCGCCAAGATCGGCATGAAGACCGACGACATCAAGTACGTCGTGGCCGGCCACATGCACCTCGATCACGGCGGCAACGTCTCGCAGTTCCCCAAGTCGACGCTGGTCGTGCAGAACGACGAGATGAAGGCGGCGTGGTGGCCCGACATCGGCTACTCGATCTACTACATCCCCGGCGACTTCGCCGACACCAAGAAGATGGACGTGATGCGCCTGTCGGGTGACATCGACCTGTTCGGCGATGGCACGTTCCGCATCTTCCGCGCGCCGGGCCATACCCCGGGCACACAGTTCGCCGTGGTGAAGCTGCCCAAGACCGGCAGCGTGATCCTGACCAGCGACGTCGTCTATCTCAAGGAGAGCCTCGACAAGAACCTGATCCCGCCGATTCCGGGAACATGGAGCCCGAGCGCCTCGTACGAAAGCTACGCGCGGATGCGCCACGTGCGCGATACCGAGAACGCCCAGATCTTCTACGGCCACGATCCGGAAATCTTCAAGACGACGAAGAAGGCGCCGGAATTCTACGACTGAGCCCGTCGCGAGCATGACGGTGGAGAGGGCCGCGCCGGCCTCGACCGGCGCGGCGGTTGTCGCGCGCAACGTTTCCAAGCGCTATGGGCCCGTGCTCGCATTGGACGACGTGTCGCTCGATATCGCGCAAGGGGAGGTCTTCTGTCTTCTCGGGCCGAACGGCTCGGGCAAGACCACCTTCATCAGGATGCTGGCCGGATATCTCGCGCCCAGCCACGGAGCGCTCACGCTGGCCGGGCACGATGTGACCACTGATTCGCTCGCTGCCCGGCGCAAGCTGGGTTACGTCCCGGAGTCGGTCCCGACCTACCGCCATATGCGGGTCGACGAGTTCCTGCGTTTCATGGGCCGTCTGCGCGGGCTGTCCACCGGGGAGGTCGGCGCGGCGATCGAGCGCGTGGCGGCGATGCTGATGCTCGGCGACGTGATGCGCAAGCCGACCCGGGCGCTGTCGCGCGGCTTCCGCCAGCGGGTGGGCCTGGCCCAGGCGCTGCTGCATGATCCGGAGATCGTGATCCTCGACGAGCCGACCAACGGTCTCGATCCGCGCCAGATCATCGAGGTGCGCAGCCTGATCCGATCGCTGGCGCCGCGCCATACGGTGATCATGAGCTCGCACATCCTGAGCGAGGTCGAAAAGACGGCCGACCGGGTGGCGGTGCTGCTCGGCGGCAAGCTGCGTGGAGAGCGGGCGGTCGGCGCATCGGCGGACCTCGAGCCCTGGTTCATGTCCCTGACATGAGCCAGCTCGGTGTCCTCACGCGCAAGGAGCTGCACGGCACCTTCACCTCGCCGATCGGCTACACCATCGCCGCCGTGTTCCTGCTGGTGCTCGGCTACACCTTCAGCCTCAGCCTGTTCCAGACCAAGGTCGCCAACCTCAACTACATCTTCCACCAGATGTACGTGCTCTCGGTGCTGCTGGTGCCCGTCCTCACCATGCGCGCCTTCGCCGAGGAGCGGCGCAACGACACGCTGGAGCTGCTGCTGACCGCGCCGGTGCGCGAGGTGTGGATCGTGCTGGCCAAGTATCTGGCCGGCGTCGCCATGGTCTGGGGCATGTACGCGGGCTCGATCGTCTACGCGGTGATCCTGGGGCTGTACGGCGAGCCCGACTGGGGGCCGATCTACAGCGGGTATCTGGCGCTCGCCCTGTGCGGCTCGCTGCTCGTTGCCATCGGCATCCTGACCTCGAGCGTGACGGAGAACCAGGTCGTCGCCGCCGCGCTCGCGCTCGGCATCGTGCTGATGCTGTGGTTCATCGATGCTGCCTCCTCGCTCGTCGGCGCGCCGTTCGACCAGCTTCTGGTCAATCTTTCCCTGATCGGTCATTTCCGGCCGATCGCCACGGGCTCCGTCTTCCTGTCCGATGTGGCCTATTTCATTACCGGAACGCTGTTCGCCCTGTTCCTGGCAACGCGCTGGCTGTCCGAGCGATGATCGCCGACACACCCGTCGCGGAGCTGCGCGATCTTGCCCTGTCGCTGGTGGCGCTCGCCGCGCTGGCCTTCGTCTATGCCGTCCTCCTCAGGCTGCCGTCGCCGCCGGGCTGGCGGCGCTGGGTGGTGCGGACCGTGGTGGGAGTGGCCGGGGCGGGGCTGATGCTGCTGGTCAACCTCGCGATCTATCGCCACGACATCCATGTCGACCTGACGCGCGACCAGGCGTTCTCGCCGGCGCCGGAGACCGTGCGCGTCGTGCGCGGCCTGACGCAGGACGTCGAGCTCACCTACTTCTACCAGAAGCAGCAGCCCTCGGCCCGCGCCATGCGGACGATGGTCGAGATGATGGGCCGGCTGAACCCGCGGCTGCACGTGCGCACCGTCGACCCGGATCAGAACCCCGCGCTGGCCAACCAGCTCGGCGCGAGGATCTACAACGCCGCCGTTCTCACCGCCAACGGCCGGCGGGTCGAGGTCGTGACGACGGACGATCGCGAGATTGCCGCCGGCATCGTGCGCCTGCTGCGCACCGAAAGCCGGACCGTCTGCTTCGTCACCGGGCACGGCGAGTACGACATCGACAACTTCGAGTACCTTGCCGAGTTCGAGGGCAGCTACGCGCGGACCCGAACTTCGGACAGCTCGTTCGTGGTGCAGATGGAGAAGCACGGGCTGGGGCGGTTGCGGCGGGCGCTGGAGAAGATCGGCGTGGCCATGCGCAAGGTCAGCCTGATGTCGGACACCTTGTCGGCCGACTGCAACGTGCTGGTCGAGGCCAGCCCGCGCACGGCCTACGCACCGCCGGACAGTGCCGCCCTGCTTGCCTACCTGCGCAAGGGCGGGGCGCTGCTTCTGTTCCTCGAGCCCGACTATCCGATCGACCCGAGCCTCGCGGAAGTCCTGGCCGCGGCGGGCGTGCGCTTCGAGCCGGGAATCCTCGTCGATCCGGCCAGCCACTACTACACCGACGAGCAGATGATCGCGGTGGCCGGATATGGCAAGCACCCGATCACGGCGCAGCTTTCGATGTCCTTCTTTCCCGGGGCGCGCCCGCTCACGCTCGTGCCGTCGCCCACGGTCGAGGCCATGGCGCTGGTCAGCAGCAGCACGTCGAGCTACGTCGCCACGAACCGGGAGCGTGCCGCCGAGCAGGCGGCGACTGCATCGAAGGCACCCCGCGCGCTGGCCGTCGCCAGCGAAGGCCGGCTGGCCGAGGGCGCAGCGCCGTTCCGGCTGGTGGCGTTCGGCGATGCGGACTTCGCTTCCAACACGTTCTTCCCGTACCTGTCCAACGCCGACCTGGTGCTCGCGTCGCTCAGTTGGCTGATGCGCGAGGCGGCCGGCTCGCCGATGACGCCGATGGTCGAGGTGCTGCCGACGGTCACGCTCAACAACCAGCAGACACAGGCGATCTTCCTCGTCACCGTCTTCGTCGTGCCTGGCTTCATCGCCCTGTTGGGATTCATCGTCTGGTGGATGCGCCGATCGTGACGGCCGGGCAGGGAAGCCCGCGATGGCTCGCGCTCTGGCGGCCTGCCCTGGCCCTCCTGGCCGTGGCCTATATCGTCGGCTTGTCCCTGCATGGCGGCCGTCAGGCCACCGGAGTCGCCTGGTTCGAGGCCAAGGGCTTCCTGGCCGAGCGTGAGAGCATCGACATCCGGGAAGTCGTCGTGTCGCGCCAGGGCACGACACGCACGTTCCGCCGGGGCGAGCGCGACGAATGGCTGGATGCCGCCGGCCACGTCCTCCCGGCCGACGCCGCGGCCAAGCTCGACTTTGCCGTCAAGCTGCTGCGTGTGACGGCGCCCGAACGCCATATCGAGCCAGCGGAGATGGCCGGCACCACGCCGGCGGACTTCGGGCTGGATCGGCCGGGCCTGTCCGTCAGCGTCGCCGGCCCGGCATTGCCGCGCTTCTCGTTCGCGTTCGGTGGGCTCAATCCGCTGGGCCTGTCGCGCTACCTGCGGATCGACGGCCGCGAGGGGCTATGGCTCTTGCCCAAGCACGTCTCGGACGCGTGGAGCGACGTCCAGGACTTGAAGCCGTAGTCATCGGCGCGCATTTGATGCGCCGCCGCCGGCCATGCTTTGATACCGCCAATTCAATCCGGGGGAGACAGGGCATGATGGTTCGAACGATCGCCGCCATTGCGGTATTGGGCTTGGCGCTGCCGGCGATGGCGCAAGGCATTCCCAAGGCGCAGTCGCCGGAGGAAGTGGGCTTCGTCTCCCAGCGCCTCAAGCGGATCGGCGAGCGGATCGAGGAGGGGGTCAAGAATAACGAGCTGCCCGGCGCGGTCGTGCTGATCGCGCGCAACGGCAAGATCGCCCTGTTCGACGCCTACGGTTTCCGCGACAAGGACGCCAAGGCGCCGATGAAGACCGACACGATCTTCCGCATCGCCTCGATGACCAAGCCGATCACCACCGTGGCGGCCATGATCCTGGCCGAGGAGGGCAAGCTCTCGCTGGCCGATCCGGTCTCGAAATACATTCCGGCCTTCGCCGACACCAAGGTCTCGGTGCCGAAGAAGAATGCCGACGGCACGGTCGAGCTGGCACTGGAGCCGCAGTTCCGGCCGATGACGGTGCAGGACCTGATGCGCCATACCTCGGGCCTGACCTACGGCGCGGCGGGCAGCAACCCCGTCAAGCAGTCCTATCTCGACATGAAGGTGATGGCGCCGGACCAGACCAACGCGCAGATGGCCGAGAAGCTGTCCAAGCTGGCGCTGCTCTACCAGCCGGGCACCCATTGGGAGTACTCGATGTCGACCGACGTGCTGGGACGCGTGGTCGAGGTCGCCTCGGGCATGACGCTCGACAAGTTCGTCGAGGAGCGCATCACCAAGCCGCTGAAGATGGGCGACACCGCCTTCGAGGCCGCGGCCGACAAGAAGGACCGTGGCGCCCGGCCCCAGAAGGAGGGGCCGAAGAACGAGATGCCGGCCATTCCGGACGTCACCTTCAAGGCGACCTGGAAGTCGGGCGGCGGCGGCATGGTCTCGACCGCCGCCGACTATGCCCGCTTTCTCCAGATGTTCGCCAACGGCGGCCAGCTCGACGGCGTCCGTATCATCTCGCGCAAGACCATCGACCTGATGACGGCGGACCACCTGCCGCCGGATATCGTCATGGGCGACGATATGTGGCGCTTCGAGGCGCTCGAGCCCAGCAAGCGCATGGGGCAGGGCTTCGGCCTCGGCTTCGCGGTGCGCAACGACCAGGGCCGCAACCCGCTGCCCGGCTCGCCCAACGATTACTACTGGGGCGGGGCCTACGGGACCTATTTCTGGCACGATCCGCGGGAGCGCATGTACGTCGTGTTCATGATGCAGTCGCAGACCGCCCGCCTGCCGTACCGCTACCTGATGCGCGCCCTGGTCTATCAGGCGCTGATCGGCAATTAGGCAAGCGCGTGAGGGTTTCCCTCCCCCGTCTTCGGGGGAGGTGGCCGCGTCCTACCCGGACGGAGGGGTCGGACTCATGCGATGCCCCGGCCATGACCCCCTCCGTCGCGGATTACCGCGCCACCTCCCCCGAAGACGGGGGAGGATAACGAGGCCCACGTGTAAATTCCGAACGACACACCATATAGGTCGCCATGAGTACTGGAGATCCCCGTAACTGGATGTGGTCGGAAGCGCTCCAGATGCTGGCGCGTGCCGAACGGCTGCAGCGCGAGGTTTTCAACCCGCCTGGGCCGTCGCCGCGTGCCGCCATCTCCTGGGAGCCGCCCGTCGATGTCCTCGAGACCAACGATGCCGTGCTGGTCCTCGTCGCCCTGCCGGGCGTCGACGCCAAGCAGGTCAAGCTGGTCATCCATAACGGCGTGCTGCTGATCGCCGGCGAGCGTGTCCTGCCGCCCGAGCTTCGCACCGCCGTCATTCACCGTATCGAGCTGCCGCAGGGGCGCTTCGAGCGGCAGGTCCGCCTGCCCGCCGGCGTCTACGAGCAGCCGACCAGCGCCGCTGCCGACGGCTGCCTGATCGTCAGGCTGCCCAAGGCCCGCGGCCGAAAGGGGGCAGCATGAGCCCGCCAGACATGAACGAGAGCACACCGACCAACGCCACCCCGCTGCCGGCCGACGCCATGATCGTCGTGCCCGTGCGGAACATGGTCCTGTTCCCCGAGATCGTGCTGCCGCTGACGGTCGGCCGGCCGCTGTCGGTCGCCGCCATCCAGCAGGCCGTGCGCGAGCAGCGGCAGGTCGTGCTCGTGCTGCAGAAGGATCCGGAGAACGGCCAGCCCGGCCCGGACGATCTGCACCGCACCGGCACGGTCGCCAACATCCTGCGCTACGTGACGACGCCGGAGGGCGGCCATCACCTGGTCTGCCAGGGCGTCCAGCGCTTCCGCATCACGGAGTTCGTCGAGGGCCATCCGTTCCTGATGGCCAAGGGCCTGCACATCGCCGAGCCGACCGCCACCGGATCGGAGGTCGAGGCGCGCTTCCTCGTGCTGAAGGGCCAGGTGCGGGAGGTCTTCGAGCTGCTGCCGCAGGTGCCGGCGGAGTTCCGCCAGACCATCGAGGCGACGACCTCGCCCGGCCTGCTGGCCGACCTTGCCGCGACCTATCTCGACATCACCCCGCCGGAAAAGCAGGAGCTGCTCGAGACGACGGATGTGCTGCAACGCCTCGACAAGGTGTCGACGCTGCTCGCCCATCGGCTGGAAGTGCTGAAGCTCTCGGCCGAGATCGGCAGCAAGACCAAGGCGTCGCTCGACACGCGCCAGCGCGAGATGCTGCTGCGCGAGCAGATGGCGTCGATCCAGCGCGAGCTGGGAGAGGGCGAGGGCTCGAACAAGCAGGAGCTGGCCGACCTCGAGAAGGCGATCGCGGAAGCGAAGATGCCGCCCGAGGTCGAGAGCGTGGCGCGCAAGGAGCTTCGCCGGCTGCAGCGCACGCCGGAAGCGGCGGCCGAGCACAGCATGATCCGCACGTATCTCGATACGCTGATCGAGCTGCCCTGGGCGCCGCCGGCGCCGAAGGAGATCGACATCGCCGAGGCACGCCGGGTGCTCGACGCCGATCATTTCGGCCTCGACAAGATCAAGCGGCGGATCATCGAGTTCCTCGCCGTGCGCAAGCTCGCACCGGAGGGCAAGGCGCCGATCCTGTGCTTCGTCGGCCCGCCCGGCGTGGGCAAGACCTCGCTCGGCCAGTCGATCGCCAAGGCGATGGGGCGGAAGTTCGCCCGCGTCAGCCTGGGCGGCGTTCATGACGAGGCCGAGATCCGCGGCCACCGCCGGACCTATATCGGCGCGCTGCCCGGCAACATCATCCAGGCGATCCGCAAGGTCGGCGCGCGCGACTGCGTCATGATGCTCGACGAGATCGACAAGATGGGCTCGGGCGTCCACGGCGACCCGTCGGCGGCCATGCTCGAGGTGCTCGATCCGGAACAGAACACCACGTTCCGGGACAACTACCTCGACGTGCCGTTCGATCTCAGCCGCGTGGTGTTCATCACCACCGCGAACATGCTCGAGACGATCCCCGGTCCGCTGCGCGATCGCATGGAGATCATCTCGCTCACCGGCTACACCGCCGGCGAGAAGCTGGAGATCGCCCGGCGCTATCTCGTGCGCCGGCAGCTCGAGGCCAACGGTTTGAAGGCCGAGCAGGTCGAGATCGAGGATGCCGCGCTGCGGCGGATCATCGACGGCTACACGCGCGAGGCGGGCGTCCGCAACCTCGAGCGCGAGGTCGGCCGCGTGCTGCGGCACGTCGCGGTCGAGTTCGCCGAAGGCGCCACCGCGACCAAGAAGATCGGTGTCGGAGAGATCGAGGAGATCCTCGGGCCGGTCCGCTTCGAGAACGAGGTGGCGATGCGCACCAGCGTGCCGGGCGTGGCGACGGGCATGGCCTGGACGCCGGTCGGCGGCGACATCCTCTTCATCGAGGCGACGCGGGTTCCCGGCAGCGGGCGCCTGCAGCTCACCGGCCAGCTCGGCGACGTCATGAAGGAGAGCGCACAGGCGGCACTCAGCCTCGTCAAGAGCATGGCGGTGACGCTGAAGATCGATCCAGCGGTGCTCGAGAAGAGCGATATCCATGTCCACGTGCCGGCAGGCGCGACGCCCAAGGACGGGCCGAGCGCCGGCGTGGCGATGTTCATGGCGCTGACCTCGCTGCTGACCGGTCGTGCGATCAGCAACGACACGGCGATGACGGGCGAGATCAGCCTGCGCGGCCTGGTGCTGCCGGTCGGCGGCATCAAGGAGAAGGTCGTTGCGGCCTCCGCGGCCGGCATCAAGCGCGTGATGCTGCCGGCACGCAATCGCCGCGACTACGACGACATCCCCGAGGATGTTCGCAAGTTGCTCGAGTTCGTCTGGCTCGAAAAAGTCGACGATGCGGTGGCCGCCGCATTGCAGATCGAAGCGACGTAGAAACTAAGACTAGGCAAGCACGCTTCCTCCCGGCACACTGCATGTGACGGCGAACATAATCGCCGCGCCAGGGAGGAAGACGATGTCATGGATGCCTCTGCCGATCTGCTGATCAACGCCGTGATCTCCGGGCTGCTGCTCGGTGGGTTCTACGCGGCGGTGTCGATCGGCGTGGCGATCTCGTTCGGCATGCTCGACATCGTGAACATCGCCCATCCGGCGGTGATCCTGCTCGGCTCCTACGTCGCGTTCATCGGCAACACGGTGTTCGGGATCGATCCGATCCTGTCCACCGTCATCCTGGCGCCGGCCTTCTACCTGCTCGGGATGGCGGCCTACCAGATCTACTATGTCGCCTTCGAACGACGGGACGATCAGTCCTTGCGCGGGCTTTCGTTCTTCTTCGGCATCCTGTTCATTGCCGAGGTCGGGCTGATCCTCGGCTTCGGCGTGGACTATCGTTCGGTTCAGGCGTGGTACACGCAGGGAAACCTCGATCTCGGCGTCGTCGAGCTGCCTTGGCGCCTGCTCGTGCCGTTCCTGCTCGGCCTGGCCATGGTGGCGGGCCTGCAGGTCTTCCTGTCGCGCACCTTCGTCGGTCGCGCCGTCCAGGCGGTGGCGCAGGACCAGGGCGCGCTGCGGCTGATGGCGGCCAATCCGGTCAAGATCAAGCGCATCGCCTTCGGGCTCTCCTTCGCCACCGCCGCGGTGGCGGGCGCGGCGCTGATCATCATCCAGCCGGTCGAGCCGTCGATCGGCCGCGAATATATCGGCCGCATCTTCGCGATCTGCGTGCTGGGCGGGCTCGGCAGCTTTCCCGGCATGGTGATCGCGGCGGTCGCGCTCGGCGTCATCGAAAGCCTGACGGCGACTTTCTTCGGCCCGTCCTGGGCGCCGGCCGTATCGTTCGGCGTGCTGCTCGTGACCCTGGCGGTGAGGCCCAATGGCATCCTCGGTCGCTAAAGCCGCCGAAAGAGGCACCGCTCCGGGCCTCGGCAATGCGGCCTTCTTCGGCGTGCTGGTCATCGCAGCCGCCGCAATCTTCGGCGCCACGCGCTGGTTCGGCAACGACTACGCGTTCTTCGCCGCCTATGTCGTGGTGCAATACATCGTGCTCGGTACCGCCTGGAACATCCTGGGCGGCTATACCGGCTACGTGAATTTCGGCATCACGGCGTTCTTCGCCATCGGCGCCTATTCCAGTGTCGTGCTCTACAAGCTGACGCCCTGGATGCCGCTGCCGGCGATGGTCGCCATCGGCGGCGTGATGGCCGCGCTGGTCGGCCTCGGCACCGGCTATCTCACGCTGCGCCTGCGCGGCGTTTTCTTCTCGATCGCTACCCTGGCGCTGGCCGTGGTGGTGCAGACCTTGATCACCAACTGGGATTTCGTGGGCGGCGCGCGCGGCGCCTACGTGCTGCGACCCAAGCTCGCGCCGCTGATCGGCGGCGGTTACATCGAGTACCTGTTCCTGGTCATGCTCGGGCTCTGCGTCGTGGCGCTGGCGACGGCGCGGGCGATCGAACGTTCCGCGCTGGGCTTCGGCTTCGCTGCCATCCGCGACGACGAGGCGGCCGCCGAAGCCTCGGGCGTGCCGACGCTCAAGCTCAAGCTGGTCGCGACGGCGTTGAGCGGCGGCTTCATGGGCATGGCCGGCGCCCCGTTGCCCTATTACGTCACCTATCTCGATCCGGCGTCGGGCTTCAGCCTGAACTACGCGGTCAATGCCATCGCCATGCCGCTGATCGGCGGCACGTCGAGCTGGCTGGGCCCGGTTGTCGGGGCGGTGCTGGTGGGCGGGCTGCAGGAGTATCTGCGGGTGACGATCTCCTCGGCGATCAACGTGCTGGTGGCGGGCGTGCTGATGGTGGTGTTCGTCATCGTCGCGCCTCAAGGCGTCGTCGGGTTGTTCCAGAGGAAGAAGCGGTGAGCGCGCTGCTGCACGTCCAGAGCCTCGGCAAGCGCTTCGGCGGCTTCACGGCGCTGCAGGATGTCGAACTGGAGGTCCAGCCGGGCGAGCGGCTGGGGCTGATCGGCCCGAACGGTTCGGGGAAGTCGACCCTGGTCAACTGCATCTGCGGCACGCTGCGCAACGAGATGGGCAGCGTGAGCTTCGGTGGCACGGCGATCGACGGGCTGACGGCCCATCAGCGAACCCGGCTCGGTCTTGCCCGCAGTTTCCAGCTTCCGCGCCCGTTCGGCAGCCTTACTCTCGCGGAAAACCTGCGGATTCCCATCCTTTTTGCCGTGAATGCCCGCGGCGAGCGCACGGTTTCAGGCGCCGCGATCGAGGCACGCTGCCTGGAGCTGCTGGGCCAGGTGAACCTTGCCGACAAGGCCCATCGCCTGCCGCGCGACCTGACCCAGATCGAGATGCGCAAGCTCGAGCTGGCGCGCGCCATGGCGGCCGATCCCAAGCTGCTGATCGCCGACGAATCGATGGCGGGCCTCAGCCACGCCGAGGTCGACGAGATCCTCGCCCTGTTGATCCGGCTGAACGGGCAGGGCGTCACGGTCATCATGATCGAGCACATCATGCGGGCGGTGATGGCGTTCTCCCAGCGGCTGGCCGTGCTGGTCGCCGGCCGCAAGATCGCCGACGGCGATCCGAAGGAGGTCGTGCGCAACGCCGAAGTCGTGAGGGCGTATCTTGGCGAGTAGCCTGACCATCACCAACGTCGACGCCGGCTACGGCGCCGTGAGCGTGCTGCACGACGTGTCGCTGACCGTTGCCCCAGGCGAGACGGTGGCGCTGCTCGGCACCAACGGCAACGGCAAGTCGACCCTGATGAAATCGATCATGGGCATGGTGCGGCCGTCGGCCGGGAAGATCACCGCCACGATCGAGGGCACCAGCCACGAGCTGATCGGCCGCTCGACCGAGGAGATCGTCGATCTCGGCATCGGCTTCGTGCCCGAAGGCCGGCGGCTGTTCCCGAAGCTGACGGTGACGGAGAATCTGCTGCTCGGCGCCTTTCGCCCGACCGCCCGCTCGGCGATCGCGCGCAACATGGACTTCTGCTTCGAGACCTTCCCCCGGCTGAAGGAGCGCGCGAAGCAGCTTGCCGGCAGCATGAGCGGCGGCGAGCAGCAGATGCTGGCGCTGGCCCGTGCGCTGATGTCGGCGCCGCGCATCCTGCTGATCGACGAGCCTTCGGTCGGGCTGGCGCCGCTACTGGTCAGCCGCACCATCGACAAGATCAAGGAGCTGAAGGAGGGGTTCGACCTGACGGTGCTGATGGCCGAACAGAACTTCACCCAGGCCGTCCGCATCGCCGACCGTGGCTACGTCATCGTGCACGGCCGCATCGCCTTTACCGGCGGCTCGGCGGAAGAGCTCAACAACAACGACCTCATCCGCGAGTTCTATCTCGGAGCGTAGCCCACGCCGTCGCCCCGAGCGGAGCGAAGCGTAGTCGAGGGACCTCGTCATATTGCCGCCGGCATAGGAGGAGGTCCCTCCACTCCGCCTCGCTCCGCTCGGCTTCGGTCGCGACGACGGGTTTTACTGCATCACTTCTTCGGGTCGTACGGATAGATGATGTTGCCGGTCTTGTACTCGGTCGGCCACAGGATCACTTCCGTCTTGGGATCCTTGAACTGGTCGACGCCGTTGCCCGAGACGCCCTGGAACTGCACTGCCATGACCTGGGACTTGGACCATTCGCCGTCCTCGTTGAAGGTCACGTCGCCGACCACGGTCTTGAACGTGTTCTTGCGCATGTACTCGGCCAGCTTGGCGTCGTCGGTGCTGCCGACGCCCTTCACCGCCTGCTCGATCAGCTCCATGCGGGCGTAGGCGAAGGGCGGCAGGTAATAGCCGAGCAGGTCGACGCCCGCGTCGGCGGACTTGGCCTGGTACTTCTTGACGAACTCGCGGCCGGCGTCGGACGCGAAGCCGGCCCACGGCAGCCAGAAGTCGTACACCACGATGCCGTTGAGCAGCGGTCCGAGCTGGGTCTTGATGGCAGTCGCCTGCAGGCCGACCATGCCGCCGCCGTAGATCTTCGGCTTGAAGCCGACCTCGTGGCTGGCGCGGATGAGTCCCACCGTGTCCGCCGGATAGGAGCAGGCGAGGAAGATGTCGGGATTGGTCGCCGCGATCGCGCGCACCACGGGCGTGTAGTCCGACGTGGTCGGCGGATAGGTCTTGTCGTAGACGACCTTGAGGCCCAGCCGCTTGATGACCGATCGCGCGCCGTCCATGGCGTTGCGCGGGAACTCGGCGTCGGCGCCGCACATCGCCACGGTCATGGGCTTCGGCGTCTGGGCAGCCGCCACCTCGAAGAAGCCTTCGGCGAACGCTTCCTTGGGGCGCGGGCCGCCGGTCGGCACCATCGAGAAGTAGCGCTTGTAGTGGAACTCGCTGTTCACCGCGAGGCCGAGCAGCGCGAAGAACGTCCGGTCGTGCTGCATGACGATCGGCATGGCGGGCGCCACCATGTTGGTCGCGTAGCTGCTGGCGACGATGTCGACCTTGTCGACGTCGATGAGCTTCGTGTAGAGGCCCGGCACCGTCGAGGGATTGGACTGGTCGTCGTAGTAGACCAGCTTCACGGGGCGGCCGAGCAGCCCGCCCTTGGCGTTGATGTCCGACTCCCAGATCTGCGAGGCCAGCAGGGCCGCCTTGCCGTTGGGCGCCAGCGGGCCGGTGAGGTTCATGCTGAAGCCGATGGTGAACGGCTTGTTCTGCGCGATGGCCGGCGCGGCGACGCCCACGGCGGCACCCGCCGCCAGCTTGCCCAAGGTGCGACGTTGGATACGCATTCGATCGATCCTCCCAGGATTATATCGTTGGAAGCGATCCTAGCTTGCCTGGCAGAGCCCCGCCAAGGTCTGATGATCGGTGAGGCAGGCCCATGCGCTGTAGCGCCGCGCTGCTTCGAGGCAGTTCATGAATTCGATCGCGCCGAACGGCCGGCCGAAGATGTGGGCGTGCACGGTGATGTCGAGGCAGCCGCTGGGCAGGCCGAGCCTCGGCCAGTTGGCGGCGATGCGTTCGAAGGTCCGGGTAAAGGCCTCCGGCTCGGAGCCGTAGCGAACGGAAAGCGGCATGTCGTTCACCTCCATGGTGAACGGGACGGCGACGATCGTGCCGCTCGCCGTGACGTGCCGGTAGGGCAGGTCGGAATCGAAGAAGTCGGCGTGCCAGTCGAAGCCCGACTGCGCCAGCAGCGCCGAGGTGCGGGTGCTCGGGGTGCAGCGGGGGCTCAGCCAGCCGGCGGGCCGCCGTCCGGCGCTCGCCTCGATCGCGGCGATGCAGCGGTCGAGATCGCGCGCTTCCTCCTCGGCGGTCTGGTAGGACGGGATGATGTTCTGGCCCCAGCCGTGCGCGGCGACCGCGTGCCCTGCGCCGGCGACGGCCTTCATGAGGTCGGGATATCGCTCCGCCAGGATGCCGCTCACGTAGAAGACGCTGCGTACCTCCAGCCGTGCGAGGATGTCGAGCAGCCGCCACGCGCCGACCTTCGGCCCGTACTCCGCCCAGGAGCGCGCCTGCAGGTCGAGCACGCCGGCTTTCAGCGGATTGCCCATGGGGCCGATGCCCGGCGCCGAATCGTCGGTCCAGCCTTCGAGCATGACGCTGACGGAGACGGCCAGCGGCTTGGGCAGGGCGAGGCTCATTCGGCGGCCGCGAAGCGCGTGGCGGTGAAGGCCGGCATCACCTCGCGGGCGAAAGCGCGCAGGTTGGCGACCGAGGCGTTGGGATCGACCAGCAGGATGTTGGTTGCGCCGCCGGCTTCGAGCTCCTTCAGCCGGGCAATGACTTCGTCCGGGGTGCCGAGCAGGGGAGCGGTGTCGTCCTCGACCCTGTCGGCGAGCTTGTCGCGGGCGAGATCGCCGATCACGCTCACCACGCGCTTGCGCGTTTCGTAGGCGGCAGCGCGCTCGCTCTCGTGGTGGAACATCTGCAAGGGCCGCGCGGTGGCGACCATCAGCGGATCGTAGGTCCGGCCGACCCGCTCGCATTCCTCGCGGAAGATTGCGATGCGCTCGACGATCTGGTGGGTCTGGGCGAGTTGGTCGAGCAGCAGGTTGTAGCCTTCGCGCGCGGCGCGCCGGATGCTGTCGCGGCTGCCGGCGGCGAGCCACAGCGGCGGGTGCGGGCGCTGCAGCGGCTCGGGCTCGACCACGATGTTGTCGTACTGCCAGTGCCTGCTGCGATGGCTGAAGCGGCCTTCGGTCGTCCACGCCTTGCGGATGATCTCCATCGCCTCGTCGAAGCGCTCGCCGGCTTCCTCGATGGGAATGCAAAAGCCCTCGAACTCGGCCTTGCGGTAGCCCTTGCCGACACCGAAATCGACCCGTCCGCCGGTCAGAAGGTCGAGCGTGGCGACCTGCTCGGCGATCAGCACCGGATTGTGCCACGGCAGGACGACCACCGCCGTGCCCAGCCGGATGTGCTGCGTGCGCGCGGCGAGATAGGCCAGCACCGTCATCGACGCGGAAACCTGGCCCTGGCCGGTGAAGTGGTGCTCGACCATGAAGAGCTGCCGGAAGCCCAGACGGTCGGCTTCGGTCACGTAATCGATGAAGCTCTGATAGCCCTGGCTGTCCTCCAGGCCGATGCTGCGCTTGGTGCGCGCGCCGCCGAACAGGCCGAACTGCATGCGAATGTCCTTCGACGGATGTTGCTTGCCGCATGCTGCGCGCGGACGGAAGGACGGCGCAACCCCTTTGTCGAGGAGTCGCATTCTGTTGGCGGACCGCGGGCGTCCCGACCCCACAAGCGCATGAGCGGGCGGGACCCCCCCC
>CAMFJT010000074.1 GCA_945957125.1 uncultured Rhodospirillales bacterium | reverse complement strand
GTGATTTAGTCAGGATCTTCGCTGGGACCGCGCCACTCCGTGGCGCTCATGATCACGAAATGAGCGCCACGGAGTGGCGCGGTCCCAGCCTATGAGGGAGCATCGAATGACCATCAGCCCCACCCCCAACATGATCGCCGAGAAGGTCGGGCCGGTCGGCCGACTCGTCTTCAACAAGCCGCACAAGCACAACGCGACCTCCACCGACATGTGGGAGGCGATTCCGGTCATCCTCGACGACTTCGAGAAGGATCCGGCGATCCGCGTCGTCGTCGTGACCGGCGCGGGCGACAAGGCCTTCGTCTCGGGTGCCGACATCTCGGAGTTCGAGAAGGCGCGCAACACGCCCGAGCAGGTCGCCTATTACGACCGGATCGGCGAGATCGCCAACGCCCGTCTCAACAAGTGTTCCAAGCCGACCATCGCCCGCATCCGCGGCTATTGCATCGGCGGCGGGCTGGCGGTGGCGCTGCTGTGCGACATTCGCATCGCGTCTGACGTGAGCAAGTTCGGCGTGCCGGCCGCGCGCCTCGGCCTGGGTTACCGCGCCAGCGGGCTCAAGATCCTGACCGACCTGGTGGGTCCCTCCCACGCCAAGGAGATCTTCTTCACCGCCCGGCATTTCAATGCGCAGGAAGCGTTCGGCATGGGGCTCGTCACCCGGATCGTCCCCGACGCCGAGCTCGACGCCTACGTCGACAACTACTGCCGCATGATCGGCGAGAACGCGCCGCTCACCATGCATGCCGCCAAGCGCACCATCGAGGAACTGACCCGCCTCGACGGCGAGCCGGACTTCGCCCGCCTCAACGGGCTGGTGAAGGCGTGCTTCGATTCCGAGGACTATATCGAGGGCCGCACGGCGTTCATGGAGAAGCGCCGGCCGCAGTTCAAGGGACGCTGACCATGAAGACCCTGATCCGCGAGCAATACGATGCGTTCTGGCGCGACGGCTATCTCATGGTCGACGATGCCGTCACGCCCCCGCAGCTTGCCGCCCTGCAGGCGGAGATCGCGGGGTGGGTCGAGGAAAGCCGGGCGCACGACAAGCCGTTCGGCCCGCCGACGATCGACGGCAGGCCGCGCTTCGACATGGGGACCGAGCACAGCGCCGAAAAGCCCGCGCTGCGCCGGATCAACAACCCGTCGGACATTTCGGACGCCTATCGCGACGTGATGCTCGACGCGCGCACCGTCGACATGGTGGCCGACCTGATCGGCCCGGACGTGAAGTTCCACCACTGCAAGATCAACCTCAAGCTTTCCGGCGCCCGGACCGAGGTGTCCTACCACCAGGACTTCGCCTACACGCCGCACACCAACGACGACATCGTGACCGCGCTGCTGTTCCTCGATGACATCGACGGGGACAATGGTTGCCTGACCGTCGTGCCGGGCTCGCACAAAGGGCCGGTGCTGTCGCTGTTCGACGGCGAGCGCTTCACTGGCGCGGTCGCGGCCGACGCGGAGACGCAGGCGCTGGCGCGGTCGATCCCCTGCGTCGGCAAGGCGGGCGCCGTCTGCCTGATGCACACCAAGCTGCTGCACGGCTCGGCGGCCAACCGCTCGGACGCCTCGCGCGGCCTGTACATCTGCGTCTACACCGCCGCCGATGCCGTGCCGATCGCGCGCAACCCGATGCCGAGCGTCAACGAGGGCCGTATCGTGCGCGGGCAGGAGGCCCGGTTCGCGCGGCTGAGCGAGGGGCTGGTCGAGCTGCCCAAGCAACCGAAGACCGCCTCGTTCTTCACCGTGATCGGCCAGGAATCGAAGCAGGCGGCGCAGTGAGCGATCCGTTTCCCGCCGTCGCCGAGGCGGCGGCGACGGGCGAGACCGCAGCTCTCTTCGCGGATATCCGCGCGACCGTCGGCGTGCGCGTCGTCAATCTCGTATGGCGCCACCTTGCGACGATCGACGGTGCGTTGCCCTGGGCATGGACCGCCGTGAAGCCGCTCTATCTGCAGGGAATGGTGGATCGTGCCGCCGTCCGGTTCCGCGAAGGCATGAACCTGCCGGTGCTGGGTTCGCTCGCGGGCGCGCAGCCGCGGAGCGTCGACGACGTGCTGGCGAGCTACGACCATTCAAACACGATGAATCTTTTCGCCCTCGGCGCGCTGGTCGCATGGCTGCGCGGCGAGACGGCCGGAGAGGGCGCACCGGAGGCCGGCGTCCGCCTGCCGGCGCCCGATATCATGCTCCCAAAGCTGGCTTCGGCCGAGGACGTTGCGCCCGAGACCTGGGCGCTCGTGCTGCACCTCAACAGCTTCGGCGATCCGCGCCAGCTCATCCTGGCGAGCATGTACCGCCACCTCGCGCACGCGCCGGCATTCCTGCGGCAGCTCGAAACCGTCCTGGCGCCCGTCGAGACCGACGGCTCCCTCGCGCGGGCCATCACCGCCAATCGCGCCGCCGCCCACGAGCAGGCGAGGGTCGTGGCGCGCGCCATCGACGCGGTACGCCCTGCGCGGGCGTCCGAGATCGAGGTCGCCGTCTCATCCTTCGTCGATCACGCCATCGGCAAGATGGTCACCATCTGCCGCGCCATCCGCGTGGCGCGAGACCAAGATCGACCTTTGACCCGGTATTGAACGGAAATCTCACCGTCTGGCCGTCTTCACGCGTGCTCGGTTGTAGCCATGTCCCGGCGCCTTGAAGCTGGCTTTGAGGATGCGGTGGTCTTGGTCGCCCGTTTCCTGGGCTTCCTGTTGGCCGGCGCCGTACTTTGCGCGGATAGCCTGAAGCCAAGAGTCGCCAGCGTACCAAGCAGTGTCGTGAGCCTTGGATCGCCTTTTGAGCTGAGCGCCTTGTAAAGGGCTTCTCTGGTGACGCCTGCGCCGCGCGCCACCTCGGACATGCCGCGAGCGCGCGCGATGATGCCCAAGGCGTTCGTGATGTAGCTTGCATTGCCGCTGGTCAGTGCGTCGTTGAGAAGGTCGGCCTGATCCTCTGGTGAATGGACGTATTTCGCCGCATCGAAGATGGTTGTCTTGAGTGTCACCACGGTTCTCCTGTTGAGCATCTCCTAAAGAAGCGACGCCATTTCCTTAGCTTTCTTGATGTCTCTCGCCTGAGTGCCCTTGTCTCCGCCGGTCAGCAGCAGGACGATGGCTTTGCCTCGCCGTACAAAATAGAGCCGATAGCCCGGACCGACATCGATTCGCGCTTCCGAGACGCCTTCGCCAACCGGCTTTACATCGCCCATCAATCCAGACTGCATACGGGCAATGCGCTTCGTGATCGCGTAAGCAGCCTTCGCATCCTTCAGGGCGTCGAGCCATTCGGCAAAGGCTGCTGTCTGGCGAACTTCGACCACGTCGGAACTATAGATTGAAACGTCGACTGTGTAAACTATAGATTACTACCAACAGCAACCGCACGGCGCGAGAACCGGACGTCACAGCGTGATCGAGCGGACCAATGATTGGGGCTATCCCTGCTTCCTGTTGGCAGTGCGCCCCCAGCGAAACTACTCCGCCGCTTTCGCCTGCCTTCGGGCGAGCCATTCCTTCATGGCCTGCTCCATGGTCATGAACACCGCGCCGCCGGCCTGCAGGGCGCGGATCAGGCGTTCGAGCATCATCATGCGGTGGCCGCGGCCGATCACGTGAGGATGGAAGGTGTAGGTCAGGATGCCGAACTCGGGGCAGGCCTCGTTCATGTAGCTGAAGTCGTCGACGAAATTCTCCAGCACGTTGTTGGCATTCATCAGCCCTGCCTGGATCGAGCCGTTGGCGTTGCGCATGTATTCGAAGTGCGGATAGTCGTCGAGCGACCAGCTGATCGGCATCTCGACCAGCCGCGTCTCCCGGCCGCACTGGAACGGCTTCTTGAGCTCGATCAGGTCGCCCTGGCGCGCGTAGTAGCAGTCGTAGTCGTGGCCCATCAGCGAGCTGTCGTACTGGATGCGGTGCTTGAGCAGCAGGTCGATCGAATGGGGCGAGAGGTCCCACGCCGGCGAGCGGTAGCCGCGCGCGAACTGCCCGCTGATCCGCTTGATCGAGTTGTTGCCGCGGACGATCTCCTCTTCTTCCTCGTCACGCGACAGGCTCGCGGGCAGGCGGTGGGTCCAGCCGTGATGGGCTAGCTCATGGCCCGCCTCGACATAGGGCATGACCGCCTGCGGGCTGCTGTCGATCGTGTGGCCGGGCGTGAAGAAGGTCGCCTTGATGTCGTAGCGCCCGAGCAGTGCCACCAGCCGGGGAATGACCACCGCGTCGTACTCGCCGCGCGAGATGTAGGTCGGCGTCGTCTGGCCGCGGGCGATGAAGCCGGACATGTGGTCGTGGTCGAAGGTCAGGCAGACGATGTGGCGGGGCATGCGGCAATTCCCTTGTGAGGGGAGCAAATCTACCTGCTGGGAGCGCGCCTCTCCAGAGCCGCTCATGGGATATGGCGAGCCGAAGAAGAAGCGGCTCTGGAGAGCCGCGCTCCCAGCGGCGGATTTGTTGCCTTCGCCGAACGGAGCCTGCATGATGCGGCCAACGATAAGGAATACGGGACCTTGAGTAGGGAGGGGTCATGGCGGGGGCGTCCGCCCGGCGCGCGGTGGCGGCCGAGGGCGACAACCAGCTCGTGGTCGAGGGCGTGTCGAAGAAGTTCGGCGGTGTCGTTGCATCGAATGGCGTCTCGCTCGAGGTGCCGCGCGGCAGCATCGTGTCGATCATCGGCCCCAACGGCGCGGGCAAGACATCGCTGCTGAACATGATCTCGGGCTTCTACAAGCCCGATACCGGTCGCGTGCTGCTCGAAGGGCTGGACATCACCCATCGCAAGCCGAGCGATATCGCCGCCCTCGGCATCGCGCGCACTTTCCAGAACATCGCGCTGTTCCAGGGCCTGACGGTGCTCGACAATCTGATGCTCGGCCGCCACGTGCGGATGAAGGCCGGCGTGCTGTCCAGCGTCCTCTACTGGGGCCTGGCGCAGAAGGAGGACATCCGTCATCGCGAGGCGATCGAGGAGATCATCGAGTTCCTCAAGCTGCAGGACCTGCGCAAGCTGCCGACCTCGGCGCTGGCCTACGGCCTGCGCAAGCGGGTCGAGCTCGGTCGCGCGCTTGCCCTCGATCCGAAAGTGCTGCTGCTCGACGAGCCGATGGGCGGCATGAACCAGGACGAGAAGGAGGATATGGCGCGCTACATCCTCGACGTGAACCAGGAGCGCGGCATGACGGTGGTGCTGATCGAGCACGACATGGGCGTGGTCATGGACATCTCCGACCGCGTCGTGGTGCTCGAGCGCGGCCGGCGCATCGCCTCCGGCACGCCCGAGGAGGTGCAGCGCGATCCCAAGGTGATCGAGGCCTATCTCGGCGCCGGTAAAGGCGCCAGTGGGGGAGGAGGACCGATATGAGCCTGCTCGACTCGCCCGCGACCAACACGCTGCCCAAGCTGCTGCAGCGCAACGCGGAGGAGAGCCCGACCGCGCCCGGCATCCGCGAGAAGACGCGCGGCGTGTGGCAGACCTACGACTGGCTGGCCTATCGCGACCGGGTGCGCGACCTCGCGCTGGGGCTCGCCGCGATGGGCTTCGGACGCGGTGACAAGCTGACGGTCGTCGGTGACAACCGCCCGCAGCTCTACATGGCCCAGCTCTCGGCGCAGGTGCTGGGCGGCTTCTCCGTACCCGTTTACCAGGATTCCATCGCCTCGGAGCTGGTCTACGTGCTCGACCATGCCGAGACCTCGGTGATCGTCGCGGAGGACCAGGAGCAGGTCGACAAGGTCCTGTCGCTCAAGGACCGGTTGCCGAAGCTGCGCTGGATCGTGTTCGACGACCCGCGCGGTCTGTGGTCGTACGACGACCCGATGCTGCGCTCGTTCGAGAGCGTGCTGGAGGAGGGCAGGGCGTACGGCAAGGCCAATCCCTCCTTCTACGCGGCCGAGCTGGCCAAGGGCGGGCCGGATGACCTGGCGATGATCGCCTACACCTCCGGCACGACCGGCATGCCGAAGGGCGTGATGCTGAGCCATCGCAACATGATCGCCTCGGCCGAGGCGTTCATCGAGGTCAACGACACCAAGCCCGGCGACAACTGGCTGTCCTACCTGCCGATGGCCTGGGTCGGCGATGCCGCCTTCTCGCTCGGCATGACGCTGGCGGGCAAGCTGGTCGCCAACTGCCCGGAGAGCCCGGAGAGCGTGCAACGCGACCTGCGCGAGCTCGGGCCCAATGCGACACTGGCCCCGCCGCGCATCTGGGAGAACATGCTGACCACCGTGCAGGTCAAGAGCGACGATGCCTCGCCCGCCAAGCGCCGCGTCTTCGAGCATTTCCGCGCGCTGGCCGAGCGCTGCGAGCTGAAGAAGACCGACGGCAAGCCGCTTACGCTGGGCGAGCGGCTGGGGCTCATGCTCGGCGAGGTGCTCGTGTACGGTCCGGTGCGCGACCAGCTCGGCCTGCGCAACGCGCGCTGGTGCTATACCGGCGGCGCGCCGCTGGGGCCGGACACCTATCGCTTCTTCCGCTCCTTCGGCGTCAACCTCAAGCAGGTCTACGGCGCGACCGAAGCGTCGGCGCTGATCGCCTGCCAGTCCGATGCCGAGGCCAATCCCAACACGGTGGGCCGGCCGATGCCGCGCGTCGATATCAAGATCGACGACAGGGGCGAGGTCCTGTTGAAGGGCCCCAACGTGTTCGTCGGCTACTTCAAGCAGGACGACGTGACGGCCGAGACGCTGGTCGACGGCGGCTGGCTGCGCACCGGCGATGCCGGCTTCTTCGACAAGCAGGGCCAGCTCGTGATCATCGATCGCGCCAAGGACGTCGGCAAGCTGACCGACGGCTCGGCCTTCGCGCCGCAATTCATCGAGAACAAGCTGAAGTTCAGCCCGTTCATCCGCGAGGCGGTGGCGTTCGGTCACGGCCAGCCGATGGTCGTGGCGATGATCGCCATAGACATGCAGACCGTCGGCACCTGGGCGGAGAAGCGGGGCCTGCCCTACACCAGCTTCATGGACCTGAGCCGCAAGGCCGAGGTCGCCGGGCTGATCGCCGAGGAGATCGCCAAGGCCAATGCGAGCCTGCCCGACGTGCAGCAGGTCAAGCGCTTCCTGCTGCTCAACAAGGAACTCGAGGCCGACGACGCGGAGATGACCCGCACGCGCAAGGTGCGGCGCAAGTTCGTGGCCGAGAAGTACGCCTCGGTGATCGACGCGTTCTACAATGGCGGCCGGCAGGTCGAGGTGACGATGGACATCACCTTCGAGGACGGCCGCAAGTCGTCGATCACCAACGACATCGCCATCCACGACCTGGCGCGTGCCGAGCCGGCAAGGCGGGCCGCCTGATGTCGGAGGATCTCGGCTTCCTGCTGGCGCTGCTCCTGAACGGCGCCTCGATCGGCCTGATGTACTCGCTGATCGCCCTGGGATTCGTGCTGGTCTACAAGGCGACCGACGCGATCAACTTCGCCCAGGGCGAGTTCGTCATGATCTCCGGCCTGGTCGTCGCCACCATGCTGTCGATCGACGGCATGCCGCTGATCGGCGCCGTGGTCGCCGTGATCGCGGTCATGATCGGCTTCGGCTTCGGCCTGGAGAAGGTCGTGCTGCGGCCGCTGCTCGGCCGGCCGGTGGTTGCGGTGATCATGGCCACGATCGGGCTCGCCGCCGTGCTGCGCGGGCTGTCGACGGTCATCTTCGGCGGCGAGACGCGGGCGGTATCCCTGCCGATCGGCGACGACCCGATCAATATCGGGCCGGCCAGCCTGCCGCCGATCCAGGCGCTGGGGGCGGTGGTCGCCGTGCTGTTCTTCGTGGCCTTCAGCTGGTTCTTCAAGAAGAGCCGCATGGGCGTGGCGATGCGCGCCGTGGCCGACAACCAGCAGGTGGCCCAGGCCATGGGCATCAACGTCGAGCGCTACTTCGCGCTCGCCTGGGCGATGGCCGGCATCGTCTCGGCGCTGGGCGGCATCGTCTGGGGCAGCATGCTGGGCGTCGACGTGCATCTCGCGCTGGTCGGGCTGAAGGTCTTTCCCGTGGTGATCCTGGGCGGGCTCGATTCGATCGGCGGCGCACTGGTCGGCGGGCTGATCGTCGGGCTCGTGGAGAGCCTGGCCTCGGGCTATCTCGACCCCTATGTCGGCGGCGGCACCAAGGACTTCGCGCCCTACGTGCTGATGATCCTCGTCCTGATGGTCCGGCCTTACGGCATCTTCGGCAAACGCAGGATCGAGCGGATATGATGCGCATCCATACCCCGTCGTCCCGACCGGAGCCGAGCGTAGCGAGGCGCAGTGGAGGGGCCTCCTCTTGCAACGTGGGCCAGGACGAGCAGGTCCCTCGACTACGCATCGCTCCGCTCGGGACGACGGCAGAGGGTGATCCCATGCGAACAATCGTACGGGCGCGATCCGGTGAGGCGGCCTGATCATGTTCCATCGTGAGTCCGGAGTCTTCAAGACGACCTACGCCGCCGACATGGCGCTCTACCCGCTGCCGATCGCCAAATGGACGGTGGCGGTGCTGGCGGTGCTGTTCGTCGTCGTCGTGCCGCTCGCCTTCCACGAATACTACCTGTCGATCCTGAACCTGATCTTCATCGCCATCGTGGGCGCGCTCGGACTCAACATCCTGGTCGGCTACACCGGGCAGATCTCGCTCGGCCACGGAGCCTTCATGTCGGTCGGCGCCTATACCGCGGCCAATCTCGCGGTGCGCCTCGATCTGCCGTTCTGGCTCACCCTGCCGGCCGGCGGGCTGATGGCGGCGGCGATCGGGGCGTTGGTCGGCATTCCGAGCCTGCGCATCAAGGGGCTCTATCTCGCGATCGCCACGCTGGCCGGCCAGCTCATCATCGAATGGACGATCAACCATGTGCCGGCCATCTCCGGCGGCGCGCAGGCTTCGATCCAGGTCGAGCGGCCCAGCCTGTTCGGCATCAGCTTCAACACCCAGACGCACCTCTACTATTTCCTGCTGTTCTTCGCGGTGCTGGCGATCGTGGCCACGCTCAACCTGATGCGCAGCCGAATCGGCCGCGCCTTCATCGCGGTACGCGACCAGGACATCGCCGCCGAGATCATCGGCATCGACATCTTCCGCTACAAGCTGCTCGCCTTCGCGATCTCGTCCTTCTATGCCGGCGTCTGCGGCGTGCTCTACACCTACTATCTCGGCATCGCCAACTACGAGCAGTTCCAGCTCGGCGTCTCGATCGACTATCTCGCCATGATCATCATCGGCGGGCTGGGCTCGGTGCTGGGCTCGATTTTCGGCGCGGTGTTCGTGACCCTCCTGCCGATCGTGATCCGCCTGCTGATGGAGAATATCGGCTCGCTGTTCTTCTCCGACCAGGAGCTGGCCAGCGTCGTGTCGGGCCTGCGGCTCGCCGCGTTCGGCGGGCTGATCATCTTTTTCCTGATCGTCGAGCCCGAGGGGCTCAATCGGCTGTGGCGCAATATCCGGAGCTATTTCCGGGTCTGGCCCTTCTCCTACTAGGGGCGGGGCATCATCGAAGGGAGGAACCCATGACGAGGTTCGGCAAGACGTGGCTGGGGATCGCGGCAACGACCGCCACCCTGGCGATCGGCGGAGGCCAGGCCTTCGCCCAGCAGAAGGAGCTGGTGTTCGGCTTCCAGTGCGACCGCACCGGGCCGACGGCGACCGTGGGCGTCAATCTCTGCCCCGGCTATCACGACTACATCGCGCTGGTGAACAGCAAGGGCGGCGTCGAGGGCTTCAAGATCAAGGTCATCGAGGTCGACAACGAGTACAAGGTGCCGCCGGCGATCGAGGCGCACGAGCGCTTCAAGAAGGAAGGCGCGGTGATCGAGGGCCTGTTCGGCACGCCGCAGACGGCGGCGCTGAACAAGAAGCTGGAAGAGGACAAGATGGTCGGCACGGCGCCGGGCTTCGGCACCTCCAATGCCGCCGACGGCAAGCGCTTCCCGTTCACCTTCCCGATCGCGGCGAGTTACTGGTCGCAGGCCGGCGGGGCGATCCAGTTCGCCAAGGATAAGCTCGGCGGCAACCTGAAGGGCAAGAAGATCGCCTACCTGTTCTACGACAATCCGGCCGGCAAGGAGCCGATGCCGATCCTCGAGGACCTCGCCAAGCAGGAGGGCTTCGAGCTGCGCACCTTCGCGGTGCCGGCGCCGGGCATCGAGATGGGCTCGCAGGTGCTCGACATCACGACCCGCTACAAGCCCGACTTCATCGTCATGCACCTGTTCGGCCGCGCGCCGTCGGTGGCGATCAAGGAGCTCAAGGGCAAGGGCTATCCGCTGAGCAAGGTCGTCGGCTTCGTGTGGGCCAGCGCCGAGGCCGACATCGTCGCTGCCGGCGGCATGGGCGTGGCCGAAGGCTATAACGGCATCCAGTTCGCCGGCCTCGGCAAGGACTACCAGGTCCTGAAGGACATCGAGGCGATGTACAAGGCGCAGGGCAAGCCGGTGCCGAAGGAAATGGACTCGACCGCCTACTACAATCGCGGCGTGTTCATCGCGGCGATCCACGTCGAGGCGGTGCGCAACGCGATCAAGGCCAAGGGCGGCGCCGCGCCGACCTCGGAGGACGTCAAGGGCGGCATGGAATCGGTGAAGAACTTCACTCTCGGCGGGCTCGTGCCGCCGATGCAGCTCTCGCCGGAGGATCACGAAGGCGGCGGCTGGGTCCAGATCTGGACGGTCAAGGGCGGCAAGCTGGTCAAGGCGACCGAATGGTTCCAGGGCTTCCGCCCGGTGATCCAGAAGCAGCTCGCGGCCGACGCCTCGAAGTCCTGAGCCTTGCTCTCGATCAACAACATCGAGGTCGTCTACGACGGCGTCATCCTGGTGCTCAAGGGCGTGTCGATCGAGGTCCGCGAAGGCGCGATCACGACGCTCCTGGGCGCCAACGGCGCCGGCAAGACGACGACCTTGAAGGCGATCTCCGGCGTGCTGCACAGCGAGCGCGGGGAGGTCACCAAGGGTACCATTCAGCTCGCCGGCCAGCGGATCGACGGCATGCGGGCGCATGACGTCACCCGCCTCGGGCTGGTCCAGGTGTTCGAGGGCCGTCGCGTGTTCGAGCACCTGACCACCGAGGAGAATCTGATCGCCGGCGGCCATGTCCGCGATGGCCAGTCCGTCAAGGCCGGCATCGAGATGGTCTACGACTACTTCCCGCGCCTGCGCGAGCGGCGTAACCAGCAGTCGGGCTACCTGTCGGGCGGCGAGCAACAGATGCTGGCGATCGGCCGGGCGCTGATGAGCAAGCCGCGCGTGGTGCTGCTCGACGAGCCCTCGCTCGGGCTGGCGCCGATGCTGGTCGAGGAGATATTCGCCATCGTCGACCGGCTGGTGCGGCAGGAGAAGCTCTCCGTCCTGCTGGTCGAGCAGAACGCAAGCATGGCGCTGACCGTGGCCGACCACGGTTACGTGATGGAGAACGGCCGCGTGGTGCTCGAAGGGCCCGCGGCGAAGCTGCGCGACAATTCCGACATCAAGGAGTTCTATCTCGGGCTGAACGAAGGCGGCGCGCGCAAGAGCTACCACGACACCAAGCATTACAAACGGCGCAAACGCTGGCTATCCTAGGGCCTCGCAGGAGAGTGCCCCCATGAGCGAACCTACGACCGATACCGAGCGGCTGCGCGCGATGATCGAGAGCGCCCGGCGCATCGTGGCCTTCACCGGCGCCGGCATCTCGACCGAATCGGGCATCCCGGACTTCCGCTCGCCGGGCGGCATCTGGACCAAGTACCAGCCGATCTACTTCGACGACTTCATGTCTTCGGAGGAGATGCGCCGCGAGGCGTGGCGCCGCAAGTTCGCGACCGACACGACCATGACCAAGGCCGAGCCCAACGCCGGCCATCGCGCGCTGGCGAAGCTGGTCGAGCAGGGCAAGATGACGGCGATCATCACCCAGAACATCGACGGCCTGCACCAGCGTTCGGGCGTGCCGGCCTCGAAAGTCATCGAGCTGCACGGCAACACGACCTACGCCACCTGCCTCGACTGCGGCCAGCGCTACGAGCTCGCGCCGATCCGCAAGGCGTTCGAAGCCGACGGCACCCTGCCGGTCTGCGAGAAGTGCGACGGCATCGTGAAGACGGCGACGATCTCGTTCGGCCAGGCGATGCCGGAGATCCAGATGGCGCGCGCCCAGGACGAGACGCTGGGCTGCGACCTGTTCATCGTGCTCGGCAGCTCGCTGGTCGTCTATCCGGCCGCCGGCTTCCCGCAGATCGCCAAGCGGCGCGGCGCGAAGCTGGCGATCCTCAATCGCGACCCGACCGACCAGGACGATTCCGCCGACCTCGTCCTCCACGGCGAGATCGGGCCGACCATAAGCCGCGTGGTAGGGGTGAACTGATGCCGTTCCGCCGTTCCGTCCTCGCCGGCGCCGCCCTCCTGCCACTGGCCGCGCAAGCGCAGCAGGACATCACCTTCTTCCGCATCCTGACCGGTGGCACGGTCGGCACCTATTTCCCGATCGGCGGCCTGATTGCCAACGCGATCTCCAACCCGCCCGGCTCGCGGCCCTGCAACGAGGGCGGCTCGTGCGGCGTGCCCGGCCTGGTCGCGACCGCCGTTGCCTCGAACGGCTCCGTCGCCAACGTCGCCGCGATCGCGGCGGGCACTGCCCAGTCGGGCTTCGTGCAGTCCGACATCGCCTATTGGGCCTATACCGGCACCGGCATCTACCAGGGCCGCCCGCGGGTCGACGTGCTGCGCGCCATCGCCAACCTCTATCCCGAGAGCATCCAGCTCGTGGTGCGCAAGGGCTCCGGCATCAAGTCCGTGGCCGATCTGCGCGGCCGCAAGGTGTCGCTCGACGAGCCCGGCTCCGGCACCCTGGTCGATGCGCGATTGATCCTGGCCGCGTTCGGCCTCAACGAGAAGGACCTGAAGGCGGAGTATTTCCGCGCCCAGCAGGTCGCCGACAGCCTGAAGGACGGCACGATCGACGCCTTCTTCAGCGTCAGCGGCTGGCCTCAGAGCGCCGTCGCCGACCTCGCCGCGACCGTCGGCATCGAGCTTGTGCCGATCGCCGGCCCCGAGGTCGATGCACTGATCTCGCAGTTCTCCTTTTTCAGCGCCGAGGAGATTCCCGACAACGCCTACAAGGGCGTTGCCGGCGTGAAGACGATCAGCGTGCACGCGATCTGGGCGACCTCGAGCAAGCAGAGCGACGACCTGATCTACAAGGTGACGGCGGCCCTGTGGAACCCCGCGACCCGCAAGCTGCTCGACTCCGGCCACGCCAAGGGCCGCGAGATCCGCCTCGAGACGGCCACGACCGGCCTCGGCATCCCCCTCCATGCCGGCGCCGAACGGTTCTACCGGGAGCAGGGACTCATTAAGTAAGTGGATGCAGGATGCCTGGAAGCGCTTTCGACGAGGTGGAATTCCGGGTCGACGGCACGCCGCTGTTGAAAGGCACGCAGGTCGAAGCCTACCGGATCGCTGCGTTGCTCGCAGGGGAGCTGACCATCGACGAGGTGCTGGCAGATTATCCGTCCCTCTCGCGCGAGCATGTCGAGACGGCAAGGGTTTCTTCGGAAGCCCATCCGAACGACGGCCGGCCCTATCCGCGCACGAGCGTCAAACGGGCGCTGTTGGGCGCGGGGCTGGAAGCACTTGACGACGCCTGATCGGTACGCGCGACGAAATGGCTTTTCATCGCGTCGAGGCGCTGAGCGGCTCCGGTCGGGACGGCGGGATTGGCTTAGATGCGATTCGCCTTCTACAAGGAGCGGCGCGTCATCAGGAGGCGGGGGGAAGCAATGCGACTGAAGGGCAAGGTGTGCGTCGTCACGGCGGCGGGGCAGGGGATCGGCGCGGCGACGGCGCAGGCGTTCGCGCGCGAGGGCGCGACGGTGTGGGCGACCGATGTCGACGAGGGCAAGCTCGCCGCCCTGGCGGGCACGGAAGGCCTACAGGCCCGCCGGCTCGACGTGCTCGACAAGGCGGCGATCGATGCGCTCGCCCGGGAGACCGGCGCGATCGACGTGCTGTTCAACTGCGCGGGTTTCGTCCATCACGGCACGGTGCTCGACGCGACCGACGACCAATGGCGGTTCGCCTTCGACCTCAATGTCCGTAGCATGTTCTGGACGATCCAGGCCTTCCTGCCCGGCATGGTGGAGAAGGGCGGTGGCTCGATCGTGAACATGTCGTCGGCGGCCTCCTCGGTGAAGGGCGCGGCGCTGCGCTTCATCTACGGCACGACCAAGGCCGCCGTCGTCGGCCTCACCAAATCGGTGGCCGTTGATTACGTGAGCAAGGGCATCCGCTGCAACGCGATCTGCCCCGGTACCGTCCAGACGCCGTCGCTCGACGAGCGCATCTCGGGCCTGGGTGGCGGCGCGGATGCCCGTAAGTTCTTCCTGCAGCGCCAGCCGACCGGCCGCTTCGGCTCGGCCGAGGAGATCGCCGCGCTGGCCGTGTATCTTGCCAGCGACGAGGCGGCCTTCACCACCGGCACGGTGAACGTCATCGATGGCGGCTGGAGCGTCTGACAGTGGAAATAGCGGCCATTGCCGCCCTGGCGCCGGTCATCCCGGTCCTCACCATTGCGCGCGTGGCCGACGCCGTGCCGCTCGCCCGGGCGCTGGTGAAAGGCGGCCTGCCCGTGCTCGAGATCACCTTGCGCACGGGCGCGGCGTTGGAGGCCTTGGCCGCGATCACGCGCGAGGTGCCGGAGGCCGTGGTCGGCGCAGGCACGGTGCTCGATGCTGCGCAGGTCAAGCAGGCAATGGCGGCCGGCGCCCGTTTCGGCGTCAGCCCCGGCTGCACGCCGGCGTTGGCCAAGGCGGTAAAGGAGGCGGGGTTGCCCTTCTTGCCAGGTATTCAGACAGTGTCAGAGGCGCTGGTCCTACGTGAACTTGGCTTCACGCTGCTCAAGTTCTTTCCGGCCGATGCGGCGGGCGGGACGGCGTGGCTGAAGGCAGTCGCCGCGCCGCTCGCCGGCCTACGGTTTTGTCCCACCGGCGGTATCGGCGCCGCAACCGCCCCGGCCTATCTTGCGTTGGCCAACGTCGCCTGCGTCGGCGGTTCCTGGATAGCCCCGCAGGACGCCGTCGCGGCGGGCGATTGGGCGCGGATCGAGCGGCTTGCCGCCGCAGCCGCCGCCCTCAAACGAGCCTAGCGCGACGGGCTGAAAACTGCTTCAAGAGGGCCGGGCAGGAGTTCGTTCCCGAACATGAAAAAAGCGGTCATTGCGGCTCTGGCGCTGCTCGTCGGCGCGAGCGCCGTCGCGCGTGCAGACCAGGTCGTCGTCCTCAATTCCGAGGAGGCGTCCTACAGCATCCTGAGCCGCGGCGCGCGCGCCGAAACCCAGCGCCTGCCGCTCGGCCGCGAGCCGCACCACCTGATCGAGACGCCCGACGGCAAGGAACTGCTGATCGCCTCGACCGTCACCAACGAGCTGGTGGCGCTCGACACCAAGACGGGCGAGCGCAAGCGCACGATCCGCGGCATCATCGATGCCTATCAGCTCGGCTTCAGCCCGGACGGCAAGTGGTTCGTCACCGCGGCCTACCGCCTCGACCATGTCGACATCTACCGCTACGACGGCAACTTCAAGCTCGCCGGCCGCATCTTCATCGATGGCATGCCGAGCCACATGGCGTTCGACAACGACTCGAAGACGGTCTTCGTCACCCTGCAGCAGAGCGGCAAGGTGGTCGCGTTCGATCTCGAGACGCAGCTCATCAAGTGGAACGTCGAGGTCGGCAAGGCGCCGGCCGGCGTGGTCATGCTGCCCGACAACAAGCGCCTGCTGGTGGCGCTGACGGGCGAGGATTCGTTCGTCACGCTCGATCCGAAGGACGGCTCGGTCACCGGCCGCCTCAAGACCGGCAAGGGTGCGCACAATTTCTTCCCGAAGGGCGACGGCCGCCACTGGTTCCTCAGCAACCGCGTCGAGGGGACCGTTTCCCTGATCGACACGAAGGACATGCAGGTCGTCTCTACCATCCGCATCCCGGGCGGGCCCGACTGCATGGACATCACGCCCGACGGCAAGGAGCTGTGGGTGACTCAGCGCTTCCTGCGCCGCATTGCCATCGTCGATCTTGCCACGATGAAGATCTCGGGCAGCGTGGCGACCGGCAAGTCGCCGCACGGTGTCTACATCCTGAAGGTGCCGGCCCTGCCGCCGGCCTCGCCGCTGCTGCGCGCCGCTTCGACCGATCCCGCACCGAAGTAGGCAGCCGTGCGCCCCGTCGTCGATCTCTGGGTCGGCCTCCAGACCTGGCTGTTCGAGACCTTCGTCAGCCCGGTGCTGTTCTCGCTCAATCTCATGGAATGGTTCGAGCCGGCCTTCAACGCCGTCGAGTTCTTCATGCTGGGCGTGGTGCAGATCCTGGTGATCCTGCTGGTGATGCGGCCGCTGGAACGCCGCTGGGGTGTCGAGCGCGGCGAGGAGCGGCTGATCGGTGCCGACCGCGTCTACACGCTGCTCAACAAGCTCGGCATCGTTCCGCTGCTGGTTTTCGTGCTGGCCTATCCGATCACCAACCAGATCGATCATCTGGTACGGGTGGCGGGCTTTGCGCCACCGCGGCTCGAACGGCTGGTGCCCGGCCTCTACGACAACGCCTTCCTGTCTTTCCTGGTCTATTTCGCGCTCTACGATTTCGCCGCCTACTGGGTCCATCGCGCGCAACACCGCTTCGGCTGGTGGTGGGCGCTGCACAGCCTGCACCACAGCCAGCGCCGCGTGACGGTGTGGACCGACGACCGCAATCATGTGATCGACGACCTGCTGGTGAACCTGGTGCTGGCGGTGTTCGCGCAGTTCGTCGGCGTGCAGCCCGACGACTTCGTCCTGATCCTGATGGTCGGCCGGCTGATCGAGAGCTGGTCGCACGCCGACATCGACATGCGCTTCGGCTGGCTGGGCGAGCGCCTGCTGGTCGGGCCGCGCTTCCATCGGCTGCATCACGCCCGGGCGGATGCCGCCCAGCCGCACATCCACGATCACAACTTCGCGCCCGTCCTGCCGGTCTGGGACATGCTCTTCGGCACCGCGCGCTTCGGCGAGACGCCGCGCCCCACCGGCGTGGACGACCCCGAGATCGACGCCGACAACCGCCATGGCTGGCTCGGCCAGCAGGTCGTGGTGTTCAAGCGCTTCGCCGCCGCCCTGATCCCCCGCAGCTCCTGGACCGCGCAGCGCCGGTAAGTCTTCCGCTGGGACCGCACCACTCCGTGGCGCCTCATGATCATGAGGCGCCACGGAGTGGCGCGGTCCCAGCGAAGGTTTACGTCGGAAAGTGCTTGAGCACCGCCTCACGGCGCGGGATCGGCGTCACCGCGCCGTAGCCGGTGGTCGACAGCGCCGCCGCGACGTTGGCGTAGCGCGCCGCCGTCTCGGGATCGTCACCCTCCAGGAGGCGCGAAAGGAAAGCGCCGTCGAACGTATCGCCGGCGCCAGTGGCATCCAGCGCGTCGACGCGATGCGGCGCCACCCGAGTGCGCCGGCCGGGCAGGGCGAGCAGCGCGCCCTCGCTGCCCATCTTGAGGGCCACCAGCGGTGCGCCGAGGCCGAGATAGAAATCGGCGATCTCCTCGGCGCCGGTCAGGCCGGTGAGCTGCTGCGAATCGTCGAGGCTGGGCAGCGCCACGTCGCACAGCGGGATGGTGGCGTGGATCGTCGCGCGTGCCGCGTCCAGGTCCCACAGCCGCAGGCGCAGGTTGGTGTCGTAGGACACCTTCACGCCCGCTGCCCGAGCCGCCGCGATCGCCGCGGCACAGGCCGCGCGTGCGGTCTCGCTGATCGCCTGGCCGATCGCCGACACGTGCAGGAAGCGCGCCCCGGCAACGTAGTCCTTCGGCACGTCGGCGGGCGTCATCAGCGAGGCGGCCGAGTTCTTGCGCAGGTAGTCGAACTTGTGTCCCGAGGGGCCATGGGTGACGAAGCTCACGCCCGTCGGCGCGGTCGGATGGCGCCCGACATGCGAGGCATCCACCCCCTCGCTCTTCCACAGCTCGAGGAAAGCATCGCCCATCCAGTCCTGTCCGACGCTGGTGAGATAGCCCGCACTTGCGCCCTGACGCGCGGCGGCGATCGCGACGTTCTGCGAATCGCCGCCGAAGCCCTGCAGCCAGGTGCGGCCGTCGCCGTCCTTGGGGCGATTGAATTCGATCAGCGGCTCGCCGATGGAGACGATGGCGGGAGAGGCGGTCATTGGGCTAGGGTCACCGAAACCGTGGAGGAAAGACATGGCCGCCGACAGCAAAGCCAACGGCAAACGCCGCCTGCGCAGCCGCGAATGGTTCGATGCGCCGGGCGACCCGACGATGGCCGCGCTTTATCTCGAACGCTACATGAATTTCGGCCTGACGCTGGGCGAACTGCACAGCAACCGGCCGATCATCGGCATCGCCCAGACCGGCAGCGACCTGTCGCCGTGCAACCGCCACCATCTCGATCTCGCCAGCCGCGTGCGCGACGGTATCCGCGACGCCGGCGGCATTCCGATCGAGTTTCCCGTCCATCCCATCCAGGAGACCGGCAAGCGGCCGACCGCGGCGCTCGACCGCAACCTCGCCTATCTCAGCCTGGTCGAGAGCCTGTACGGCTATTTCTTCGACGGAGTGGTGCTGACGACGGGCTGCGACAAGACCACGCCCGCGATGATCACCGGCGCCTGCACGGTCAACATTCCCGCCATCGTCCTGTCGGGCGGCCCGATGCTCGACGGCCACTACGCCGGCGGCCTCGCGGGCTCCGGCACCATCGTGTGGTACGCGCGCCAGGAGCTGGCGGCCGGCCGCATCGACCTGAAGACCTTCCTGCAATGGGTCGCCGACAGCGCGCCGAGCGTGGGCCATTGCAACACCATGGGCACCGCCCTCTCGATGAACAGCATGGCCGAGGCCCTCGGCCTGTCGCTGCCCGGCTGCGCGGCGATTCCGGGACCGTACCGCGAGCGCGGCCAGATGGCCTACGAGACCGGCAAGCGGATCGTCGACATGGTGTGGGAGGACCTCAAGCCATCCGACATCCTCACCCGCGAGGCATTCGAGAATGCGATCGTGGCGGCGAGCGCGCTCGGCGCCTCGACCAACTGCCCGCCGCACGTCAACGCGATCGCGCGGCATATCGGCGTCGAGCTCGACAACGCCGACTGGGACCGGATCGGTTACGACATCCCGCTGCTGGTCAACTGCATGCCGGCCGGCAAGTATCTCGGCGAAGCCTTCCATCGCGCCGGCGGCGTGCCGACGGTGATGGCCGAGCTGCTGGCCAAGGGCAAGCTGCGCGGCAACGCGATGACCGTGACGGGCAAGACCTACGAGGAGAACCTCAAGTCGGCGAAGGCCGCCGACGGCGAGGTGATCAAGACCTACGACAAGCCGATGCTGGGGCAGGCGGGCTTCGCGGTGCTGTCGGGCAATCTCTTCGATTCGGCGATCATGAAGACCTCGGTGATCTCGCCCGAGTTCCGCGAGAAGTACCTCGAGAAGGCGGGCGACAAGGACGCCTTCGAGGGCACGGCGATCGTGTTCGAGGGGCCGGAGGACTATCACCACCGGATCAACGATCCCAGCCTGCCGATCGACGAGAACAGCATCCTGTTCATCCGCTACACCGGACCGGTCGGTTATCCCGGCGCGGCGGAGGTGGTGAACATGCTGCCGCCGGACCGGCTGGTGAAGGGCGGCGTGCTGCTGCTGCCCTGCGTCGGCGACGGCCGCCAGAGCGGCACCTCGGCCAGCCCGTCGATCCTGAACGCTTCACCGGAAGCCGCGGTCGGCGGCGGCCTGGCGCTGCTGGTGACCGGCGACAAGGTGCGGGTCGATATCGGCAAGCGCACGGCCAACATCCTGATCTCCGACGAGGAGCTGGCGAAGCGCCGTGCGGCCTGGAAGCCCGACATCCGCGAGAGCCAGACCCCTTGGCAGGAGCTGCAGCGCAAGTTCGTCGGCCAGCTCGCCTCCGGCGCCTGCCTCGACTTCGCCGTCAACTATCAGCGGATCGCCCAGACCAAAGGCGTCCCGCGCCATTCTCACTGAGTTCTACCGGAGGCGCCAAGCTTGACGCTCTTCGTTCTCTCCCGATAGCGGGAGAGGCGGGGAGAGGGGGCGGCACGAGATGGCTGGAATCGTCAACGATGTGAAAGACAGCCGCGATGACGGGCTCGAAGGCAGCATCGCGCGCTCCCCCTTCTCCCAACCTCTCCCCGATCGGGGGAGAGGAGCATGAACTCAATCGAGAAAATTCGACGATCTTCGGGCTTTGCGGAGGTCTATGTTCAGCGATACAGCCGCTGCTCGACCGTGATCGGCAGGTCGGTCCGGTGGATCAACACGATCGCCCAAGGCGAAGTCGGCGGTCCCTGCACGGGGCGCGCCACCGGGGGTGGCGGTGGGGCGCCAAGGCTGGCCGTGGCTCCGGGCGCAACGAAGCCCGCCGCCGGCGCACCGCCGAATCCCGGTCCGGCGGAAAGCGCCCTCGGGGCCGGCTGCATCGGAGCAAGGGGCGGCGGAGGCGGCGGTGGGACGAGCTGGGAATGCTGCGCCACGATCGTCTCGGACGGGCCACGCTCTTCGAACACGACCATGATGCGATCGCGCCGGCGGCTGGCCGACAGCACATTGATCGTATGATGACCGGGCCGCAGGCCAAGGAAGATGCCGATCGCGTTCATCCGGCCCGGTTCGAACATGTCGGGAGGGGTGGCGCCGACGCGCATCCAGAGCCCGCGCCACTCGGCAAGGGTGTAAGCCATGACTTGCTCGGGCTGGCGGGCAACGGCCTCCGCCCCTCGCCACTGGCGAAGCTCGACGCTCTGCGCCGTGGCATTCGCCGCGAGGCCGAAGACGGCGGCGGCGGCAAGGAGAAACACTTTCAACTTGGGCAACACGCGAGCAGCTCGTTCCGAAACCTGGGCTGAAGAAGCGGAACCCGTAAGCACCATTATAGTTTGGCTCAAATGCGGCGGACGGCACCCGGTCAATCGCGCCGGATATCGGATTCCCCCGAGGGTGATGCGCAAAAGCCACAGTGCCGCATCGGGTGTGTTCGACACCGGGCATATGCTGCACTGCACTACCGAAGGATGAGCACGCCATTTGACCTGACCCGGCGACGATCGCTTTCCGCTCGACATCTGCCCCCCGAGGCCATGTACTGTCGCGGACCGACGTTGCGAACGCACCGATCAAGCCGGCGCCAGTCTATTTCTCATAAGCGCGCAGCCGGGAGAGAACCGAATGAAGCGAGAGGATCTGAAGAAGCTCGGCGATCCCGCCTACCGCGAATATGCCGAGGACTTGTCGATCTGGAGAGAGGGCATGCTCGCTCGCCTCCCACCGATCCGTCGGGCTCTTGCCCAGGCGCGCGAGGCGGGAGATGTCGAAAAGGAACGCCAGCTCGACGCACAGCATCGCGAGATCGTCGAGCAGCTCGAGGCAAGACGCTATGGCTAGCCTGCTGTCCGACGCCGAGAAGGAGCAATATGTCGCCGAGCAGGTGAGCGCGGCCACGGCAGGCGTCAAGCCGTCTTCCGGCAGCAAGCCGAAGGCGGTCATCCTTGCCGGCCAACCGGGCTCCGGCAAAGGTGCACTCGCGACGGCAGCCATGGCTGCCGCCAAAGCCACGGGCGGGGCGGTCAAGGTCGACCCGGATGAATGTCGGGCCACTCACCCCCTGTACGAGAAGCTTGCTCTCGAGGACGATCGCACCGCCGCCGACAAGACGCACGAGGATGCGAGCGAAGCTGCACGCGCGATCACACAAGCCGCCATCGAGGCGGGGCTCGATCTCGTCATCGATGGGACGCTGAAATCGCCTGACAAGGCAAAGGCCCTCGTCAAGCAGCTCGTCGATGCCGGCTACGAGGTCGAGGTGGTCGGCCTATGTGTCGATCCGAAAGAGAGCTGGGCGGGTGTGCAGGAGCGCTACGCGAAGCAGCGCCAGCAGCTCGGCTACGGGCGGTCCGTTCCGCGCGAAGTACACGACGCCGCCGTCACGGGAATGGTGGACTCGCTCGAGGCCCTTCGCGAGCAAGGCCTCGTCTCGACGATGCAGATCGTCAACCGGGCCGGCGCCGTGCTGCTCGAGTGCTCGCCGTCAGCGGAGAAGGCCGCGGGCGAATCGCACGACGGCGAGATCAACGATGTTTTCGTCGAGCATGGAGGGCGTTCGTCCCCCGACGACTCGCAGAGCACGAGCTCGGGAGGAAGCGGTCGCCCGGCAGCGCGCTTGACCGATCCCACGACACACGGCACTCCGTTGAGCCCCGGCACCGGCAGCCCGAACGTGCTGATCGGCTTCTTGCCGGCCTGGCGGGCGCTGCCTGCCGGCGCGGGGGCGGCGCTCCAGTCGGCTCAAAGCGCGAGCGATGCGGCCGTGAAGACCGCCGAGGCGGCCACGGTGGCTGCCGCCGGAACGCCCGGCGCGCCGGCGGCTTACGCGGCGGAGCAGGCGACGAAAGCGGCCGCCGCCGCGGCGATGGCCTCGATGATGGCCTCGCTCGTCGCAGGTGCCTCGGCCTCGACAGGAGGCTTGGGCACCCCCGACACCCATGTCTGCCCGGTGCCGACACCGGTGCCGCCGCACGGTCCTGGCTACGTGATCGACGGGTCGGCGACCGTCCTCGTGAACGGCCTTCCCCTAAGCCGGCAGCAGGACACGGTCGTCGAGGCGCTCGGCGGTCCCGATAAGATCTTGCTGGGCGAGCTGACGGTGCTGGTCGGCGGCTGAGCGCCCGACCAGCTGGCGGGCGTCGACAGCTGCTTGCCTGCGCGCCGAACGCGGCACTCCGGGAAGGCTACGACCGCTTCGCCTTGTCTGCCGCGTTGGTCGACTGGATCTGCTCGCGGATGCGGCGCCAGTCGTCGTCGCCGTAGGCCATCATGTTGGAGAAGGTGCCGTTGCCCATGATGCCCATGCCGCCGTCGATCGCGATCACCTCGCCGTTGATGTAGGCGACTTCCTCGCTCATCAGGAAGGCGGCCATGTTGGCGAGCTCGCTCGGCCGGCCGACGCGGCCCATCGGGTTGCGTGCCTTGTAGCGGTCGTCGTCGCTGTCCTTCATCGGATTGAGGCGCGCCCACGCACCTTCGGTCGGGAAGGGGCCCGGCGCGATCGCGTTGAGGCGGATGCCGTGGCGTCCCCATTCGACGGCCAGGCTCTGCGTCATCACCGCAACACCGGCCTTCGACATCGCCGACGGCACGACGAACGGGCTGCCGGTCCACACCCAGGTCGTGAGGATGCTGATCACGCTTGCCTTGCGTTGCTCGGCGATCCACCGCTTGCCGCAGGCGTTGGTCATGTAGAACGTGCCGTGCAGCACGATGTTGGCGATGGCATCGAAGGCGCGCGGGCTGAGATCCTTGGTCTGCGAGATGAAGTTGCCCGCCGCGTTGTTCACCAGCCCGTCGAGCGGCCCGCTTGCCCAGATCTCGCCGATCATCTCCTCGACGGCCGTCGCGACGCGGATATCGACGGTGAAGGTGTCGACCCTGCGGCCCGGATGCCGCGACATGATCTCCTTCGCGGTCTCCTCGAGCACGCCGCCTCTGCGACCGCAGATCACGCAATCCGCGCCGAGCTCGACGAAACGCTCCGTCATGATCTTGCCCAGTCCGGTGCCACCGCCGGTGACGAGGAATCGCTTGCCCTCGAACAGGTCGCTTCTGAACATTGCCGCTCTCCCGTGGATTTCAACCTTTCGTCTAACTTACGACTTCAAACGTTCACAAGTGTTGCGCGCGCGCGCCGGACTGATAAGATTTCCTCATAACAAGAGGGATCGTTGAATGACGACCCATCAGGGAGAGCAAGGCGGGGACGGCGGATCGGTTGAGCTGCGTGGTAAGGTAAAGTGGTTCAACGCCGTAAAGGGCTACGGATTTCTGGCCCTCGAAAGCGACAACAGCGACGCGTTCCTGCATGTGACGACACTTCGGCAATCCGGGCATGACGATCTCAAGCCCGGAGCTACTGTGCTGTGTTCCGGGGTCCGGGGGCCCAAGGGCTGGCAGGTGATGAAGGTGCTCGACGTCGATCTATCGACGGCGGTTGCTCCGGCGCCCAAGCCGCCACCCGTTCCGGAAGGCATCGCCATGGGCGACTACATCGCAGCCCTGGTGAAATGGTACAACAACGAACGTGGCTACGGCTTCGTCACGCGCGAAGCGACCGATGGCGACATCTTCGTGCACGCTGCGGTGCTGCGCCGGCACGGCATGGATTCGCTGGCGCCGGGTCAGAAGGTGATGGTGCGCATCGCTGAAGGTCAGAAGGGCCTGCAGGTCGTCGAGATCCGCGGCGCTTGACCGCCATGGGCCTCGTCGCGCACTAAGGCGGACATGGCGTTTCAAGCGATGGCGCGGCCGCTCGGCCGCCGGTTCCTCTTCGCGGCTCCGTTGGTGCTGGCGGCCGCTGCGGCGCGTAGCCAGCCGGCGGATATCGAGTTCAAGCGCTCGTCGTTGACGATCGCGGCCGGCGGCCGCGACCTGAAGTTCGACGTCGAGCTTGCGACCAACGACGCCGAGCGCTCGCGTGGCCTGATGTTCCGCAAGGAACTCGGCGCTTACGAGGGCATGCTGTTCGATTTCTACCAGGAGATGCCGGTCAGCTTCTGGATGAAGAACACGCTGATCCCGCTCGACATGGTGTTCATCGCCGGCGACGGCACGGTGAAGCATGTACATGCCAACGCCGTACCCCTCTCGACCGACCCGGTCCCGAGTCTGTACCCGGTTCGCGCCGTACTCGAGATCAATGGCGGCAGCGCGGCCCTGCTCGGCATCAAGCCGGGCGACAAGGTCAGGCACCCGATGTTCGGCAACGCCTGACTCTTCGCCGGGACCGCGCCACTCTGAGGTTGTGAATTTATTGCCGGACATTGGATCATAGCGGTCCCGCTACCCAATCACCTCACCCTGAGGAGCGTAGCGAAGCGGAGCGTCTCGAAGGGTGGCAACGCGCACAACCGAGCTAAAACGTCG